>JBGQIO010000027.1:0-25631 GCA_041498515.1 Anaerolineae bacterium
ATTGGCACCTCCCACCGTTATTTCCAATTGGGGCGCATTCACACCACCTTCACGACTGACAAAACTGACTGCCGTACTGTTGATGCCAGTCATCGCCAGGCTAACAATCCCATTACCTGTGATCAGTGGGGTGACATCCACACTTGTCCATACGCCGCCGCTGAATGCACCCATCGAGCCAGCCAGGCTCCCAAACGCCGGGGCGTTATTGTAAGTGATCGTCATTTCACCCCAACTCGTGTCCGGAACACTGTACACCTGATAACCGGCACTTGAACTGCTGTTCGCATAAACCCGTAGGGTCGCCTTCGTCACCGTGCCGCTCAATCCCTGGATATTGAAACGCAGGTAACTGGTAACAATTGGCGAATTATCAATTCGGATTTGGGTCAAACTACCATTGTTGATAGTCGGGTTCGATGCATCTGTGTAAGAATCTGCAGAAGGGACGAATCGCGTGGTTGTCGATGTATATGACGTGGGTGTGGCAGCGACGAGTTGGGTTTGTGTAGGTGTTGGAGTTGAGCTAGAAGGTATATTCGTCCCTGTAGGTGTGGAAGTAAATACCTGCGTTGCTGTATTGCTCGGGTTTAAGGCCTGAGTGGACGTAGGGGTTTGAGATGGACCGGCAGGTATACTCGCCACCGTAGGTGTGGAAGTAAAGACCTGCGTCGGTGTATTGGTCGGTGGAATCGCTTGAGTGGAAGTTGGTGTTACCGAGGGACCTATAGTCGGACTGGCATTGGCACCTCCCACCGTTATTTCCAATTGGGGCGCATTCACACCACCTTCACGACTGACAAAACTGACTGCCGTACTGCTATTGCCAGTCATTGCCAGGCTAACGGTCCCATTACCGGTGATCAGTGGGGTGACATCCACACTTGTCCATACGCCGCTGCTGAATGCTCCCATGGAGCCAGCCAGGCTGCCAAACGCCGGTGCATTGTTGTAAGTGATCGTCGTTTCACCCCAACTCGTGTCCGGAACACTGTACACCTGATAACCGGCGCTCGAACTGCTGTTCGCATAAACCCGTAGGGTTGCCTTCGTCACCGTGCCGCTCAATCCCTGGATATTGAAACGCAGGTAGCTGTTTACAATCGGCGAATTATCAATTCGGATTTGGGTCGACTTGCCATTATTGACAGTCGGGTTCGATGCATCCGTGTAAGAATCTGCAGAAGACGTTAACCGTACGGTCGTTAAATTCGTCGAAGTAGATGTTGGGCTCGAACTTGCGATCGTTGTCGGCGTTGAACTTGGCACAGACCCTGTCTGCCCATTGTTATGCAAGGCGTCCAGGTATGCACCATAAACCGAGGGACTGGTCCATTCTGTTGCCGATTCAATCGCCGTCCCCTCCCCCCATTCATTAAAAGTGGTGATCAGTTGAAACGGTGCACCCGAAGCGACCATATCGCGTATGTTGGTATTCCATCTGGTCAGATCACGTACCAGCCGCGGAGTTTCGCCTACTTTCCAAAATCCAGGACTGATCGCGTAGCTGTAACCTCCCTGGGAATCTGTCGCTACCGCCGGACTATATTGATGCCACCCATCCGGTTGGCTGGCACAGGTTTTATATCCGGCGAATACCTTAAGCACGACATAGGCATTGACGGTGTTGGCTTGTTTCCACCGGTCAGCCATCCCGCAGCTATCCGCTCCATTGGCGTAAACGAAAACTACAAAACGGCCTCCGATTTTGAGGAACCCGGGGTCACCCGCATAGTGGTCGCGGATATAGGTCAAGTCACTGGTGATTTGAGCAACGGAGGGATCACCCTGACCTTCCGGTTCATAGTACAGTGTCCAAAGAAATGAAGTTCCAGCGGCAGCCTGGAGCAAAGCCGAAACCCGACCATCCGTCTTCGACCCTTGTCCCCACCAAGAGGCAATACCGGCTTGGATCCCACCATATTGCATGGCAGCGATGTGTTGTTTAAGTACGGTTTGGTTGGACGAATCGTAAGAACCAAGGGAGGGGTGATAGTTGGTATACGGGTTGACCCCTTGTTGATTCCAGGCTTCCGGAAACCATGGATAGTAGAAGACAGCCCTGATGGGTAGCTGCAATTGAGCATCTGCCCTTGTCAGCGAAGAGGCACTTACGTTTGTCGCCCCGAGTACCAACATAATCACCAACAAAACTGTAGCCAGGATATTCGCTTTTCGAGAAAGCGATCCATTCTGTTTCGAGCGCTTTAATATCTTTATTAAGGGTTTTTCTGATTTTACGGTTACCGTCGTGCTGTCCGCTTTCGTCGATAGCGAATCGGGAATACTCTTATTCGTAGTCATTTGCGTCCTCCAAGACCTTTGGCTAGGAAGTCGGTGCATTGAAGCTTTGAAGCTAGCGCCGACTTCGACTTTTACTTTATTTCCGAGTAATTAACAAAGTGAAAACAATCCCGGAGCCATCCAGCCTGGATCCTGACTGCCTTGATATCCCCCTGGCCCGATCACAGCCTGCCTCTTTTTATATATCTTGACAAGGTTTTAGTGATCGTTATATCTTTGAAATAATAAAAAATAACAGCGAAATGCTTCCACTATTTATTAACAGAAATAGGTGGGATTTGAATTCGGCGAATGATCCCTAAATCAGAAGAGCAGTGAATATCAATATATCAGTCTTCTATTTCTGAACAATAGGTTAGTGGCCAACCGTTCATTTTGTTCGCAGCAGTGTAGCATCCAAAAATTACCCAAACTCGAAAATAACGAATTTGTAAGCTTAATAGTTGAATCACAAAATATTTTGTTGAAAACCGTACTATTTAAGCTTTTTCCATGCAAAATCTTAAATATGTTTGCTTATAAGATTAATTAATTATTAATAAACAAAAGATATTTAATAAAAAGTAGCCCGCTCATTCGAGTTAGAAAGATCTGTGTTAGAGGGTAAATACCTGGTAATACACACTTCGTTATAACTGTGGTTTTCCATTAATACAACTTCGACGTGATGAAGTGTGGAAACGCCCGGTGAACTCTGTGGATCAACTGTCGAGGTCGGCATAGTCGTAAACGTACCAGTTGATACTTGAGTGGATGAGGACGTTGGAGATGGTAAAGAGGTTATGTCAGACCATGTACGTTAGGTCTTCTATACCCTTGTTAATTGGGACCTGAACCCCTATTCGCATAAACCCACAAAATCGCCTTTGTGACGATACCAGTGGAACCTTGGATGCTAATACACAAGTAACTATTTATCTTAGTGGAGTGTTAATCTCGAACCCATAACAAAGCATATGGCATGGTTTTAGCGCAATCTGAAGCAATCTCAAACAAAGGTTTTCGAGCGTCTTCAGTTTGAAATGACATCATCGTGTTCGGATTTAGGACCTTCGTTATTTAGATGGAGATTGCGCAAAATCTGAAAAAGGGATATATTGATAATGTCTCGGCACACACACCGGAATTGTGACTTGCGCATACTTTATCCCACCGAATTTCATTTAAACAACAAGTTATATACGCAAGGAATATGATTGAAAGGGCTTTGCCTGCCAACCTGTAAATCAGCGGCACGCAGGGCGATCATCCTTGCCCTAACTCGGAGGTGTAAGCAAACACCGGAAGAAACAATCCCGTGCTTAGCAAAGTCTGTGACCGAATTTATTCGTAACGCGATTCAATAAATTACTTATTTGTTGAAATCGTTCGTTAAATTTTGGACCGAATAACAGAGACAAAATAGGGTTTTAATGATTTTGGAGGAGGCGGAGATGAAAATTCTACTTGTTTACCCGGAATTTCCGGACACCTTTTGGAGTTTTAAACACGCTCTTAAATTTGTCCATAAGAAAGCCGGTGCACCCCCTCTGGGTCTGTTGACTGTAGCAGCAATGCTCCCCTTCGAGTGGGATAAAAGACTGGTCGATCTCAACGTGACGGACCTCAAGGATGAAGACTTGGTATGGGCCGATTATGTCTTCATCAGTGCCATGATAGTTCAGCGGGAATCAGCACGCGCCGTTATCCACCGCTGTAATTTAGCCGGTGTGAAAGTGGTAGCTGGCGGACCGCTCTTCACGATGGAATATGAGCAATATCCGGCTGTAGACCATTTTGTTTTGAACGAGGCTGAGCTAACTCTTGGACCATTCTTACGCGGCCTGGAAGAAGGTCATGCTTTAAGGGTGTATGCCTCAACGGAATATCCCGATATCCACCAAACCCCTGCCCCACTTTGGAGGCTGGCGAATCTCAAGTATTACGACACAGTCAGCATTCAGTTCTCGCGCGGCTGTCCGTTCAATTGTGATTTTTGCAATGTAACAGCGTTGTTAGGCCATCGCCCGCGTACCAAGGCTGCCGCCCAAATTATCGCCGAGTTGGATGGCCTCTACGCACTGGGCTGGCGTAAGAGCATTTTCTTTGTGGACGACAACTTTATCGGAAATAAGAAGCATATTAAGTCCGAGGTGCTACCGGCGTTAATTGAATGGCGTAAAGGTAAAACCGGTATGCCATTCAGCACAGAAGCTTCCATAAACCTGGTCGATGATCCAGAACTCCTCGGGCTTATGGTAGAAGCCGGGTTCGACGCAGTATTTGTCGGAATCGAGACACCCAATGAAGACAGCCTAACCGAATGCAGCAAGAACCAGAATAAGGGCCGCGATCTGGTAGCGAGCGTCAAGCAACTCCAGCGAGCTGGCCTTCAGGTACAGGGTGGTTTCATAGTCGGTTTCGATAATGATTCTCCCTCAATCTTTCAGCAGCAGATTGATTTCATCCAAAAGAGCGGCATTGTAACGGCCATGGTTGGATTGCTGCAAGCTCCTTTAGGAACACGCCTGTATGAGCGCATGCAAAAAGAAGGCCGTCTGGTTAAAGAATTTTCAGGCGATAACGTGGATGGCTCGACCAACATCATCCCCAAGATGGGCCTGGAACCACTGCGGGAAGGTTATCGCAAGATTCTAAGCCAAATCTACGCACCCCAGTTCTATTATGAACGAGTACAGACATTTCTTCGTGAGTACCAGCCGCCAAAAATCAGAATCCAATTGGAACCGCAATACATTCTGGCTTTGTGGCGGTCCATCTATCAACTGGGTATACGCGGTGCCGAACGCATCCAATACTGGCGGCTCTTTTTCTGGACATTGTTCCGGCGTCCACGCCTGTTCCCACTGGCCATCACCCTGGCAATATACGGATTTCATTTCCGGCAGGTAGCCGCCCTCCACGTGAGCTAATTCCAGTTATAAAAAATCATTGGTGAGTGTTATTTAATATCAAGTAAGTTTCTATGACCTTTGAGGTTTTCCCCTTTATTCCAATTGGAGAAACCCTCGCCTGATAAGTCTTTCATATTTAGAAAATAATCCGACATCCGTAGCTTCTGAATATATTTCGCTGCCGATATCGGATAAGCCTACCCTAGAGAACCGGTCCAGGGTGTTATTGTGGTCGGAATACCGCAGAGGCAAAGATCGCCTCACAAAACATTAACGAAAATAGGAGATCAACCTAATGATAGCCAAAACATCAACAACGAAACGCAAACAATTATCTAGAGGACAGCGCACACATGTGCGGCGTATGAAACAAGAGGCCCGTAAAGCTAACATCCCAGATAGCCAGGCAAATAAAAAGTCGCGCCCCGTCGAGATTATCCAGGAAGTTGGTTTGACAATCGGTAAATAGGTTGGGCAGTTAGTTTCTCGTTTTCTCCATCATTTTTTTACGAACGCTTTGTTTAACTTTACGCATCCCCAAGGCCGGTTCACCGGAACACGGACATTGGAGGCGCGCTCCAAACCGCGCCGATAGCCCGCGCGCCAGCGGTCGTTGATATAATCATACTCATATCAATTTAGGAAAGACATCCTATGAATTTCAATGAAAAACACCACCGCAGCATTTTACAGAATATTGCCAATAGAGCAATGCTCGAGCGCGGCTTACTTCCTGAATTTTCTGCTGATGCACTCGCTCAACTTGCCATGATTAAGGCTCCTGCAGCCATGGACAGTGAGCCAATACGTGACCGAAGGGATCTACTATGGACTTCCATCGATAACGATGACTCACTTGATCTTGATCAGCTGACAATTGCGGAGGTAATGTCCGGAGACAAAGTCAAGATTATGGTTGCCGTAGCCGACGTAGACTCGCTTGTTGAAGAAGGTTCCGCCATTGATGAACACGCCCGCCACAATACCACCTCGGTTTATACTGCTGCCCGGATATTCCCGATGCTTCCTGAAAAACTTTCCACAGGCTTTACTTCGCTCAATCTCAATGAGGAACGCCTAGCTCTTGTTGTTGAAATGGTAGTAGACACAGACGGATCTCTTCTGGATGCAGAGATTTACAGGGCGCGTGTCCGCAATCATGCAAAACTAGCCTATAACAGCATTGCCGCGTGGTTGGATGGGAATGGAACCGAGCCTGAGGCTGTGTCTTCTGTCATCGGTCTTGATGATAACCTGCGGCTGCAGGACAAAACAGCCCAAAGCATGAAAAATCTCCGTCATGTTCATGGCGCGCTTAGTTTGGATACTTTAGAAGCCAAGCCTATATTTGACGGTGATCAGATCCGTGATCTCGAAGTGGAAGAAAAGAATCGGGCCAAGGAGATCATCGAAGATTTCATGATCGCGGCTAACGGCGTCACTGCCCGTTACCTCTCCGCTAGTAAATTCCCATCCATCCGCCGGGTAGTGAGAATTCCCAAACGCTGGGACCGAATCGTCGAAATTGCCGGGGTGCATGAGTTCAGGCTTCCGGAGACCCCGGATTCGAAAGCGCTGGAAGAGTTTCTCGTCAAAGAAAAAGCCGCAGATCCGATCCGATTCCCCGACTTATCGCTGGCTGTGATAAAGCTTTTGGGCGCTGGCGAATATATTGCCGAACTTCCTGATGGGAATATTCCGGGCCACTTTGGTCTCGCAGTCAAGGATTATGCTCACTCGACGGCTCCGAACCGTCGTTACCCCGACCTGCTTACCCAGCGCTTGTTGAAAGCGGCCTTGGAAGGTAAGCCTGTGCCCTATAGAAAAGACCAACTGGACGTTCTGGCGACTCATTGTACTGAAGCAGAGGATGCAGCCAACAAAGTCGAACGGCGGGTCGAAAAATCCGCGGCTGCACTGCTTCTTGAATCGAGAATCGGAGAACAGTTTGATTCGATCGTCACGGGCGCTTCCGAGAAGGGTACATGGGTTAGGCTGCTCAATATTCCTGTTGAAGGCAAGCTGGTGGATGGATTCGAGGGGTTGGATGTTGGCGAACGGACCTGGGTGCAATTGATCGATACAAACGTAGAACGTGGATATATCGATTTCAAGAAGGTCAGTTTTTCCAGACATAGATAAGGAGCGTCCTATGAAAAAGGAAATTGGTTTGTGGATCGACCATAGGGAAGCGATCATCGTAATCCTTTTGGGCGACGGTGAAGAGACAAGATACATAAAATCAAGTAGCAGGAAACACCTCCGATACTCTGGCAGTTCACATTCTAAAACTCCAGAAGGATTAAAAGAGGTTACCTCGGAGGATCAAAGGGACCGAAAATTTGGGAACCAACTCAACAAATACTACGATGAGGTCATTGAAGTCATTCGTGATGCGGAGTCAATCCAGTTATTTGGCCCTGGTGAGGCAAAAGGCGAGTTAGAAAAACGTCTTAAACACGAAAAAATCAAAGGAAAGGTCCTTGCCGTTGAAACCGTTGACAAGATGACCGGTCCTCAGATTGCCGCCAAAGTCCGGGCGCACTTTCTTACTTAGAACATATCAAGACGAGTAATACAAATAAACTGATGCAGACATACCGAGATATGTGAGGCTCACATGAGTAACAAGCAACAATTCTCAACACAGGAAGCTCCTGCAATAGGAAAGCAGCTCGGGATTGAATGGACTCAAATCGACCTGGAACAGTTTAGCCGGGTCTCGAGGTAGAGCTCGAACACGGTGCACGCGACCCGCAAACAAATGTGACTAGAGATGACACACTGCTCAAGGGAAAAATTGCCTAGGCGCACATGAAAGAAATCATGGACTACCATACACGCCTAGATCAAATCGAGGCGAAGGCAGAAGGAAGGGCTAAGGCGACAGATGGCTGCCAAGCTTTTGTACGCAAATTCAATTGACCAAGAATCTCCGACCCGGTTCTCCAACCTCTTTCCAGTCATTTATATCGGCGCTGTTCATTTGTGGAATCGGTAGAGGGTTGAATGGGATCGTTAAATAGTACAAAGTATGATGCAAGGAATTTACTTCGAGGAAGTGAGCCAACAGCACCCGTTCAATTGCTGGATATGGCGCGCGTAAATTCCGACGCCATTTTGACGGAACTTGATTCTCGATTGAACGGTCTCAGCACATTAGAAGCCGAATCACGCCTCAAACGGTATGGTCGGAATGAAATCGCACGGGAGAAACGGCAATCCCCCTTGATGCGTCTTTTGGATAATGTCAAGAATCCACTGGTCATTCTGCTGTCGGCGCTAGGCGTACTTTCTTATTTAACCGGCGATATTCGCGCCACAACGGTTATTTTTGTGATGGTGGTGTTGGGCATCGTGCTGCGTTTTTATCAGGAAATGCGTGCTGATAACGCCGCGGAAAAGCTCAAGGTCATGGTCAATATCACAGCCACAGTCGTGCGTGACGGCAAGGATGCCGAAGTAGCACTCAAATTCCTGGTCCCGGGGGATATTATCCGCCTGAATGCCGGGGATATGGTTCCGGCTGATGTGCGGGTGCTTAATGCCAAAGACCTGTTCCTGAACCAGGCGGCCTTGACCGGCGAATCTCTGCCGGTAGAGAAAAAAGCCGTTCTTGCCACCGCAGATGTCAAAAATCCGTTGGAGCTACCAAACATTTGCTTTCTAGGCTCGGACGTGGAAAGCGGCATCGCAGCTGCAGTCGTTCTCCATACCGGGGAACGTACCTACTTTGGCGCTCTGGCTGCCAGCATTGTCGGGAAGAGAGAGCTAACCAGTTTCGACATGGGGGTCAATAAGTTCACGTGGTTGATGATCCGTTTTATAGCAGTGATGGTACCGGCCGTCTTCCTGATCAACGGGTTGAGTAAGCATAACTGGCTGGAGGCGTTCTTGTTCGCCATGGCTGTGGCCGTTGGGCTTACGCCTGAGATGCTGCCGATGATCGTGACTGTAAACCTATCCAATGGTGCACTGGCAATGGCACGCAAGAAAGTTATCGTCAAACGACTGAATTCCATTCAGAACTTCGGCGCGGCAGATGTGCTCTGTACCGACAAAACTGGGACTCTGACCGAGGGCAAGATCGTGCTGGAGAAGCATCTGGATGTTCACGGCAATGATAGTGAGCGCGTTCTGCATTATGGGTATATGAACAGTTACTATCAGACCGGCCTGAAAAACCTGATGGATGAGGCCATCCTCGATTATGGTCACCTTGAGGAGGATTTAAGGGTTAAAACGGATTACCGCAAAATAGATGAAATTCCTTTCGACTTTCAGCGGCGGCGGATGTCTGTGATTGTGGAGAATAACCAGAACCAGCATCTCTTGATCTGCAAAGGCGCTGTGGAGGAGATCATGCGGTTATCACCGCGTGTTGAAGTCGAAGGCCAGGTATTGGATGTGACCGCGGAACACGATGCCCACCGCAAACTACTTGTGCAGGATTTGAACGCTCAGGGCTTCCGCGTTGTTGCCGTAGCTTATAAAATCATTCCGGGCGACAACGACGAACCGCACTATAACGTACAAGATGAATCCGATTTGACGCTGTTAGGCTATCTAGCCTTCCTTGACCCACCTAAGGAAACAGCGATGGAAGCCTTGAAGCGGCTTGAATCGCTGAACGTGGACGTAAAAATTCTAACCGGGGATAATGAGATCGTTACAGCTTACATCTGCAAACAGGTGGGCATGCCGGTGGATAAGATTCTTCTTGGTTCACAAATTGAAGTAATGAGCGAGACTGAATTAGCCGAAGTTACCAGTGTGACCAACATTTTCGCCAAGCTGGCACCGGCTCAAAAGGAGCACATCATCCACGCTTTACAGAGTAAGGGACATGTCGTTGGATTCATGGGAGACGGCATAAATGATGCCCCGGCACTGAAAGCCGCCGACGTGGGTATCTCCGTTAACAGTGCTGTAGACATTGCCAAGGAGTCATCCGACATTATCCTGCTGGAAAACAGCTTGCTAGTGCTAGAACAGGGCGTGCTGGAAGGCCGGCGTGTTTTTGGCAATATTATCAAGTACGTCAAAATGGCAGCCAGTTCCAACTTTGGCAATATGTTCAGCGTAGTGGGAGCCAGCGCGTTCCTGCCATTCCTGCCCATGTTACCCATCCAGGTGCTGACCAACAACCTCCTTTACGACTTCTCCCAAACCACTATTCCCTCTGACAAAGTCGATGCCGACTGGCTGACTAAACCGCGTAAGTGGACGATCGGAGAAATCCAGCGCTTCATCCTGTTTATCGGCCCGATAAGTTCGATCTTCGATTATGCTACGTTCTTCATCATGATCTATATATTAAACGCTTGGAATAATCCAGCATTGTTTCACACCGGCTGGTTTGTGGAGTCGCTCTTCACTCAGACATTGATCATACATGTCATCCGCACCAACAAAATACCTTTCATTCAAAGCATTGCCAGCTGGCCGTTGATCATGAGTTCTTTGATCGTCTCCGCAGGCGGCGCCTGGCTTACCGTATCTCCACTGGCGGGGACCCTCGGATTTGTACCTCTTCCATCGCTATACTGGGTATTGCTGGCGAACATACTGGTTTGTTATGTGGTTCTAACCCAGCTTGTGAAAACTTGGTTTTATCGTCGGTATGGTACTTAACTTTATTTCCGAATAATCTTAAACAGGTCGGGGCGACTAGGATTCCAACCCCATCAGTTTGACTTCCAAGTTTATTTCTCCGCCATAAGAAATGCCAACTCAGTCTGCCATTTTTTTGAATCCAGCTGCAATCCGGATCGGTGAGGTAGTAATATATACAGCTCCAATATAGAACATGCGTTCGTAGTTGTCAATGGATAGCCGGCAATAATTTCGATATCATCAGAATGTGATTAATTTTCAAGCAAAAAGCAGTAAGCTTATCGTATGCACACTTCGTCGAAATCTGAGTATCCAACGGAACGACGACCCTGGTTCTTACACAATGGATTCTTTAGTCCCACAAGAAGCTAAATATTCATATCAATCTGAGCAGACGTCTCGAAAAACGAACCAGAAGGATTATATTCTCAATAAAATTTGAAGAAATAGGAAACTAGAATGGACATTCATGACGATCCCGATGATATCGAATACCTTGCGACGATGAAACTGCGGATGCGCCAGATATCAGACGAGCAGTTTCTTAAATATGAAGGCTATGCTGCTGAAATCTTCTCCGCTTTCGGCCTTGATTTGAACACGCCGTCAACGAAAGATACTCCCCGTCGTTTTATCAAGGCGCTCTTTGATTCTACGGAAGGTTATGATGGCGACCCCAAACTTCTGCGCGTCTTTGAAACGGAATGCCACGGTGATCCTGATTGCCGCCTCAGCCAGGTAATTGAGGGGCCGATCCCATTCTTTGCTCTATGTGAACACCATGCTCTCCCATTTTATGGTATGGCTTATGTTGGTTACATTGCTCATGAGAACATCATCGGCATTTCCAAACTGACCCGGCTGGTCCGGATCTTCTCTAAACGTTTTGCGGTTCAGGAACGGATCGGGCAGCAGATCGCAGATACGATGGAAACCATGCTTCATCCGCATGGAGTGGCGGTATATCTTGAAGCTCATCATCTATGTATGGAGATGCGCGGTGTGCGAGAAACAGCCCCGATGACGCGCACGACAGTCTGGCGCGGCTATTACGCTAACGATCCAACTCTGCGAGGCGAATTCTTCACGGCCTGTGGTTTACAAAGAAATGAAAGGCAATAAATTAAAAAAAGCAATGCGCCATTATTGTCGAACTATAATTCCAACACATCGTTACTCTTTGACTACACGAAGCGATAAAGATTGCCTAATATATGCGGGTCGGATTTGATTTTGCGTTGTCAGTCACGCGATGACGAAGTCCAACTTAATCATGTTGTGGCAGCCGCACGCGGATTGGTCATCCAAGTTTTTCCTTCAGCCAATCAGCGGTTAACGGACGATAAATAAAGGGAATGTTATTGCAAACATGATTGCCGTTCTCGAACATCGCCAACTCCGCATTCTTGCCGACAGCATCGACGATCTTTTGGGCTTGTTCCCAGGGAATGAGGCGATCCAGTTTGCCTTGAATAACAAGCAACGGCTGCTTGATCCTATGAGCCACACCCTCTAGCGAAAGTTGATTGGCCCTCATTTTAGCCTCGACCATATCTTTAGAACCTGAGTGATATTGAAACGCCGCCCGGGTGAGTAAAGGAGTCCCATCCCAGCATTCCGCAAAGTTATAAGGGCCGCAAATGCCGACCGCGGCTTTAACACGATGCTCGAACGCGGCTGCACGCGGGGCATAGTAACCCCCGAGGCTTACACCCGCTAATCCGATCCGATTCACATCAATGTCGGTACGCTTGGTTAAGGCGTCGAGTGCAATTGACACGGCCACTTCGTAATCAGGCCGAATATGTGTATTGTAACCACATTCTCCTTGTCCCGGGCCATCCAGCGAAAAGGTCGCTAATCCACGTTTGAGAAAAACTCCCTCCCAGTAGAAAAATTCTTCCTTTGTGGAATCAAGCCCAGGCAGCAGCAGAATAAGCGGAGGGCGTTCCGCTCCGGCGGGGAGTCGAAACGTTCCGACCATCTTCGTGTCATCGAAGGGGATTTCAACACGCTCGCCAGTTGAATCCAGCAACTTCAGCCCTTTGGCATAAGCCTCCACTGACTTTTGGGAGGCCGACATATATTCGTCGTGGTAATCCTGAAAAACAAATTTACCGAAGTGATAACACAATGCCGCGCCGATATATGCTTCACCTGCGCTGACAAATTTATTTTTGGCTTCGGCTTTTATGGCAAGATCAAGGTGGATATCGCCGGTAGCCACCCATTCACGGCACCAGTCTTCCCAGTTCTCCAGGCGCGATGTAGTGCGGAAGAAATCGTTATAATCGACGCCCTGCGAGGTGAAGCGCGGAGCCCAGTTATTGATCGCGGCTTGAACTTTTTCGTCGGGCATACATTTCTCCTTAATCGTTTATAAGGTCCAACCAAGTAACCGGGCAGCATTTCCCCCAAGAATCAGTCGTTCGGCATCAGGCGCCAAACCAGCCGTATGCAAATAATCAACCGGATTTTCGTTGCCCATATCAAAGGGATAATCCGAGCCGAGTAGAACGTGATCCGCACCGACAAATTTAACCAAGCCGCACAGCACAACAGGGTCATGCGTGATGGTGTCAAAGTAAAATTGTTTGATGTACTCTGTCGGCGTACGCGAGATCACATTTTTAATTTCTAGACGCTGATTAAAACCGCGATCCAGGCGGCCGTGCAGATAGGGCAGAGTTCCTCCACCATGGGCAAGCAAGATTTTCAGCCGGGGATACGTGTCCAGGACACCCGATAAGATCAAATGTCCTGCAGCGATCGTGGTTTCCATCGGATTACCGATTACATTCCACATGTAATAGTCGTTCAACTCCACCCGACCGCTGCCTTCCACAGGGTGTATGAAGACAAACGTTCCAAACGCTTCGCAGGCCTCCCAAAAAGGCCGAAAACGCGCATTACCGGGATATATGCCATTTACATGCGTCCCTATCTCGACACCCTTTAGACCCGATTTCATCAAACGTTCCAGTTCTTTGATGGCTAACGGGACGTCCTGAAGGGGAACAAGGCCAAGCCCGGCAATTCTTCCAGGATACCTTTTCGAAAGTGCGGCTAAAGCATCATTCTGAACCTGGCAGGCGGCCAATGACTCTTCTGCTTTTGCCTCATACCGGATCAACGGAACCCATGGACAGAGCAAAACAGCTTCCACTCCGGACCGATCCATCTCTGCCAGGATCTTGTCGGGCAAAACAAATTCGCGGGTCGCCGAACCAATGCGTTTGCCGTTGTACTCCACAAATTGCTTCCCGTTTTCCCATACTACGCGTGGACGCCACTCTTCCGCGGGCGCAGCTTCACGTAAAATCTCCGGAACGATGATATGAGCATGGGAGTCAATAATCATGATTGGCTTCTTTTATCGAGACGCTGGCGGTGAGAAATTCAATTGCAGGAGGGTCAGTTCCCCTCTCCGAAAAGCTCAATCGAAACAAGCCAACTGCTTGATTTGTTACGAACGATAGTTAAAGGTCAGCAGCTTCAACTCGCTCATCTCTTCGATGGCATACCGCAGGCCTTCGCGTCCAAAACCGGATTGTTTAACGCCGCCATATGGCATGTGATCAATGCGGAATGTGGAGACGTCGTTCACCATCAAGCCGCCCACGTCAATATCATCAAAGGCTTGCTTAACGATGTTCAGATCGTTGGTAAACAAACCGGCTTGCAGGCCAAAATCACTGTTATCCACTGACGTAATCGCCTGTCGAATGTCTGTGTAACGATAAAGTCCAACGAGTGGGGCAAAAACTTCCTGACAGCTCACGCGCATCTCCGGTTGGAGATCGGTAAGTACCGTCGGCTGCCAGAGATTGCCGTTCCTGACCCCACCGGCCAGGACTTTGGCCCCGCTCTTTTGGGCTTCGGCGACCCATACTTCGATGCGTTCAGCCGCACCCTGGTCAATTACCGGTCCCACGTCAGTCGACTCATCCAGTGGGTCACCAACTTTGAGCGCTTTCACGCGCGAGACAAAATCCTTCGCAAAGGATTCATAAACATCAGCATGCACATAAACGCGCTGAACAGAAATGCATGATTGACCGGCATAGGAATACCCGCCCCAGGCCACGCGCTCGGAAGCATAGGCAACGTTTGCATCCTTATGGACTATAACACCAGCGTTGCCTCCCAGTTCGAGAGTGACCCGCTTGCGTCCAGCACGCGATTTGAGCGACCAGCCGACAGCCGGGCTTCCCGTAAAGGTCAGTAGGCGGATCCGATCATCCTCGATCAAAGGGGCGGCATCCTCCGTTGTGCTCGGTACCACAGCAAAGCCTTCAACCGGCCACCCGGATGCGAGAATCACTTCTGCCAACTTGAGCGCGCTGACGGGCGTCTGGCTAGCCGGGCGTAAAATGATAGGGTTGCCGGCTGCCAGCGCAGGCGCGACTTTATGCGCTACCAGATTAATGGGAAAGTTGAATGGGCTGATTCCGACGACGGGTCCAAGCGGGACGCGCCGCACCTGCGCCTCACGCCCCTCGGTGCCCGGAATCCAATCCAGCGGCACAACTTCTCCGTAAATCCGTTTCGATTCTTCAGCCGCAATTTTAAAGGTGAAGACAGCTCGATCTACTTCGACACGTGCGGTACGGATCGGTTTACCGGCCTCCAATGCAATCGTCTGTGCGAATTCTTCGCGCCGCGCCGCGATCCCCGCGCTGATCTTTTCGAGCACCTCAGCCCGTTTCCAGGCCGGCATTTTACGTGTAACGGAAAAAGCCGTGGTTGCTTTTGTGATTGCGGATTCGATTTCGCTTGGGCCAGCACGATGCACGATTGCGATCAGAGAACGATCAAAGGGACTCCGTACTTCAATTGCATCGCCGGTCTTGATCCATTTGCCGCCAACGCAGCAGCCAAACTCGCCCAATCGAGGCAATTCATTGCTATTCCGCTCCACACGTGTAACGACGGCACTGCGGAGTCTTTCAGGTGCTGCCATGTAAACCTCCGTAAAAAATCACTGATGAATATTCAAGCCTTAGAGAGGGTTCCGCCAAGATAGAGGCGGCCAATCTGGGGATTCCCAAGTATCTCTTTATGAGTGCCTTCCAGTCGCACTTGTCCACTCTCCATAACGATCCCCTGAGTAGCGAGGCGGAGACCGGCGCGCACATTTTGTTCGACCAATAGGATAGTTCGTCCTGAGCTGTGCATTAATTTGATCGTCTTAAAGACTTGCTTCAAGGTAATCGGATCGAGTCCCATCGAGGGCTCATCCAAGAGAATAAGCGATGGCTCGAGCATCAAAGAACGGGCAAACTCAACCAGACGTTGTTGCCCACCTGATAAATTGGCCGCTTTTTCCATGGCACGCTCTTTGACGACCGGGAAAAGCTCTTCCACACCGCTTAACCGTTTTGCCACAAGCGTCGGGTCGTTCAGGATGTAGGCTCCCATCCGGACGTTTTCCCGGACTGAAATCTCCGGAAACAAACTGTGGTTCTGTGGCACTTGTACGATCCCTAAAGACAGGATTTGACGCGGCGTCATCCCCGCAATCGACCTGCCGTTGTAAGTGATTTCACCGATGCGCGGTTTGAGGAGGCCGCTGACCACTCGAAGCACAGTTGATTTGCCCGCACCGTTCGGCCCAACAATGCAGGTGATTGAACCGGTCTTGATTTCAAAGTTAACTCCTTTCAAGACATCGCTCCCACCATAGCCTGCAACGATATTATGCAAACTCAAGATCATAGATTAATCTCCCAAATAAGCTTCGAGCACGGCAGGGTTCTTGCGCACCTGCTTAGGAGTTCCATCCGCGATTTTTGTGCCTCGATGCATCACCATAACGCGATCACACAATCCCATCACAAATTCCATGTTGTGTTCCACGACCAGGAAAGTCACCCCACTTTTGTTCAGCGTGCGGATCCGTTCCGCCAGTTGATTGATCATTGTTGGGTTGACGCCGCCTGCCGGTTCATCCAGAAGGATTACCTGAGGATCGGCAATCAGAATGTAGGCAAACTCCAGTAGTTTCTTTTGACCGTAAGACAGATTACCGGCCGGGAGGTCTTTAAGATGGACAATCCCAACGAATTCCAGCAACTCCAAAGCACGCTGCTGCTCCTGCGAGGAACTCCAGCGGCTTAACAGAGCTCTTATTCCTTCTCTCTGCGACGCGACGTGCATGTTTTCCAGAACAGTGAGGCGTGGGAAGATGCGGGTTAGTTGAAATGTCCGAGCCATGCCAAGTCTGAAGACTTTATCGGGTGTTGCATCGGTGATCGATCCACCCTCAAACAAAATCTCGCCCGCATCTATCATTTCGTAGCCAGTCACTACATTAAACAATGTGGTCTTTCCAGAACCGTTCGGGCCGATCAAGCCGGTAATAGACCCCTTTTCAACGTCAATAGAGCAGGCATCCAGTGCACGTATGCCTCCGAAGGATTTGCAGACCTTTGAAACTTCAAGCAGTTTCATGACTCTGCCCTTTCTCTTCTCCTTTGGCGGCCTTCAGCACAGCTGTCTTTTTATTCTTCTTCTCAACCTCTTCCGGTTCGTTCTGCCCACTATTACCCGACGACCGGACCTTTATCCAGTATTTCTGCAACGTCGGCATGATGCCTTCGGGCATCAAAAGGATGATCACCACGAACAAGATGCCGTATATGATGAGGTAATAGCCGTTATTGCTGAACTCGAGCGTGAAGTATTGCTGGGTCGGCTCCAAAATAAAAGCACCTAGGACCGGGCCGGCCAAGGTGCCGATGCCTCCCAGGAATGCCATCAAAGCCACAATCACATCGAAGAGCGCATCAAAAGCAAAGGGCGGAAAAATCGACCCAATGAAGTAAGCGTGAAGCGCGCCGACCATTCCGACAAAGAAAGCAGAAATGACAAATGCGACCAACTTGAACGGACCAGTATTGACGCCCAGACTCAACGCGCGATCCTCGTCATCCCGAATCGCCAGCAAACCGAGGCCGTACTTAGAGTTCCTTACCCACCAGGAGGTGAGGAGAGCAAACAGCAGAATGGCCAGGGCTGAATAATAAAATGGAATGTTGAAAACGTTACCTGTCCAGCTCGAAGGTGGAAGAGGCAGACTGATCCCCGCCGACCCGTGCGTGATCGGCCGCAGATTGTAGGCCATGAGCTGCATGATAAAAAACGTGGCAATCGTAATGACAATGAAGGCATGCCGGCGCGTACGGAGTGCAATCCATCCGAACGGCAGGGCAAAGATCGCGGCTACAATTCCCGCTAGGGGTATCAAAAGGAGAGGAATAGTTCCACCGGGAATTTTCCAATCCTGGCACATCAAAGCAATGGCGTAGGAGCCAAGCCCAAAATAAACGCCATGACCGAGCGCAATATAACCGCTGTATCCCGAGAAAATATTCCAACCGGTCGCTGCAGCTGCGAACAGCACGGTAAAGACCGCGATTGTCGTAACGGCAGGATTCGGAAAGGCGATGGGAAAGGCAACGACCAGCATGCCGAGGACAATTAGCCCGGTAATGCGGACAGCTTTCATTGTTTCCTGCTTTCAAGCTGCCCAAAGAGGCCGCGAGGCCGGACCAACAATATGACGACAAGGAGCGCAAAAAAAACCGTGTTCGCCCATACCGGGGACCAGATCACAGACGTGACGTCTTCGATGACGAGCATGACCACGGACGCAATCGGCGCTCCCTTCATGCTTCCCATGCCGCCGAGGATGATGATCACGAGCAAACGCGAGATCAAATCAAGATGGCTGGCAGGATTGAAAGCACTCGTCGCGCCGTAAGCCATACCGCCGGCTGCGGCTAGCGCCACGCCGATGCCGAAAGTTATGGCTGAGACTCTTTCGACATCAATGCCGATCAGTTCGGCAGCCGTACGATTCTGCATGGAAGCACGCAAGCCAAAGCCGAACTTTGTACGATATAAAAGAAAGTACAACAATCCCAGCAGGATCAAACTAAGGACAAAGCCGAAGATATATATATAGGAGAGATAATAGTCGCCGATCTGAATGGTAGAGTCGATATACCAGGAATGTAATTGTACATAGTTTGTTCCAAAAAAGACACCGAGTACTCCCTCGATGATCAGTGCAATGGCAAAGGTGACCAGGATGGACAGCATGGTGCGGTCCCGCTTGAGCGGCCGGATCAATACGATCTCAATCAGAAGTCCGAGCAAGAACATGACCGGCATGGTGAGAAGCAACCCCATAAAAAGGTCGATGTGGAATTTATCTTGCAATGCGTAACTCAGGTAGGCCCCCAGAATAACTAGGGCACCTTGCGCGATATTAATGATTTCCATCACACCAAAGATCAGGGTCAGGCCGGACGCCATGAGTGCATAGACAGCGCCGGAAAGTATTCCGGTGATAATAGCTTCAAGAATTAATTGGGCCATGGGGCCTGCTTTCTGGTTCGAATCATCCAATGGATGAGCGGGTTCCAGAGTTTTCACCCTGGAACTCGCTCAATACTTCTGCAAGATACTTGGCCTAAGGCCAATTGGGTTTGGGGAATTCCGGTTGCACTGCACCCGCGGCATTCGCCGGGAAGATCGGAACTAATGACCCATTTTGCCACTGGAACAGATATGCCAGCGCGGCAACATTCTGGCCGGTACTATCGAATTTCACATCACCTTGAACGCTATTGAATGTGTCGCCTGAATGCAGTTCCGCGATTAATTTGGCATTGTCGAGGCTGTTGATCTTTGTCACAGCCTGTTCTACGACCTGCCCGACTGAGACCGCTTCAGGAACATCAGAACTGATACTATCCGGAGTGCCGCCGTACTGAGCGATATAGGCTTTAACCATGTCGGCATTGCCAGGGTTATTCGACCCAGCATACCAGCCGTTCGGAACCATGATGGCTTCCGCAACATTTGCCCCACCAATGGCTTTGGTGAAAGCATCACCCTGGTCAGGACCAGCCGTGGCTATAAAAGCCTGCGGGTTATAGTGTTGCTGTCTGAACCTTTGCAGAAACGCAGTAAAGTCAGGCAGCAAGGTCCCCACGACAACCACCTGCGCTTTGGAAGCGATGATCTTATCCCCAATGGGATTAAAGTCGGTCGTTTCTGCCGGATAAACTTGATAGGAGGCGGTTTTGACGCCACCGGCCTCCAATTGCTGCTTGGCAAGATCAACCTGCGGCTGGGTAAATGGGTCATCCTCCGTCGCATACGCAGCAGTTGTTGGACGTTGAGCTGGCGGCAGTGACAGAATATATTGCACGAAGCTGGTTAGGTTGTTTGCAACGGGTAGGGAGACATCGAAGACATTGTTCAAGCCCTGTGTAAAGACCGAAGGGCCGCCGCCTGCGCCTTCCACTAATGCGTAGCCATAACGATTGGCAACAACAGAGGACGGCTTTGTCAATAAAGTGGAGAAAGGTCCAAAGACAAGGTCAACTTTATCAACGGTGATCAGCTTCTGGTAGTTGGTCTGGACCTGGTCGGGACTGCTGGCATCTGAAACAATATCAAGCTGAACCTGTCGGCCGAGCAGCCCACCGTTCTTGTTCACCATATCGGCCCAAAGCTGATAACCCTGCTGGAACGCCATACCGTCAGCCGAAAAATCGCCGGAGAGCGAAAGCGAGATTCCGATCTTGATGGGAGGCGCCTGGGTCGCCGTCGCGGCGGTGGTGGGAGCCGGTACTGACGTCGCGGGAGCCGCCGTCGGTGGTGCAGAAGTCGGCGTGGCAGCTGGAGCGCAGGACGCAAGCAATAAAGCTACGACCAGCGCAAAAACAAATACGATCCTTTTATTCATCTCTTCCTCCTTTGGAATATTATTATCGCGGGCATCCATACCCGGGATAAACACCGATAATCGTCACGACAGCATTCTCCAGGGATCTTCGATCAATATTGCAAGATCATCAAGAAACTGCGCGGCGCGGGCGCCATCCACCACGCGATGATCGCATGATAGGTTGAGCGTTATCATTGGCTTAACGACCGGCTGGCCGTTCACGGGCACGATCCGGTCTGAGATACGACCTACCGCCAAGATTGCAGCTTGCGGCGTGTTGACGATTGCGATGAAGGCATCCACGTTGTACATGCCGAGATTGGACAATGTAAAGGTGCCCCCTGATATATCAGCAGGGTGTAGTTTGCGATTTTGAGCACGTTCGACCAGGTCGTTTCGTTGGGCAGCGATCTCACCCACAGAAGCCGTGTTTGCTGCATGGATTACGGGTACGACCAGGCCTTGCTCAACGGCAGTGGCGATGCCGATATTTATCTCTTGATTCCATACTATCCCTGCCTCGGACCATGCCGCGTTTATACGGGGATGCTCTGAAAGAGTAAACCCGATCAACTTCACGAGCAGATCCGTATAAGTTAGCTTGATCTGAAATTTTTTATCCACAACCGGTGCAACGTGCTTTCGCCATTCGATCAAATTTCCTGCTTCGACCTCACGCATCAAATAAAAATGGGGCACAGACGTCCAGCTTCTCGTCATGTGTTCAGCCATCAACCGCCAGATGGTGCCCGGTGTCTCAACGCTGGTTGGTTCGATGGTTCCAGAAAACTGCAATACGTCAGCAGCCAGGACCGCTCCTTCCGGACCCGAACCCGATACTGCTGCCAGATCAAGTCCTTGTTCTGCCGCCAACCTGCGGGCTTTGGGGGAGGCGGGAATTCTGGTTGGGACAAGGATGGAAGGTTTTCTATTAGCTACATTTTCCACGGAAACTTTTTTCTGTTCTCGAATGTAAGCCATCACATCGGCTTTTTCAATCCTCCTGCCTGCGGGCGCAACAAAAGAAAGGTTGACACCATTTTCTTCGGCAATATTGCGGGCCACCGGAGAAACCTCCACTGAAGTGTTCTTTGCTGGCGTCATGGTCGGCTGCGGTTTGGTTCCGTTATCGGAAAGGTGGCTGGTGATTTTACGACCGGAGGGCAAATTAACCGGTAAAGAGGCAGGCAGCGGCTCGCCGGGCTCCAGGATCCAGGCGATCGTCTGGCCCACAGGCACCACATCGCCTTCGCGAGCCAAGATCCCCCGGAGCAAGCCGGAAGCAGGCGCTTCTATCTCAACGGTGACCTTATCGGTTTCGATTTCCATGAGAGGTTCACCTTTGGTGACAAGTTCTCCATCTTGTTTAAGCCAGTTCACCAATACACCCGACTCCTGCGCCATCTCGAGCGCCGGCATGATCACATTTGTCGCCATTTAGCCTCGGGCAGATGCCACCAGTTCAACCAC
This sequence comes from Anaerolineae bacterium, assembly GCA_041498515.1. Taxonomy (GTDB): domain Bacteria; phylum Chloroflexota; class Anaerolineae; order Anaerolineales; family Villigracilaceae; genus Fen-1038. The sequence continues at coordinate 22,030 of JBGQIO010000027.1, forward strand.
ATGTTCGTTCATTTCCGGCTCATGCGTGCGCGTAGTGGACAAAGGACCGGTGGCAGTGTAATAGTGATGACCTGCGACCATCAGGTCATTGGCAGGAAAGCGTGTAATGATTTCGTGGCCAGTTTCGGTGACTACAATTTCCTCTTCAATGCGCGCCGCACTCCAACCGTCTGACGAAGGCCAATAGGTTTCCAATGCAAATACCATGCCTGGTTTGATCTCGTTTGGATGGTCAAGGGATACAAGGCGGCTGATGACCGGCTTCTCCCAGATTGCCAGCCCCACGCCATGCCCATACTGTAAAGCAAAACAAGCTTCTTCATTCGGGAAACCGAATTCGGCGGCCTTCGGCCATACAGATGCAATCTCGCCGGTGGTGCGTCCCGGTCGTACAAGCTCAATGGCCGCATCCAGGTAATCACGGCAGCGCTTATAAGCATCGACCATGGCGTGGGAACCATATCCGATGGTAAAGGTGCGATAGTAGCAGGTTCGATATCCCATATAGGATTGCAAAATATCATAGTAAACTGGGTCGCCCGGTCGCAGCATTCGATCTGAGAAAACATGCGGGTGCGGATTGCAGCGTTCGCCGGAGATTGCATTCACCGCTTCGACATATTCTGATCCAAGATCGTAGAGGACCTTGGATACGAGGCCAACTGCTTCATTTTCACGCATACCGGGTTTCATGGCGCGGTATAGTTCGTCGTAAGCTGCGTCAACTTGTGCAGCTGCATGTGTCAGCAGGGCAATCTCATCCAGGGTTTTGATGACCCTCGCTTCGGACATTAATTGCTGACCGTCCACAATATTGAGGCCTTCCTTCTGCAAGGCAAACAACACCGGCACTTCGGCTATGTCCACGCCCAGAGGTTCCTTCTCGAGTCCTCGTTCTTCCAATTCGATTTTTATTTTTCGCGCCAAGTCTTCGGCGCGGCCCATATCAGGTGACATCGCGCCGCGCAAAAGGGAGATACCAGCACGCGAACGCTTTTCACCCAGCCAGGGTGCGTAAAGCTGGTGATGCCTGGCCGCCGATCCGAAGTCCCAAAGGATCGGTTCATCGTCCTGTGGCAGCAGAGTGAACCGATTTACCTTATCCTGTGCCCAGGTGCCGATGTGAGTGGCGGTCAGATAGCGCACGTTGTTCATATCGAAGCACAGCAACGCGCCCATTTCTGATTTTTTGAGCAGCATTTTTGCACGTGCCAGCCGCTCACGGCGCAACCGGTCGAAATCGATACGCTGTTCCCAGTCAACGGACATGGTTCCATATGTTTTGATCGCCATCTCAACTCCTCCCGCAAAGGGTTCTTGCCATTTGAAAAACGGATTCTTCAGTCGGTACCGTCAGATCTTCCAGCACCGGTGAGAACGGAATAGGCACATCCATGGCTCCCATACGTTTCACGGGAGCGTCGAGATAATAAAAAGCGCCATCGGCGATTACAGAAGCAATTTCAGCAGTTACACCGTAACGCTCATACCCTTCATCTATGACGATTGCCCGGGAGGTTTTTCGGGCAGACTTGATCAACGTTTGATTGTCAAGCGGAGAAGTCGTCCGCGGGTCAACGACTTCAGCGCTGATTCCGATTGTGGCCAGTTTTTCCGCCGCCCCAAGCGCAATCTGGACCATGGAGCTGGTTGCCACCAGGGTGATGTCGCTTCCAATACGTTTGACATCGGCAACACCAAACGGGATAACGTAATCCTCTACCGGAACAGGCCCTTTAAGTTTGTACATCATCTTGTCTTCAAAAAAGACGATTGGGTTTTCATCGCGGATGGCGGTTTTCAATAAGCCTTTGGCGTCATAAGGTGTGGAAGGCAGGACTACTTTCAAACCGGGGACATGACTCACCCAGGCATGCAAACTCTGCGAATGCTGCGCAGCTGAACGACGGGTGGCTCCAAGGGTTGTCCTAAAAACAATCGGCACCTTCATCTTCCCGCCAGACATGTAATGTACTTTTGCGGCCTGATTTACGATCTGATCCATCGCCAGGGTGAGGAAATCACCGAACATGATGTCCACAACCGGGCGCATACCGGTCATCGCGGCACCGACACCCATTCCACTAAATCCAGGTTCGGAGATCGGTGAGTCCAGCACACGCGCCTTGCCAAATTCTTCGACCAGCCCAGATAGCACCTTGAATGGAGTCCCTGCTTCGGCGACATCCTCCCCGACGATGAATACGCTCGGATCCCGACGCATCTCTTCTGCCAGCGCTTCGCGGATCGCCTCAGCAAAGGTCAGTTCTCGTTCAGGCATTTCACTCCTCCGCAACCTGGATCTCGGCATAAACGCAGTTTATAGGGTAATTCAGGCGTAAACATCCTGATCAACCTCGTTCTTCTCAGGGTAAGGCGCATCAATTGCAAATTGAGCGCCGCTTTCCACTTCATTACGCACTTCAGCCAGGATACGGTCGAGTACAAATTGGTCGGTGAGCTTTTGCCCGATCAATTTATCCGCCAACAGCTTCAACGGATCCCTTGTGGCACGCCATTCTTGTTCTTCTCCTTTGGAACGGTAATACGTTCGGTTGATATCCCCGACATGATGCCCATAATAACGGTACGTCTGGCACTCCAGGAAAGCCGGCCCCTCCCCCCTCCGAGCCCGTTCCACCAACCTTTTCGTCGTCTCGTAAACTAATTGGACATCCTGACCATCTACGACCTCACAATGAATTCCAAACGCTTCTGCCCGCGCAACGATCTCACCAGAAAGCGTTTCACTAAAATGTGTATATTCGTTGTACATGTTGTTTTCACATACATAAATTATCGGTAGTTTCCAAAGCGCCGCCATATTCATGACTTCATACAACAACCCCTGCCCCAGCGCCCCCTCGCCAAAAAAACATACGGCGACCTGGCCACTGCCACGCATTTTCGCAGAAAAAGCTGCACCCGTTGCAATACCTGCGCTTCCAGCTACAATTGCGTTCGCCCCGAGATTCCCTGAGTCAGGATCAGCGATGTGCATGGAACCCCCTTTACCTCGACAATAGCCGGCTTCCTTTCCAAGGAGTTCAGCAAACATACGATGGATCGCCGCACCTTTGGCAAGGCAGTGTCCGTGCCCGCGATGTGTACTTGTGATGTAGTCGTCGTGTCGTAAAGATTCACAAACACCGACTGCGACGGCTTCCTGCCCGGAATATAAATGCGCAAGACCCGGCATGAGGGCCTTCATGTATAACTCATTGACTTTCTCTTCGAACTCGCGAATCTTTGCCATCTGCTCATACATATGCAGCCAATGCTCAACGTCTGGCGATTCCAAACGCGTCTCGACGGTTTTTTCCATTTTTTTTGTCATTTTTGGACTCCGGACATTTTCGCTAACACTTGGAAGAGGATCGCAAAATCTTGCTCTTCCAATCCGAGAGCTCGGGCAGCACTGAGAAACTCATTTGTCACTGCTGTGGTAGGAAGCGGCACACCCAATTGACGGCCCAATTCGAGGGCAAGATTCATATCCTTCTGCATCATGTTCACATTGAACCAGGCTTCATCAGGCATTTGTAATACGAAAGGCCCCCGATATTTCACCATTGGCGATCCAATTACGCTATTCGTCAACA
>JBGQIO010000028.1:0-25589 GCA_041498515.1 Anaerolineae bacterium
AGAAACCAACTCGGCCATGTATAAGAACTGTCCATATCCCAGGCGGGTGAGTGCGCTGGCCGAGGCGATAACCAAGGCGCCGGCAGCGATCAAAACGTTTCCGATCACACGGTTGGGCAGGACGCGCTTGCGCATGAACAGAAAGGCTGAATAAATCGCTCCGCCGATCAGAGTAAGGGATCCATAAATGTTAAAAGGCGGAGTGGTCAACCGGACAGGTGAGCCAAGAGGCAGCAGCCCGCGCACCACTGCTACCTGCCGGCCGCCATAAGTGGTGGTTGTGGTCAGCGCGCCGACCGGCGGTGTTTGACCGGCGGCTAATGGCTTCGTTCCGTATTGCTCGCTCACCGGCCTGGAGGTGGTAAAGGCGGCAGCATCCAATTTTGGCATGACTTGCAGCATCAAGTACCCGGCGAAGAGGCTGCCAAGCACCAACACGCCCGTGACAACATGCACCCATGGCTTGCGCACGAGCAGGTAGAGCGTGCCTTGTCCGATCCAGGCTGCGTTCAAAGTCGCGCCGAACAAGTACCAGACAAAAAAGATCCAAGGATTCCAGGCCAAAGATAAATAAGCTTCCGCAAAGCTCCCTGCACCGAACATTGCCAGGCCGATCCCCCAGAACAGGAAATTCAGCGACCGTCGGACAAAGAATCGCTGCAAGACGTAAATCGTGAAACCTACCATGAGAGCTGTCGAGATAAAGGGAAAAATCTGGTTGATGGACATATTTCTCTCCGTTCGAAATTAGAAATGAATAAGGCCAAGCAGCACGCCGGCCGCAAACAATATCAACACCACCAGCAAAATCCCCATCAGGATCAGGAGAGCAGGGATGATCTTTTCAAAGAATGTTGAACTTCCGTGTATGCGCGATTTATCTTTTTTAGTGTGATTCGGGTCGGGCACGTTGACTCTCATTAAGGCCAGTGTTGAGATGACACATTGTCTATTACCAATTCAAGGAGGTCAAGGGAAGTTTGTATAGATTTGGATTAGTGTTTGACTAGAACCAAAAACCTTGCCTCTCGTTGAATCTAAAAAACATGAAAGCACCAGCCCATGTTTCTTTGGTAAGCTCTTACTGCTTCCTGCATAAATGTCTACGGCTTATCGCATGTTTCTTAATATTTGGTTCCAAAACGTGCAAAACGATAAACAAAATTTTGTCCATATTATTCCGCAGTACCTTGTAAACTTGTAATCATCATTTATAGAGTAAAAAAACAAAAATTTGGTTTGGATACTGAAAGTACGCCGTACGATGTAATTACGCAATACCTTGTAAAGAGTTTCAAATTCGGTTATTTGTTGCAGAAGCCGGTATACTTCCTGAATCGCCAATAAGGAGAGGTGTAATGCCAACGACCCCGCATATTGAAAAACATTTTACGGCTTCAGCAACCGTCCGTGACATAGTGATCGGCATGTCGGATGGACTGACCGTCCCTTTTGCGCTCGCGGCGGGGCTTTCCGCGGTCGCGACCAGCAATGTGGTTGTCCTGGCTGGCTTGGCGGAGATCGCGGCCGGCTCGATCGCCATGGGTTTGGGAGGTTTTCTCGCAGCCCGCTCGGACGAGGAACACTACCACAGCGAGCGCCGGCGCGAAGAAGATGAGATCGTCACCAAGACGGATTTTGAAATCCGCGAGACGGAAGAGATCCTGACGGACTACGGCCTGACGAAAAAAGAAAGCCACCCGATCGTCAAGGCGATGATGAAACGCCCAAAAGATTGGGTGGATTTCATGATGCGCTTCGAACTCGGGCTGGAAGAGCCCGATCCCCGGCGTGCGGTGATCAGCGCCGGGACGATTGCCGCCTCGTACATCGGAGGCGGGCTGATCCCGCTTTCGCCGTATATGTTGATCCATCAAACGATACAAGCCCTGCCTTATTCAGTCGGCGTGACGCTGCTGGCCTTGGGTGCGTTCGGTTACATCAAAGGCCGCTTTACAGGCACGCGACCAATCCGATCCGCGTTGCAAACAATGCTGATCGGCGGGCTAGCGGCGGGCGCGGCATTTCTGATCGCGAAGTGGATAGGATAAATCTACACAAAATCCACACAAATCTGTATATTTCTCATGATATAAATCCCCGAACTTAAAGGTGAAACCATGGAACCTCCTAAACGTTACCACCCCGTACTGGTTACCCTGCACTGGTTGATCGTCATATTAGTGTTTACCAACTTATATTTGGGTTTATTGATATTCGAGCCGCTGATTCGCGAGGGCGGCGCTTTTCGCATCCCTCAGTCGAGTTTGGCGATCCACATGGCGACGGGGATTGCGATCCTTATGTTGATCGTGGTCCGGTTCTTCGTCCGGACGGGCACTAAAAAGCCAGCGGCTGCGACAGCCGGGAATAAGTTCTTTGACGTCCTTGCCCGGATGGTACATTACGCGCTGTATTTTTTTGTATTCGCGACGACCGTTATCGGCCTAGTGTTTGCCTTACAGACCAACAGACTCCAAAGGGCGTTCCTGGGTGGCGGCAGCTCCCAGTTTGGAGGTGGCCCAGTTGGAGGAAACTTTGGCGGATTCCCCACTCCCGGACCGGGAACCCCTCGGCCTTCATTCGGAGGAGGAGGGAATGGCTTTGTGCCCGGAGGAAACCCGGGCTCTCAAGGGAATTTCCCGCGGCCCGGTGGATTTGGTGGCGGACGTGGGGGCTTAGCTTTTATTCTTCTGCCGCTGCACCTAGATATAGCCATACTCCTGCTCTTCTTGATAGGGTTTCACATCCTGGCCGCGCTCTATCACCAGTTCATACGCAGAGATCATTTGATCGGCAGGATGTGGTACGGAAAGGTCTGACGGATAATCATCAGATATGATTAACCCCGGATTTAATAATAAGCGAGTTTTAAATTGCCATATGACCTCACCCCCGGTCGCCTTCGGCGTGCTACGCGACCCTCTCCTGAAAGGAGAGGGGAGAAAATCGGAACCCTCGGGGTGCTTCGCGAAAATAGAGTGGGGTCGGCGGTTTCCGCCGACCCCACTCTATTTTTCCGAGGAATTATGAGATTCGGAGAGAGTCATATCTTTTATTTATTATTATTCACGTTGGTTGATATATAATGTGTAATTAAAATGAAGAAGAACCGATTTGCGCTTGCATTGTTTGCCGGCGCTGTTTTCCTGATCACAGCCTCCTGTTTTCTACTATCGACTCCCCGTGGCCCGTTAAAATTTTACCCTGATAAGCTGCCGGAGGCGCAAACCGACGTTCCTTATGAAGTGAAAATATCGATCATCCAAAACGTCACACCTGTCGGACAATTTTCCATATCAGAGGGGTTTCTTCCCAAAGGCCTGACACTTGAAAAGGTGCAGAGTGAAGATACGGTCAGGATCTCCGGCACACCTGCAGAAGCAGGAACATTTTCATTTAATATATTTGTGTGGTGTTATGGGACAAATGTCAATGGACAATCAGGGGAGATGCGGTATACGATCATTGTCAGGTAACAAATAAAGATGGGGCTGTCTATCGAATTTAAAAACAGCTCCCATGATTCCCTGGTTAGAGAGTAATTCATGATCAATATCGTTGTTGCCATTTTGGCTGGATTGGTTTTACTCAGCGGCGCATTGCACAATATCCCCGGCATCGGGCTGTCTTTAGAGAGATTTGCCGGCTGGCTGAGTACGTTTGGCGTCGTAATCGGTGTGATTGCAATCCTGCTGGGTTTACTGGAATTGCTTAGCCTGGAAGGTATCCTGATGATCCTAGCCGGCCTGGTGCTGGCTGCCAGCGCTTTGCGATCAATCCCTTCCATTGGCCCGTCGCTCGGACGATTGGCGAATGCACTGACCGAATTCCGAGTGATCATCGGTGTGATCATCCTGCTGGTCGGCCTGCTGAACCTAATTGGGTTTTTTTTCGGTTCACTCGGCCGCTTTCGATGAATCAATGCTGCTTACTGCGGATCACATCTAATTTTACGGGTGCTTTTCTAAGGGCTGTGAGTAAATACGAGAATTTTTCCGAACCTATTCTGCATACAGCTTCACAGCAGTTTACATTTTTAACAAGCAAAATCGTATGGATGATCGGGCGGATTGGCCGGGAAGAGCCACGCCGACCTGCCCAACCACCACTGCCAAGCCCCCAATGCGGCCGCGCAAGCCGCGACATAATGGTCAGTCACATCTTCGGTTCGGGAAATACCTTTTAATCCCTGTTCACCAAGCCATTGAAGGAGCTGAAAACGAGCCGGCGCTTCGCGTTTGAAGGCAGCTACTACTTTGGCTGGAGCGCCGCGCAAGAGCATGCACGCGCCCGGGTGGACTTCCAGGATGTGAAGATCCGACCCCGGTTTGAGCGTTTCCAGCATGCGCGTCAATACGATACCGCGCAGTGTCAGATAAACCATCCTTATCATCGTAGGCGGCATGATGCCAACTCTGCCTCCCTTCTCAAAGACGAGGCGGCGCAATCCTGCATCCGAGGCGCGGTCTCCACCGCCCGGGTTGTATGAGAGCGGGGCATCCATCCCAATTATGATGGGTTCATTACTTCCTAAACCGGAAACCGTTTGAAATATCTGCTGATCGTCCGCGCCGTTGACGCCCTCGACGTAATGCAATTCAGCCCTCTGCCCGTTAAAAACGACTAGAACAGTATCCGCCGTGTTGCGCGGTCCTGACAGGTCAAGGCCAATAACCTTCATTTAGCCATCAGTAACTTTGCCGCTCTACGGCCAATCTCCACCGCGAAGTTAGTACCGCGATCCCAGGGATACACCTGGCTCATCGATGCGAAATATAAACCGGGAATGGGGGTCTCGATCTGAGGGATATTCCTCGAATGATCCACAAGCGGCACAGGTTGAGCATAGTTCGTTTTGAAGACCCAGACCTTCTTCACCCAATCCCTCTCAAACGCAGGATTAAATCTTTTGAAGGCAGGCGTGAAGCGCTCCAGCAGTTGGGCATCACTCATCGAAAAATACTCGTGGCCGGCTTCGAGGTAATCGCCTGCGTACACAATGTGATCCCCACCAAAATGCTCGGGGCCCACAAAGTTCGTGTGCTCCACCAGGGCCAGCATGGGATAGCCCGCGTCTTTCGGCAGGTTGAACCAGTAATAACCCTGCTCCGATAGCTGTCGGTTGAGCGCTAACACCATCACCACCGCGCCCATGGACTTTAATTCCAACAAACCTTTCAAATATGATCCGGGTAAATCGGGACATAACTTTGCCATAAGGCCCGGCGAAGTGGTGACCAGCACTTTATCGAAGGATTCTTTCTTCGTGATTTCTACTACGAGCGCTTTATCCAGACCCTGTTTGATAGATTTTACCTGCGTCCCCAACCGGATCTCGACTCCCAAATCCCGCAGCCTTTCGGCGAACATATCCGCGAATTTCTGGAAACCGCCCTCGAAGGTGCCCAGCCGCGTGCTGCGGGCTTTGAGACGCGCCCACATCCAGGCCATATTGACGTCTTTATAATGCGGCCCGAACTTCCCGATCAGGAGCGGTCTCCACATCTTTTCATAGACCGTGCGGCCCGCCCAGCGGGTCATCCATTCATCGGCGGTATATTTTTCCAAGGCTTTCCAATTATTCGTTAACCGCAAATAAAGCCCAACAAAACCGAAGCGGATCTTGTTCAGGCCAAACCCAAGACCGGGAAAAAGCAATGCCTTAAGGATCGAGTCGAACGGGTACCACCTTCCGTTATAAAGTAATACGGTGTAGGGGCGCGGAAAATATACCTTATCCTCCCAGCCCAGCTCGCGGATCAACCCGAGTATGGACTTGTCCGATTGGAACCAGTGGTGATAGAACTTTTCGACCGACCAGTCCCAATACGGTTCTTTAAATCCACTGGCCAGCCCGCCGACGTAATCTGCGGTCTCGAAAATGATCACTTCATGTCCGGCCTTTTGCAGGTCATAGGCGGCGGCCATGCCCCCGAACCCTGCGCCGATGATACCGATTTTCATCATATTTCCTTTTGTAAGGATACTCGTTCAGGGTCGCCCTTACGCGGTAATTTTTGTTTCCGTCCTCAGAGAATCATTCCACTTAATACCTTCGCGCGTCAGGAAATATGCGCCAAGCAAGGTGATGGGCAGCCACAAGGCAACATGCAGGACCAGCGTATAACCTGCCGCGGTGGCTTGATCGACGCCATAGGCGGTCAGTACGGCAATGCCGGGCGCGTCGAATGTGCCGATATAACCGGGAGCGGAGGGGATCGTGGTCGCCAGGTTGACGATGCCGTTCATTAACATCAGGGCGAAGAACGAGACGCTGAAATTAAAGGCATGCATCACAAACCAGTATTTGCCTGTTTCAAGCAGCCAAATGATCACGGAAGTGACAAAGACCATCAAAATATTGAGCGGAGAGCGGAGGGACGCCAGACCATCCAGGAATTTATGCATCAATCCGCTCACATTTTCGCGGACTCGTTCGGGCAACAAACGGACGATCAACCACTCGCCCAGGCGCACGGTCACTTGCGGAAACAGGGCGGCTATTAAAAAGATGCCGAGCGCACCCAGAAAGACTCCCGTCCCGATCTCAGCCACCTGTTGTAGGTTGCCTACGAAACCGGAGTTGCTTGTCAATCTGGCAAGCTCAGGCAGGTTGAGGAACACAAAGCTCAACATCACGACGCCATCGAAGATGCGCTCTACAATGATCGTCGCCAGCGAGGCCGAAATGGACACGTTTTCTTTGCGCTTCAGGATCACCGCCCGCAGCACTTCACCGGCGCGCGCCGGATATACGTTATTGCCCATATAGCCGATGGCGGTGATCGGGAACATCGTTTTGACCGGCATTTCCTTGACCGGCTTGAGCAGGTAATGCCAACGCCAGGCGCGCACCCACACCGCGACGAAATAGACCGCGATGCCGGGCAGGAGCCACCAATAGTTCGCGGTTTGTACCGCGCTCCAGAATTGATCCAAACGCAGGCCGCGCAATGCAAGCCAGATAAAGACAACGCTTATCAAAACCCCTGACCAGAACTGCCATTTTTTCATGCGAGCATTGTACCAGAGGGTATTTGCCCAGGACCGGCTCAGTACGGTTGTAAGCGCAGGTATAATCTCTTGTGTGAAAGTTAACCAACCTGCCCCAGACTTTGAATTGCCCGGCTTGGATGGCGCTCTCCATCGATTGCGAGACTATCGCGGCAAGATCGTGGTCGTCAACTTTTGGTCGTGCGAGTGCCCGCAATCGGAGCGGACCGATCATGCCATCATGGCCATGATCGTCCAGTGGGGCGAAGGAGTGGTCCTGTTGTCGATTGCCTCGAATCGGATCGAGTCGGTGGAGGCCGTGGAGCAGGCCGCTAGAACACGCCGGTTGCCGCTTATCCTGATGGATACGACTGACGCGGTCGCAGACTTGTATGAGGCGCGGACCACTCCGCATGTCTATGTGATCGATCGGGACGGGATCCTGCGTTATCGCGGCGCTGTGGATGACGTCGCATTTCGGGTTCGTAAACCCACTCGTTTTTTTCTCGACGAGGCGGTGGAAGCTCTGCTCGATGGTCGTTTGCCCGCGCTGGCAGAGACGCCCGCTTATGGTTGCAGCATCGTTCGCGAAGCAGTAGAATAACAACGTGATCTTAACAGACGCGCGCGCTGCCTTCCTTCGCAGAATCCACCTCTTCCGTGATCTAAAGGACGAAGATCTGGCTGCCATTGCCGGGATGTTCAAGGAGGAGGTCCGCAAAGAGGGAGAGATTATCTTTTCCCAGGGTGACGAGGCGGACCGTTTCTTCATCATCTACCAGGGAAAAGTGCGCATCACAATGATCCGCCGCAAGGAAGAGCGGGAGCTGGCTACTTTAATCGGCGGGGATTATTTTGGGGAAGAGGCTCTGCTTTCCAAACGGGAACGCTCGGCTACGGTTACGGCGGTCGAGAAGACCTATTTGTTTTCGCTAACGCGGGTCGAATTCAATGCGATCATTAAACAATTCTCAAAGCTAAAGGCGGCCTTTGAAGTCTCCGTTGCCAGCCGCAGGCTGGCGCGCGAGCTCCGCTTCGACTGGCTGCGGCCCGATGAAGTGGTTTATTTTGTGGCTCGTAAACACGAGGTGCTCCTGTTCCAGGCTCTAACTGGACCTCTCGTTGCGCTGGCTGTGCCCATCCTTTTGATCGTTTACTTCTTTTTAACCCGCGCCTTCTTTGCGATATTTGGGGCGGGCATTCTCCTGCTCGCGATCGGTGCGTGGGCTGTATGGAACTGGATCGACTGGGGAAACGATTATTACATCGTCACTAACGAACGTGTGATCTGGTTGGAGAAGGTGATCGGCATTTATGACAGCCGCCAGGAAGCCCCGCTAAGCACCGTGCTCTCCGTGGGTGTGGAAACGGATGTGAGCGGTCGCCTGCTGGACTACGGTCATGTGATCGTCCGTACGTACGTGGGGAAAATTCCATTCAGCCACGTTTCGCATCCTTATCAAGCGGCGCACATGGTGGAAGAGCAATGGACGCGTACCAAGCACTCCGCTTCGCGCATGGAAAAAGAAGCGATGCGCAACGTTTTGCGTCAGAAGATGGGGCTGACGGTGGAGACGAAAACAGATCAGCCGCCGATGCCGGATAAACAGGCAACTCCCACCTTCTACCGCCGTTCCATTTTGAAAGTGATCGGCGCCAACTGGTTCAAGCTCCGGCAGGAAGACGGCGGCACTGTCACTTATCGAAAACATTTGTATGTGCTCTGGCAACAGGTCTGGCAGCCAACTCTCCTGATCGTTGTGATCCTGTTCGGGATAGTGGCCAGGTTAATCACATTGGCCCGTTCCCCCGACAAAAGCCTGTTCGACTTTAGCAAAGGTCCGGACACGATCGCTGCCAGCTTACCGGTCGTGCTCATACCCATTATCGTTTGGTGGATCTATCAATATATCGACTGGAGTAACGATATCTACCAAGTGACTCCCGATCAGATCCTGGATATTGACAAGAAGCCGTTCGGCACGGAAGAGCGCCGCGCCGCGCCACTTGAAAACATTTTGAGCACCGAGGCTCATCGCTATGGCCTGACCGGTTATTTCTTGAACTTTGGAACGGTGGAGATCACGGTTGGTGGAACCCACCTTGATTTTCAAGATGTACTCGACCCGGTGGGCGTTCAGGCGGATATCGATCGCCGCCGTGAGGCGCGCATTAAACAAAAACGCGATCTGGAAGCGAATGCCGAGCGCGAGCGCATGTCCGACTGGCTGGTGGCATATCACGAAAACGCCTCAGAGCTTCCCCAGCATGAAAGCCCGCCTGAGACCGAGCCGAAAAACGAGTAAAATCGGGGAACTAAATTTTGCGGTGTTTCGCAAAGATAACCTGCCATCTTTGCGGCAAGACACTGATGGTAGGGCAAGAACCTACCACGTAGAACGCCCTGGAGAACGCAGGACCTTCGGCAGTGCAGGCGATCACCTGCCATCTTCGCGGCAAGACACTGAAGAACACAGTGCAGGCGATCACTTGCCATCTTAGAGGTGCATAGAATGGGATTACGAACGATCGTCACTCTTCCGGAACCGGTCCTGCGACGCAAGGCCCGATCGGTTACGACCTTTGACAAAAATTTGCAAACCCTGATAGATGACATGATCGAGACCATGCGTGAAGCGCCGGGCGTGGGCCTGGCCGCGCCGCAGGTCGGGATCTCGGAACGCCTGATCGTCATCGAATATGTGGATCCGCCCGAGGAGGACGAGGAAGAACCTAAAGAAGTCAAGCCGAAACTGTATGTGATGGTCAATCCTGAAATTGTGAAGAGCTCGGAAGAGAAAGTATTGGGCGTGGAAGGTTGCCTGTCCATTCCGGGTCTGGTGGGCGAGGTGGAACGGTTCGCGACGGTGCAGGTCAAAGGTCTGAACCGACGCGGCCAGCCGATGAAAGTCAAAGCGGAGGGCTGGCTGGCGCGCATCTTCCAGCATGAGATCGATCATGTTAATGGAGTTGTCTTCCCCGACCGTGCTACAAGAGTTTGGAAGCCTGCGCCGGAGGAAGAAGAAAACCTGGCCTGATGACTCCGCTGCGCCGTATCAACCCGGAAGACCTGCCACGCCTGCGTCAATTCTGGGTCGAACACTGGGGCGGCGAAGAGATGATCGTCCATGAAGAAATTTTTCGACCGGAACAATTGGATGGATTTTTGACGGAAGATTGGGCCGGCGTTGTGACTTATATAATCCAAGGCGATCAATGCGAGATCATTTCGCTTGACAGCCTGGAGGAAGGCAGGGGAATTGGAACGGCTTTGATCAAGGCCGTTATGCAGGAGGCGCAGAGCCGTTCCTGTCGCCGTTTGTTTTTGAGCACAACCAACGATAATCTTCATGCGCTCCGCTTTTATCAGAAGCGCGGCTTCGAACTGGCAGCCATTCGCCGAGGTGCGGTGAATGAATCCCGAAAGATCAAACCGGGTATTCCCTTCTTTGGCGAAGGCGGCATCCCGCTGCGGGATGAGATTGAATTGGAGATATCCCTACAAACCCCTGATTGAAAAGTGATCGCTTCACAGCCGCGCGGGGTAAAATCAAGACAAGCGCTATTAAAGCCGTTTGCTGTGACGTGACGAACATGCACCTCAAACATCTCTCTCTCACGAACTTTCGCAACTTCGCCCGCCTGGATATCGACATTCCCCGGCGGGTTGTTCTACTGGTGGGAAGCAATGCCCAAGGCAAGACGAGCGTGCTTGAGGCCATTTATTTCCTGGCCTCCTTTACTTCATTTCAAACACATACCGACCGTCAATTGGTCAACTTTGTGGAAACTCGGAACACTCTGGCGGTCACGCGTCTTGTAGCGGACTATGAACGCGGCAAGCGAACGCATAGACTCGAAGCGCGGCTCATCCTCGAGCCGACGGGCATCAACGGCCAGCGTTTGCGCAAGGAAATCCTGCTGGACGGTGTAAAGAAGCAAATGAACGAATTGATCGGCCACTTCAACGCGGTGATCTTCGTACCACAGATGTCGCAAATCATCGAAGACGGGCCGGATGAACGCCGGCGTTACCTTAACTTGACCCTGGCCCAGGCTGTCCCCGCCTATGCCGGCGTGTTGAGTGAATACAACCAGGCGCTCACCCAGCGCAATGCTTTGCTCAAAGCATTGAGCGAACGCGGCGGAGACGGCGACCAGCTCACGGTCTGGGATGAAACGCTAGCGCGCCTCGGCGCGCAGATCATCCTTTGGCGCATCGAGGCTGTCCAGCAGATCGAACGGCTGGCAACGCGAGTCCATCACGAGTTGACGCACGGCAAGGAAGTGTTACGCCTTCTCTATGAACCGGCTTATGATCCCCTGCCGACTCCCGACCGCCAAATCGGCATGAAATTGACCACGGAGGTGGACCGTTCGTCTCTTCAGCTGGATGAGATCCGTTCGGGCTTCTGCGCGCGTTTGGCACAGCTCCGCTCCGAGGAAATCGCCCGGGGCATGACTACTGTTGGCCCGCATCGCGACGATCTGCGCCTGCTCGCCAACGGCATTGACCTGGGTGAATATGGCTCGCGCGGCCAGGTGCGGACCACCCTGCTTGCACTCAAGCTGGCCGAGGTGAACTGGATGAAGGAACGCACGGGTGAATGGCCTGTGATCCTGCTGGATGAAGTTATGGCAGAACTCGACCTTCAGCGCCGTGCCGATCTATTACACTATGTGAGTGAAGCCGAGCAGGTATTGTTTACCGCGACAGATGCAAAGATGTTCACATCTGAATTCCTGGAAAAATCGGAGGTGTGGAAAGTGGAGGATGGGACAATTCAGAAAGCATGAACGTATTGGCGGTCGAAGCTGGCGAGACGAAACAATCTCCTGTCCTTGTTATTGCTTGTTTGCTGTTTAGCTGTGATTGCTTCGAGAAAAGCTGTCTTGCAAAGGCACTGGAAAACAAAAAGGATAAAAAAACATGCCAGTTAAACACGCCAGGGATGTCGAAGCCAAAGATGTTATGGCGGGCAAGGACACGACCATCCAGGTCTTGATCTCTTCTCAGGAAGGCCCGAACTTTGCCCTGCGTAAGTTCTCCATGCAAAAAGGCGGGGGTATGCCGCGCCACACAAACACCGTTGAACATGAGCAATACGTCCTGAAAGGACAAGCCACCATCACCATCGGCGATGAAATCCATCAGGTCAGGACCGGCGACGTGGTATTCATCCCTGAGGGCGCGATCCACTCTTACCATAATATGGGTGAAGAGCCGTTCGAGTTCCTGTGCATTATCCCCAATAAGGACGACAAGATCATCATTGTGGATGAAGCAAGCTGTTGATAGACTGGTTATAGACCCCCGAGGTCTTTAAGACCTCGGGGGTCTGAGACTCATAGAGGTTGTTTCATCGGCATGCCCGGTTTGCGTGGATACTTGGGAGGTGTGGCGGCGAATTTATCTACCAGAACCAGAAATCGATCATCGGCCACACCGGGCAGGTTAACCGGAAGCACCTGTTTCAATTTTCCCCCCAATAACTTCATCGTCTTCTCTGCGGATTGGGCCTCGGCGGGTCCGCTTTCGCCTTTAAGTGCCATCATCATCCCGTTGATCTTGACGAGCGGCAGAAGATACTCGCAAAGCACATTCATATTTGCAACGGCGCGTGCCACCGCCCATTCATATTTCTCGCGATGTGCAGGCAGTTGTCCCACATCTTCCGCGCGGCCCTTGATCACTTCCACATTATCGAGGCCGAGCATGCGCACAATATGCTCGCAGAACATGGCTTTCTTTCCAACCGACTCGACCAGGGTCAGCTTCATGCCTGGATATAAAATCTTAAGCGGCAGACCGGGGAAACCTGCGCCCGTTCCCACGTCGATCAAGCGACTGGGCGGGTTCGCACCCCATGCAATAACACAGGAAAACGAGTCCAAAAAATGTTTGGTCCTGATCGACTCCGTGTCACGGATGGCGGTAAGATTGAATTTCATATTCCAGTCGAGCAGCTCTCGCTCATAAGTGAGTAAAGCCATCACCTGTCGCCCCATGAGATGGACGTGAAAGAGTTCCTGCGCGTTGCGAACGAGTTTGTCCATTCTAAAAAAATTATAACCCCTCTCTAAAAATGACAGTCACCATTCGGTGACTGTCATTGCTTTAAGAAGTTGTTATTTCTTGCCTTCTACCACTGCCTGGACCGTTCGTGGCCTGCGAGTCTTGCGAAGGATCCAGCGGAGCAGGAGAAAGACCAGGAAGAGCGGTATGCCGATGGTGACGAGCACAGGCAGAGTGTACAGGAAGAAGCGGATGAGGAAGTCTGCGAAATCCTGCCAGAAGTAGATCAAACTTTGGAGGGCATCACGCGCCACGCCCTGCGGTTTCCAGCCAGCCACTTGGATGGGTTTGACCGTCTCTTCAGCGATGATGTTCACGCTGATGGCCGAAAGCGCCGCAGATTGTTCGGTATATTTGATCTGACCCTTCAGCACTTCGATATCGCTGTCGATCTGCTGCAGTTGAGTATAGACTGCCAGGACGTCTTCGGTCTTGGTTGCGTTTTGCATGATCTTGGTCAATTGGTCCGCAGCCGCTTGCTTGGCTGTGAGGCGTGATTGCAGATCCACGTACTGATCGGTGACATCCTGGCCGCTACGCGTCTCGTTCTGGACGTCCACCACATCCTTCTTGACCTGAGCCAGCGCATCGTCCAGGTTTTCCTGTGGTACACGTACCACGACCTGCGCTTGCGGCACCTGCGTACCGTCGCTGGCATAGGTCTGGGAGATATTGACCGACACGACGAATCCACCCATGGCCTTCGCCATATCCTGAATGGCCTGGACGCGGGCATTCACATCCTTGACAACGATGCTTAAATCGGCGGTTTGAATGACGAGCCGGTTGGTGGTGGCTCCTGAATTATCGGTGACAGCACCGGTTGGATTTTGAGCGTTAGACTTTGCGGCGTCGCTAGATTGTGGCAGCGCTTCCAGTGGGGCTGGAGCTGCACCACCCATGGCTGGAACATTTCCATAGAAACCGGGAGCCGCCGTCGCGGCCGGAGCTTGTGTTGCTGCGGAGCGCAAGGAGCTGCAAGCTGCCAGGATCAGCACTGAGACGATCGCAATGATCAAAATGGAGCGTTTCATTTCGTCCTCCTTCAAGGATGAAGTGTAAGGTGATTTGCTCTACAGACGAAATGTGCTTCTAAAAGTTCCGGAGCATCCCCCTTTCATCCTTTTTTCCTGAAATGTGTAATGATCAGGGTAGTAAGGAGTCACCAACCCTCGGCCAGCCGCAGGGCGTGTTTCTCCGGCAAGTGCGCCTCAAGGATGCGCTGCTGTACTTCGGCGAAGTTGTAAGCAGCCCGGCGCGCTTCCCAGGTGCTCTTCAGGTTGTCATAGATCGCATAGGCTGCACGGGGATCACGATCACGCGGCTGGCCCACCGAACCGGGGTTGAGAATGGCCCGCGGTTTAAGTGTGATTGGCTCTCCTATTTTTGCGATCTCCATGGTCACACGGTCCTTTACGTTATCCCGTTGGAATATGCATTGGATGTGCGAATGTCCCACAAAACAATACGGGGTCTCGAAATGATCGAAGTTGAGCCGCGCGGAAAGCGTGTTGAGCACATATTCCCAAATCGGGTCGCGCGGGCTTCCATGCGCCAGGGTCACGTCGCCGCGCACTTTAGAAGTTTGAGGCAAGGATCTTAGGAACTCCATGTTGTCCGCCGTCAATACTTCTTCAGTCCAGGTTAATGAACGACGCGCATCGCCATTAAAGGCCTCTAGCGCCATCCTGCCCAAAACGGCTACGTCGTGGTTACCCAAAACACAGGTCAATTTCGGAAGCTCCCGCACTTGTTCTATCACCGCATTCGGGTCAGGACCGTAACCGATCAGGTCGCCGAGGCACCAGGATTCATCGATTTGGCCCGCGTCCTGCAGGGCGGCTTGCAAGGCGGTGAAGTTGGCGTGGATGTCTGAAATGACCAGGATACGCATGCTTATTCCAAAAATGCCGCGAGGCGATCGATGATGGCAGTGGCCACCTCGCTTTTGTTCATCAAAGGCAGGGGTTCTTGTTTTCCGCTTGGATACAATAAAGTAACCCGGTTGTTTTCCACGCCAAAGCCCGAGTCTTTCGAAGAGATGTCATTTGCGACGATCAGGTCTAATCCCTTGGACTTCAGTTTCTCACCGGCGTTCTCGAGCAGGGCGTGCGACTCGGCTGCGAATCCGACCATGATACAGGGACGCTTCGCTGCGACATTCCGTCCGGTCGCCACCGGTTGCAGCGCAGACTTACCGGACCTTTGGCGGCCTACCGCTTCCAATATATCTTCAGTCGCTTCAAGCTCAATGTGAGGTATCCCATCCCGTTTCTTCATCTTCTTTCCCTCTATTTGTTTTGGTCTAAAGT
Organism: Anaerolineae bacterium; assembly: GCA_041498515.1. Lineage (GTDB taxonomy): Bacteria > Chloroflexota > Anaerolineae > Anaerolineales > Villigracilaceae > Fen-1038. The sequence continues at coordinate 15,385 of JBGQIO010000028.1, forward strand.
CGGCTACTGCAGCGGCCATGATCAGGACGTCGGCGGCAGCGGATTCGTTCAACACTGCTTCCAACATCTGCTTTGCAGTTTGGACCGCCAGCATCCGCGCACCGATCGGCGGCATGAGCGCCGTAGGCGCCGTAATGAGCGTGACGTCTGCGCCCGCGTCGATGGCAGCTTGCGCCAGCGCATAGCCCTGTTTGCCCGACGACTTGTTAGTAAGGACGCGTACAGGGTCGAGAGGTTCCTGAGTACCACCGGCAGAGACCACGACCTTTTTTGCGGCGAGCCGGCCCTTTCGTCCGAGCACGAAGCGGATGTAACCGACCAGCTCGACGGCTTCGAGCAAACGTCCCTTGCCTGAGAGCCCCGAAGCCAGATGTCCTTCTGCCGGCCCGGCGATATATGCTCCGCGCTCCTTGAGTTTGGCAAGATTCTCCTGAGTGGCTGGATGATCGAGCATGCCGCCATCCATGGCCGGGGCGATGAGCAGCGGACACTGCGCGGCGAGCGCGGTGATGGTGAGCAAATTATCGGCTTCACCGTGCGCCAATCGGGCGAGGGTGTTGGCCGTGCAGGGTGCGATGACCATCAGGTCGGCGCTGTGGCCGAGCCCGACGTGCAAGACATGCGCCTCACCGCCCCATAGATCGCCCTCGGTGAAGGCGCGCCGGCCTGTGACCGATTGCAGGGTGAGGGGCGTAATAAATTTTTCCGCGGCGGGTGTGAGGATGGCATCCACTAATGCATCCATTTGGGTGAGTCGGGAGGCAAGCTCCGCCGCCTTGAATGCGGCAATAGAACCGGTGATGCCGAGGATAAGCCGTTTGCCCTGCAAAACACTCATAGGAAATGATTATACTTCCTGCGGCGTAGAGGTCTGTGTTCCGTCATAACCCTGCTAAACACTTTTTGAATAGATAATATCAGTCAAGTAAGAAAGAGGATCGCCACACCCGCCATCGCTAGAAGCGTCCCAGCGACTGTCTGCCAGCCAAGATGTTCTTTGAAAAAAAAATGAGCGACAGGCAGCATAAAAATGGGCGCGAGCGATGTCAGGACGCTGGCCACACCGACCGCCGTATTTTGAACTGCCAGCAGCGAAAGCGAGACACCGATCACCGGGCCGATCAAGGCGGCGATTGCCAGCAGCGGGATCGCGGAGGGATTGGCCTGCAGAGTTTGAACCGTCCTACCGGCTTGTCTTTGGATAAACATCACCACCAATAACGCGATTACAGCGGCGAGCATTCGGATGGCATTGGCTCGGATTGGTGAGAAATCTCCTTGCATGCCTTGTTTGGAAAAGACCAGGCCGGTTGCCTGTCCGGCGGCGGCCAATACGCCGAACAGAATACCGAGCGGAGAAGGCCGGATCTTTTGCACTTTGGCGTCGCCTTGCTCAAACAGGACCCAGAGGATGCCCGCCGTGGTGAGAGCGATGCCGAGGATCTGTGTGAACCGCAGGGTTTCACCGAAGAAAACCCAGGCTTCCAGTGCGCCGAAGACTGTGGAAAGGCTCAGTAATAACATTCCCAGACGCGGGCCGACATACAGGTAAGCCTGGAAAAGAAAAGCATCTCCCAAGGCGAGGCCGATCACACCTGAGAGCAGCAGCCACATCCAATGATCGGCCCCGGCATTAAATGGGAAAGGCTGACGATAGAGAAGCAGATTAAGCAGGACGAGATAAATCAGCGCGAAGACGACGCGCGTCCGGTTGACAATGATCGAACCGACCAGTTCTCCAGCCTGAGTGATGAAGAGTGCGTTGGCGGCAAAGAATAAAGACGTCAGCAGGCCGGCGATCTCTCCGATGTAGGCCATGAGGTTATTTGCTGAACGTGCCCATCAACTCGCCTTGCGCAAGGATGTGTCCCTGCATGGCATTGAGTAATTGGTCTTTGCCGGCTCCGGAGGAAAGGCTCAAGTCGTTATCGAGCGCATACAGTTTGAAGAAATAGCGATGCGTACCCGAGGGCGGGCAGGGACCCATGTAACCAACCCGGCCTGCGCCATTGTTACCTTGCAGGGTGCCATCGGCTAACTGACCATTGGCGACCACAGCTTCGGGCAGTCCGCGGCTGGAGGCTGGAATGTTGTAGATCACCCAGTGAACGAAGGTTCCGAAGGGTGCGTCGGGATCGTCCATGATAAGAGCGAAGGATTTTGTCCCGGAGGGTGGGTCACTCCAGGCCAGCGGGGGCGAGATGCTGCGTCCGGTGCAGGAATAAGCGGCTGGGATGGATGTTCCCGCCGCAAATGCTGTGCTTGAAAGAGAAATAGATATAAGTGCCTCTTCAGTTATCGGTGTAACAACGGGTGTATAGCCTGCGCCCGCCGGCGTGCAGGATACGGCCGTCAAGACGAGTAATAAAAGAACCAGTTTCTTCATAGGTCTTCTCGCTTGGTTCATGAAACCGCGGGTAAGAACGAATCTTCGAATCTTGCGCTGGAGTGTGATAACCTTGGCCCCCAGCACCTGGCAGGCCAGTGGAATTCGCTAATAATCGACGTTGTCTTTTTACCCTACTCAGCCACGTTTGGCCATTAAAGAGTTTTTGCAAAATGGATCAATCTCTCGACCTCTTCGTACCCCATCTTCATATGCGCTGCGATGCTGACCTCATTATCAAGCCAGGTGTCTGAAGCCATCTCGCGCAAGCCTTGTTCACGCGCCCAATTTTCGGCGGTTTTTACAAGCGCTTTGCCAATACCCTTACCTCGCAAGTCTTCATCCACCAACCAGCCCTCGATGTAGCCGACCGGGCTGGTCTCACAGCCATCGGCATATTTACGGGTGCCGGTCTCAATGAAACCGCCCAGACGGCCGTCCGGTCGTTCGAATACAAAGACCGGCGTCTGAGGATCAGCCATGATCCTTTCCATCTCATGGAGCAGGTCCTCCGGTTCGACTTCCGGCCATAGTTCATGACGCATTCTCAGCCATTCGGACTGGTCCGCGGCGGTGACTAAACGGATAAGGGTGAAGTTGACATCCAGGGTCATTTTTTTTCCTTGAGCCATTGAAAGATGTACGAGGAGAAGATGATTATAGCCAATATCCAGATTATGACAATGATTCCTGCGCCGACCATTCCCATGCCCTTTCCAGCGTCGCTGGCATCCTGTGCGGTTTTGCGCGAGTCCGCCCATACCTGCGGCGGTATCATCCGGATAGCAAGAGCGATCCCGGCCGGGACAAGGATCAGATCATCCAAATAGCCAAGCACGGGTATGAAATCCGGGATCAGATCGATGGGACTTAAGGCGTAGGCGGCAACCAGCGCGATCAGACCGCGTGCATACCAGGGGGTGCGAGGGTCACGAAAGGCGAGAAGCAAGGCATGCACATCGGCTTGCAAAACTTGAGAGCGTTTTTTTAAATCTTCGAGTATGTCTGTCAGCCGCTGACGCATTTTTGAAGATGTAGTATAAGCCTCAGAGTGTATATTGGTAAAATGGTAGGGCGAGCGCCTACCACTTTGGTAGGGCGAACGCCTTTTACTTTGGTAGGGCAACCGCCCGCACCTTAAAGTCGCCGACGTGCTGAATCAAGTTTTATCCTAGAGTGTTGTTGCCGCCGAAATAATCCCCAAATGGATAGACGATATTCTCTTATCTTATTCTTATTAATAGGTGCCGCTTGCAATCGTCCGTTCCAGGACCGATCGAACTTAAGCACCAATTCTCCCCAACCCCCGGCCTCGGTCCGCGGCGGTTCGATCGATGCGCAGATCATCTCAAGCGGCCTGAGCCGACATTACATTTTACATGTGCCCCCCGTCTATCAAGGAGGCGAAGCGGTTCCGCTGATTATCAATTTCCACGGGTTGGGCTCCAACTCGAGACAGGAAGAAGCCCTGACAGGTATGTCTGCCAAAGCTGATCGTGAGGGCTTTATCGTTGTATATCCAGATGGAATTAATTCAACCTGGTATACCGGCCCCGGAACCGACGGCCAAAAGGACCGGCAGTTCGTACGCGACCTGATCACTTTTATTGAAAGCCAGTATTCCATTGAACCCAGGCGGATTTACGCAACAGGTATTTCCAACGGCGGGGGGATGACCGATCGTCTCGGATGCAGCATGGCGGATATCATCGCAGCCATAGCTCCCGATTCAGGTGCATATAACTTCTGGCAGGATTGCAATCCGTCCCGCCCCATGCCTGTCCTGGCCTTTCACGGACTCGATGATAATAGCGTTCCATATACAGGCGGCGTTCCACAAATGATGGAGCCACCCATTCCGGATTGGGCCGCCGCCTGGGCGGAACGCGACCGCTGCGCCTCCACGCCTGCAGAAACTTCACCTGTGGATACGGTGACCGTGCAGACTTGGTCGGGCTGCCAGGGCAGTGCCGAAGTGATCCTGTACACACTCGCAAATCACGGTCATTCCTGGCCAGGTTCCCCCGTCATGCCGAAGGCCATCACCTCCCAGGCGATCAATGCCACCGATGTGATGTGGACCTTCTTCAAGCAGCATCCGCTGCCGTGAGGGAAGATAGGGCAAAACGGAAAGAGGGCGATCTATTGGACGCCCTCTCATTTGCCACTACCGCCTGGATGAGCCGAATACCCGATAAGCCTGCTGACACCATTCGATTTCATCCTTCAACCATTTCCCGAAGATCCAACCTTCGCCAAATTTCTTGGCGACGTCCATCACGCTCCCGTTGGACCACTTCGTCGTCGTTTTAGCACCAGTCGCCAGAGCTGTTCTGGCCAAAAGAGCCGGGAGGTGCAGGCAATATTGTGTACCGAGGGCGAAGGCAAGGATAATTCCTGTCTCCGGTTGGACCAGAGCCGGAGTGCCACAAACGATCAGGCGGCAATCGGAATCCAAATTAGCGCCGATCTCTTTCCAAATGCGAACGACGATATCCGGATGGCTGCCGAGGTGCATATACGGGTCACGTTCGTTTTCTTGGGGTAAAAGAGTGAGGGGCGAGTCGGGGTACCTGGCAGAAAGATATGCCAGCACTTTTTGATTCATCGCGACAGAAATATCCATCGGGTCTTTTGCCAGTAAGCACTCTTGCTATTTATGCCCGAGAATTACCAGCGCAGCCGCGACCGAAGGATCGGTAGCGAGAGTAAAGGTATCCCAATCCGCGCAAGCTTGGACATCCGGAATTATGCCGGTCGCTTCCCAGTTAGCATGTGAGTGAGCGGGATCGAAAGTCTCCTGTGCGATCCAAATGTCCGAGCCATCGTCAAAGTTATAACCGTACAACGTTTCCACATTGCCCAGGGTGGTCTGACCGACGATCTTGGCGCGCCCCGAGTCTTGGAGTACGCCTGAAAAAACCTCGCCGTAACTTACGGTTCCAGTGCCTACTAATACGACCAGCGGCACGTCCTGTGAATTTTGAATAGGATCGGGCTTAATGGTCAACGGCCGTGTTTCATTGCGGCCTTTAAATTGGCCCAAGGTCCCGGACGTAAAGTAGGACAGGGTCGGGATCAGTACATCACTGCTGCCGCCGGTGTTCATGCGGTTGTCGAGGATCAGGCCATCCAGCCGGCCAAAGTTATTCAAGGCCTCCGAGATCTGTTTTGGAATGGTTTCATCGAAAAATGTCGGGATGAGAATATATCCAATGTGCGAACCATCCGTGGTCGGGATGAGGCTGGAGTCGATCGGTTCCGGGCTGGTTATCTCCTGACGCACCAGCATAACCTGACGCGGCGCTTGTCCGGGCGACTTGACGGTCAGTACGGTCGCTGAACACTCAGGCCCGCGCGCCAAATAGAGATAACTTTTCCTATCCTTGGCCATTGGCAAGCCATCCACGGCCAAAATGCTGTCATGAGGTTTCAAGCCGCTGTGTTCCGCGGGGGAATCGTGAAAAACCGAGATGATCGTTGCTTGATCCTTATCCGGCTGGGGCAAAATAGAGATCCCTATCCCCACATATTGGTTGATCCCGGAAAGCTCTGCTTTGGATTGCGCAACCTCCACCGGCGATTCAAAACGCGAATGGTCGTCGCCCAGATCCGTGACCATCGATTCCATGTCAGAGTAGAATGTTTCCGTGTTCGCCCCCGCATCTATTTCCGTTTTGGTTTTTGAAACGATCCCGGGCCAATCCTTTCCGTTGAAATCGGGATAGACATATACTTTGTTGATCACATCCACGGTTTCCTGGAAGACGCGCTTTTGAAGGGTCTGAGAGATCTCGGGGTTGGCTTCGAGTTCCGGAGTGGGTTTGGCGAGAGCAGTAGCCGCAGGGATGGTTGCCAGAGCGATGTTCTGGCAATTCGAGGGGATATAGGCTGGTGTCAGCGGTACGAGCCTTGCAGTAAGAGGGGCCAGTTTGCTGGTCAGAAAATTGCAAGCCAGCAGGGAGGCTGTCAATAGAATAAAAGTGATACGCCTGATGAGCATGGGCAACACCTTTAAGAGTATATTTCTTAAGTCAAATTTCACCAGAGATAAAACCGAAGGTCTGACGAACAACGATCGGTTTTGGATATTTTCCTCGTCATATAAATGGAAGCTCATTTTCGAACTTGAGCTGCGACCCTATTTTTTCTTTTTCTTGGCGGTCTTCTTCGCAGGCACGGCTTTCTTTTTTTTCACTGGCGGAGCTTTCTTCCTCGCAGGTTTCTTTCCTTCCTTTTTCGCGGCTGGTTTCTCTGGCTCCGCCTTATTCGCCGTCACAAATTTTTCCACCATCCAACCGATATTGATGGATACGGCTTCCTCACCCGGCTTCACTTCCACCACCACGTCACCTTTAGTGGCGGCGCGCTTGCGGATGCCGGCCGCGTCGAGGCGAGCGGACTTCGGCGCGCCTTTGCTCAGGTGGATCGTTGCCATATGGTTCGACTTGTCGGTGACGACTCCGGCCAGCCAGACCTTGTTGGGCAAGTCCCAGGCTTTCACTCCTTTGCCATAGCGTCCCTGCGAGGGGAATTCTTTTTGTTCGATCCGTTTTGCCTTCCCATCGCTGGTTAACAGGAAGACCTCGCCTTCGACGGGTAGGATCTCCATGCCCACCACTTCGTCCTTATCTTCCAACTTGATGCCATTCACACCGGCCGCCATCAATCCCATTGGACGAACGTCTTCTTCACGGAAACGGATTGCCATGCCTCGCGCCGTAACGAGCAGGATATCTTTCTTCTTGCCGTCGGTCAGACCAACCCAGCCGAGGCGGTCGCCTTCATTCACCTTTGTCAATGTGAACGTTTGCGACGAGGGCCCGGGCAACTCGCTGATGAGGCTCTTTTTGAGCATGCCGAAGCGCGTGGTTGTGATGACGCAGGTTTCTGCAGGATAATCGGATCTTCTGGAGGGCAAGGCAAAGACAGCCGCCAGCGAATCATTCTCCGTTAGCGGCGAGACCTTGTAAAACATCGGGCCGTTGGTCAGTTTTTCCGATTCGGGGATCACATGTACGGCTACCGCGGCGGCTTTTCCGGATTTGGAAACAAAATAGATCGTATCCGTTGTGGAGGCTTTCACCAGCCAGCGCGGTGCATCGTTGCCCGAATGTTTCGGCTGTTTATCCTCATGCGTGCGTGCCACCAAGCCGTCCGCGGTAACGCCGATCCACACCGACTGGTCGGGCAGCAGGTCGGTGGCAGTCAACATCTTGGCGGCCTTGGCGCCTTTTTTCAAATTTACAATTTGCGTTCGGCGGCGGTCGCCATATGCTTCTTTCACCTTTAACAACTCTTCGGCTACCACCCCGCGCATACGCTTGGACGATTTCAACAAGCCTTCCAGGTCCTTGATCAGTCCGGTCATTTCCTTGTATTCGGTCTCTATTTTTTTGCGTTCCAGCGCAGCCAGGCGGCGCAGCTGCAGATCAAGGATGGCGGTAGCCTGCAGCTCGGTCAGCTTGAAGCGCTTCATCAGTTTTGCCCGCGCGGCTTCCACATCAGACGCATTGCGGATCAGGTTGATGACCTCGTCCAGATTCTTGAGCGCGACCAAGTATCCCTCAAGGATGTGGGCGCGCGCCCGCGCCTTTGCCAAGTCGAACTCGGCGCGTCTTTTTATGACCGTCAGCCGATGCTCGATATAGACGCGTAACGCTCCCTTAAGAGTGAGCGTGCGCGGCTCACCGTCCACCAGTGCCAGCAGGTTGATGCTGAAAGTGGATTGCATAGGCGTGCGCTTGTAGAGTTCGCGCAGTACTGTTTCGGGTTCGACATTTTTCGTGAGTTCGATGACGATGCGCATACCCTGACGATCGGATTCGTCGCGCAGATCGGACAAGCCGTCCAGATGGCCCTCGCGTGCCAGCTCGGCAATGCGCTCGATCAAACTGGACTTGTTGACCTGGTAGGGTAGTTCGGTGACGATGATACGGCTTTTTCCGCGTTCCATTTCCTCCGTATGGACATTGGCCTGCACTGTGACCCGGCCGCGGCCCGATCCGTAAGCGGCTTCTATATCCTCATCGCCCTTTTCCTGGATGATGACACCGCCCGTGGGAAAGTCAGGGCCTTGTACATATTCCATCAACTGATCGACATCGATATCGTCGAGCTTTTCCCACCGGTCGAGCATGTAAACCAGTGCGTCCACAATTTCACCGAGATTGTGGGGCGGAATGGAGGTAGCCATCCCGACCGCGATTCCGGTTGCGCCGTTTACGAGCAGGTTGGGGATCGCGGCGGGTAAAACGCTTGGCTCGGTCAAGGTATCATCGAAATTGGGTATGAAGTCGACCGTGTCCTTATTGAGGTCCGCCAGAATATCCAGGGCGGGCGCGGCGAGACGCGCTTCCGTGTAACGCATAGCCGCTGGCGGGTCGCCATCCACCGAGCCGAAGTTGCCCTGTCCATCCACGAGCAGGGTGCGCATGGAGAAATCCTGAGCCAGACGTGCCATGGTTTCGTAGACGGCCGCGTCGCCATGCGGATGATATTTACCGAGCACCTCACCGACGATGCGCGCGGACTTTTTGTATGCCGTGTCGGCGCGGATGCCCATGTCGTACATGGCATACAGGATGCGGCGCTGGACGGGTTTGAGACCGTCACGGGCATCGGGCAGGGCGCGCGCCACGATGACGGACATGGCGTAATCCAGATACGCCTGCTGCATCTCGCTATCGATATCTATTTTGCGGACTAAGCCAAGTTCCATGCTATTTCCTTTTTTAGAACTGTGGAGCGCGCGAAGGCTGTCAGGTAAATAAATTAGGCCTTTGTGCCCTTCGTGAGCATTGTGGTGAATTTCCCATTTGCTGAATGAATGTTCTATTTGCGGGCTTATCTTACGGGTAAAGGGAAAAAGCGTCAAGATGTTTCTCGTGCTTTTTCTCATAAATTCCTGGTTGACTTTTTCTCAAAATCAGATACAATGTAATTAACTCTCTGTAAATAATTGTTACACTGTGTAAATAATTGACCATGAAACCTCAGGCGCAAGAACATGATTAAACAGCGCACCATAACGGCTACGGAAATGCGCGGGATCAACCGTTCAGCCATCCTTGAGATCGTTCGCCGGGAAAGCCCAATCGCACGTACGACGATCGCCAGGCAGTTGGACGTCAGCCTGCCCACCGTCATGCGCATTGTGGATAAATTAGTGGAGGAGGGGTTTGTCCGTCCGCAGGGCGAGACCGAGTGGAGCGGCGGGCGCCGTCGGCCTCTTCTTGAGTTCAATGCCGACGGAAATGTAGTCCTTGGGGTTGATATGGGCGGCACGAAACTTTACGGCGCCATCTCTGAAATCGACGGGCACATTATTGATGAAGTGACCATGGATCGGGAAGGCGCCTCAGGGGAGGCTTGCTACGTCCTGCTTACGAAGCTGATCGATGACCTGTTGACCCGCCCGGGGCTGCATGACCGGCGTGTGCGCGGCATAGGAGTGGGTGCGCCGGGGATCACACACCATCAGGAAGGGATTGTCAAGTGGGCTTACGCATTGAATTGGAAAGACTTTCCACTCAAGGCCAGGTTGAATGATCGTTATAAACTGCCTATCACGGTGGATAATGACGTAAACCTGGCCGCCTTGGGAGAACTTTGGTTCGGCGCGGGACAAAATGTGCAGAACATGGTTTTGATCACCCTTGGAGCCGGTATAGGGGCAGGCATCATTATGGACGGTACTCTTTACCGGGGCTCGAGCGAGGCCTCGGGGGAGATCGGCCATATGATCCCCGGACGCGAGTTCCTTGGAAAAAGTTTTATTGATTTTGGGGCGCTTGAAAGTGTTGCGTCGGCTACCGGC
>JBGQIO010000029.1:0-25216 GCA_041498515.1 Anaerolineae bacterium
GAACAACGGATTATCCTTGAGACTGCGCGCATCCTTCGCGAAGGGTTTCTCCAGCAAAATGCCATGGATACCGTGGATGCGTTCTCAACGATCCAAAAGCAGATCCGCATGTTGGAATTAATGTTGTATTTCCATTCCCGCGCCACCCGGGTCATAAAACACGGCGCGACGATTTCGGTGGTCCGTAATCTGCCGGTCATTGGTACCCTCATCCGTATGAAGACCCTCGTTGAGAACGACCAACTGGGAAAGATGGATGAAATTCAAAAAACAATTGATGAGCAAATGAATCAATTGGAGATGGAGTACAAATGAGTGATCTAACCGTACACGGTGGACAGGAAGTTATGGGCGTCGGCACGATTGAAGGCCCGATCGTCATGATCAAGGGCGCTCCGAATGTCAGCTATGACGAAGTTGTGGATATAAACGATTCGCAGGGTCGTTTGCGACGCGGCCGGGTGGTTGAAGTGGGTGAAGATGTAACGGTCATTCAGATCTTCGCCGGCTCCACCGGCCTCTCGATTGACGGAACTAGCGCCCGTTTCCTCGGAAGCACGTTGCACGTACCGGTCGCGGAGGAAATGCTAGGGCGCGTATTCGACGGCCTCGGTCGTCCGATAGATGGCGGTCCTCAGCCACTCACAGACCAATACCGGGATGTGAACGGTCAGCCGATTAACCCGACTGCCCGCGTATATCCACGTGACTATATCCAAACCGGTATCTCCACAATCGATGGAATGAATACCCTTCTGCGCGGTCAGAAGCTACCGATCTTCTCAGGCGCAGGTTTGCCGCACGACCAGATCGCCGCGCAGATCGTGCGCCAGGCGGCACTGGGCACCCCCGCCGGAAGTCCTCCAACCGAAACAGAACAGTTTGCCATCGTGTTCGCCGCCATGGGTGTCAAGCATGATGTGGCAGATTACTTCCGCAAATCATTCACTGAGAGCGGCGCGTTGACTCGAGTGGCGATGTTCCTTAACCTTGCGGATGATCCTGCGGTGGAACGTCTTGTCACACCGCGCGCAGCGTTAACCCTGGCAGAATACCTGGCATATGACCTGCAAATGCACGTACTTGTTATTTTGACGGATATGACCAACTACTGCGAAGCACTTCGCCAGATATCCAATGTGCGCGGTGAAGTGCCAAGCCGTAAGGGTTATCCCGGCTATCTTTATAGTGACCTTGCGTCTCTGTACGAACGAACCGGCCGTATTCGCACCAGCGAAGGCTCGATCACACAGATCCCGATTTTAACCATGCCAAACGATGACATCACACATCCAGTGCCGGATTTGACCGGCTATATAACCGAGGGTCAGATCGTGCTGGGGCGTGAACTTTACTATCAGAATATTTATCCACCCATTACCGTATTGCCCAGTCTCTCACGATTGATGAAGGACGGGATTGGCAAGGGACGGACGCGCGACGATCATCCACGAGTGACTGCGCAGGTATATGCAGCGTATGCCCATATGCAGGACGTCCGCGCACTGGCTTCCGTGATCGGAGAAGAAGAATTAAGCGCGGTCGATCAGCAGTATTTGAAGTTTGGCCTTGCTTTCGAACGGGATTTCGTCAGGCAAGGTCCCACTGAAAATCGGAATATCGAACGGACACTTGATATTGACTGGAACCTGCTTTCAATGCTGCCAAAGGCTGAGCTTACCCGGGTGAGCCTCGAAGAGATCGAAAAATACTATAAAGGCGAAGATGGCAGTTCTTAAACTTGCCCCAACGCGTACAAACTTGATCCGCGTTAAGAAGGATCTTAAGTTTGCGCGTGAAGGGTACGAGATCCTGGATCGAAAACGCGAAGCGCTGACTGCAGAGTTGATTCGCGTTGCAAAAGAAGCAGATAGCACCCAGCGCGAAGTTTGGAAATTACTCGCAAGCGCCTATGCAGCTTTGGAAAAAGCCCAGTTAACCCTGGGGAGTGAACATGTTGAATGGGCTGCGCTTGCGGCCAGCAAAACAGTCGAAGTAGAGATCAGGTCACGCGGTATTATGGGTGTTCCCATCCCTGTGATCCAATCGAGCGGCGAACCGTATAAATTGTTGTACAGCCCAGGCGATACGAATGCCGCCCTTGATGAGGCCAGCGCCGGCTTTCGGGAGGTACTCATTCGCGTACCGCAGCTATCCATGCTAGTAACCGCCGTCTGGCGCCTGGCTGGTGAGCTTCGCAAGACTCAGCGGCGTGTAAATGCGTTGCAGCATATTTTCATCCCCAACTACGAAGATACTGCCGCCTTCATCGTTAGTTCTCTTGAAGAACGTGAGCGTGAAGAGACATTCCGTCTTAAGTGGCTGAAGACAAGAATGGCGGGTGCAGCCAGAACGAGTATTGAGTTGTCTATGCCCGAATACAGGTAATAATAATTTTCGAGAATTCAATTCACCCTTCTCTTACGGCATAATCCATTGAAGATGTGAAGTTCGGCGGCTAGTCAAAAACAATGCGTTTAGGAAGGAGATCTTATGAAGATTGGTTTGTTGGGGTCGGGGAATGTAGGGCAGACAATAGGATCGAAATTGGTGCAGCTCGGACATGATGTCATAATGGGCTCACGCGATGCAGCCAATCCGAATGCCATCGCCTGGGCAAAAAAGGAGGGACATCATGCCTTGTATGGTACTTTTATGAATGCAGCGGTATTTGGTGAAATCATATTCAATTGCACCCTGGGCTCCGCATCCCTGGAAGCCCTGAAACAAGCCGGAGATGAAAATTTAAAAGGCAAAATCTTGATCGATACTTCAAACCCGCTCGATTATTCGACAAAACTTTGGACTCTAACTGTTTGTAATACTGATTCGCTGGGCGAGGAAATTCAGAGAACCTTTCCAGAAGCAAGGGTTGTAAAAACTCTAAACACAATGAACGTCAACGTAATGGTTGATCCCAGCAAGTTACCTGAAAAGACAGACGTATTCGTTAGTGGGAACGACATTGAGGCGAAGGCGACCGTTATCACGATTTTGCGAGATTGGTTTGGCTGGAAGTCCGTAATGGATTTGGGTGATATAACCACTTCGCGGGGAGTTGAAATGTACGTGATCTTCTGGCACATCATGCGGTATGCTGTATCATCACCACGATTTAATATCAAGGTTGTTAGTCAGTAAAATTAATCTTTGGACAGTAGAGGGTTTTGGAGATAAAATCTCCAAAACCCTTTTTAATTAAAATGGCCGATAGATCAATTACACTCCCCCAACTCTTCTCCGAGTTTCCCTTCGTGTACACTCCAAAAATACTGCCTGAACTAAAAGTTACTGGAATAACCTTAGATAGCCGGGACGTCAAACCGGGTCAGCTCTTCGTCGCGATAAAAGGCGGCTCTGTAGACGGTCATAATTTTATTCCAGAGGCGATCGGGCATGGCGCAAGCGCAATTGTAGGCGAGAAAGTGATAAAAGGCCTCTCCATTCCGTATATTCGAATTGGGTATCCGCGTCAAGCTCTAACATGGTTGTCTGCCGCATTTTACGATTGGCCTGGCCGAAAGTTAACAGTAATCGGCGTCACTGGTACAGATGGAAAAACTACAACATCGAATCTTATCTACCAAATCCTGCTCGCCGCGGGAATTCGAACGGGAATGATCTCGACGGTCAATGCAGTCATCGGAAATGAGATCGTGGATACTGGCTTCCATGTAACAACCCCCGATGCGCATGATGTGCAACATTATCTCGCGAAGATGGTCGAATCTGGTTTGACACATGTTGTTCTGGAAACAACCTCACATGGCTGGGCTCAATTTCGTGTGGACGCCTGTGAATTTGATATCGGTGTCGTTACGAACATAACCCACGAGCATTTGGACCAACATGGCTCATATGAGAACTATCGTGCTGCGAAGGCCAGGCTATTTTCGAGTCTTGAACGAACACTTCCGAAGAACAATGGGAATCCACGTCTGGGGATCATTAATCGTGACGACATATCATTTGATTATTTGAATGACTTTATTAAAGTCAAAAAGTTGAGCTATGGGTTTGGGGAGGGCGCCGGCGTTCGCGCAGTGGATGCAGAGTGTGATAAGTTCGGGATTCAATTTAAAGTCATAATTAAGGACTTTCGTGTAGATATTTCAAGCAAGTTACTTGGGAAATACAACATCTCAAATTGCCTCGCTGCGCTGGCTGTTACAGTTGTTGGGCTTGGAATCAAGCCGGAAATTGCAGCAAAAGGTATTTCAGCTCTACAAAGTGTGCCAGGCCGAATGGAGAATGTAGATCTCGGTCAGGACTTTGCTGCGATTGTGGATTTTGCTCATACCCCGAACGCCCTCAAAGTAACATTGGAAACTGCCAGAGAAATGACAAAAGGACGTATTATCTCAATTTTCGGCTCAGCTGGGCTTCGTGATAAGGAAAAGCGACGGATGATGGCAGAAACATCTGCAGAGTTGTCAGATTTTTCCGTGCTCACCGCTGAGGATCCACGTACTGAATCACTGACGGGAATTCTCGAGGAAATGGCTGCAGGTGCGGCGTCGAAGGGAGGACTTGAAGGTCAGACATTCTGGCGAGTAGCTGATCGTGGTGACGCAATAAGATTCGCGGTACATTTGGCACGTTCAGGCGATATTGTTCTTTCGTGTGGTAAAGGACATGAACAGTCCATGTGTTTTGGAGAGACCGAATACACTTGGGACGATCGGACAGCAATGCGAGCTGCTCTGGCAGAATTAATGGGCGTGGAAGGGCCACGCATGCCTTACTTACCAACGCGTGATAAATCTGAAGCAGAGTGGTTGAAATGATGGATGTCAAACCGGTAGTACTGACGGGTCAATTTGTTCGACTTGAACCGTTAACCGAAGACCACACAGCTGGTTTAGCTGTGGTAGGGTTGGAAGATAGTATTTGGGAATATATGCCGTATGGTTTGATGCGGAACGACAGTGATATTCGACGCTGGGTAAACACCTTACTGGATCATGCCGCAGAAGGCACAGACCTCCCGTTCGTTGTCATCCATTTGGCATCAGGACGTGTGGCGGGCACGACACGGTATATGGAAATTCGCCCCGAACATAATAGCCTTGAAATTGGCGGAACCTGGTATGGGGCGGAGTACCGGCGCACCCAGGTAAATACCGAATGTAAATACCTTCTGCTCCGTCAGGCTTTTGAAGAATTTAATTGTATCCGGGTGCAATTAAAGACAGATTCGCGAAATGAACGATCGCAACGCGCTATTGAAAGGATTGGGGCTGTAAAGGAGGGAATCCTCCGAAACCATATGATTCTCCCCGATGGGCACGTTCGCCACTCGATTTATTACAGCATTCTCAATTCGGAATGGCCCCACGTAAAGAAAAAATTGGAAGAAAAGCTCGCTAAATGAGAACAAAATTCCCATTAATTTAATATCTCCTTCAGATTTAAATCTGAAGGAGATAAACATTTGGTGCTTTTTATCGTCGGTTTCGATCCCCCCCGTGACGATCCCGATCTCCTCCGCGCCCGTTTCCACCACGGAAACCACCGCGGCTGCCGCCTCCACCTGATCTTCGCTGGTCTTTCTCACGAGCTTCTTCTGCAGTCCAGCCTTCCAATACGGCCTGACGAGACAACCGGATTTTTCCTTGCGGGTCTATATCAGTAACCATCACCGTGATCTCATCGCCCATGCTTACTATATCTTCCACTTTATTTACACGTTCGCTATCCAATTGGGAGATATGCACAAGTCCGTCTACGCCAGGTAAAATTTCTACAAATGCCCCGAAATCAGCGATGCGTACAACCTTGCCTGTGTAGATGTTACCGATCACAGCTGATTCGCTGAGTGACTCAACACGCTCTTTCGCCGCTTTAGCACCCACGCCTTCGGTGGAGGCAATATATACCGTGCCGTCTTCCTGTACGTCGATCTTCGTGCCAGTTTCCTCCTGCAATGATCGAATGTTCTTTCCACCCGGACCGATCAAGGCACCAATTTTGTCAACAGGAATTTTGACAGTAATAATGCGCGGTGCATGTGGTTTCAACTCTGGGCGAGGTGTGTCAATGACAGCCAGCATTTTTTCCATGATAGACATTCGTGCTATACGCGCCTGTTCGAGGGCTTCTTTCATCATCTGAGCACTTAAGCCTGATATTTTAATGTCCATCTGAAGTGCGGTAATACCTTCGGCAGTACCGGCAACTTTAAAGTCCATATCGCCAAGGTGATCTTCAGTACCTTGAATGTCAGTAAGGATCTTATATCGGCCATTCTCGTCAGTTATCAAACCCATTGCTACGCCGGCCACTGGCGCTTTGATCGGGACGCCCGCGTCCATCAAGGCAAGGGTCGATCCGCAGACCGAGCCCATCGAAGTCGAGCCGTTTGAAGATAGTGCCTCGGACACGACGCGGATAGTATAAGGAAAGGATTCTTCTGCGGGAATGACCGGCTCAAGTGCTCGTTCGGCCAAGGCGCCGTGTCCGACTTCGCGCCGGCTCTGCCCGCGAAGGGCTTTTACCTCACCAGTGGAATAAGGTGGAAAGTTGTAGTGATGCATATAACGCTTGGTATCTGTTGGATTTAGCGAATCCAATTCCTGTGCTTCACCCAAAGTACCAAGTGTGGCGAGTGAGAGAACTTGAGTCTCGCCCCGCGTAAACAATCCGGATCCATGTGCACGAGGGGAAAGCCCCACCTCGCACCAAATAGGACGTATTTCAGTTGGCGTGCGGCCATCGGGACGCTTACCGGCGCTTAGGATGCGATCTCGAACGATCTTTTGTTCAGCTTCGCTAAAAGCTGACTTCACATCAATTTCAACCGGAAAGTCCGAAGGGTTTGCCCCTTGTGGAATGGTGCACATTTCGCCCACGACGGTTTCCAATAAAGAGTCCATTCCGACGTAAAATTCAGCCTTATTCAGAGGTTTGTCCAAAAGTTCATTCATTCGTGTGTTGACCCGCTCAAAAACCTTATTTTGAAGGTCCTGGTTGGCTAAAGCGATGGCAGGCTGACGTTTAGGCTTGCCAATTTCAGAAGCCATTTTTAGTTGAGTTTCAACCAATGGCTGAAGGGATTTATGACCGAACTCCAATGCGGCGGCCATCACATCTTCCGGGATTTCATTTGCTCCACACTCGACCATGAGGATGGCATCTTTGGTGCCGGCAATCCGCAGGTCAAGGTCTGATGCATCCACTTCAGAATAAGTCGGATTAATGACAAACTCGCCATTCAACCGCCCGACACGTACAGCGCCAACAGGTCCGTTCCAAGGGATGTCTGATATCATGATAGCGGCTGAAGCGGCATTGATGGCAAGGATGTCTAGAGGGTTTTCGCCATCTGCTGAGAGCGAGAACATCATGACTTGTACTTCATTACGCATACCATATTGAAATAACGGCCGTAATGGCCGATCTGTGAGACGGGAGATCAGGATCGCCTCTGTGGATGGCCGCCCTTCCCTCCGGAAAAACGAGCCTGGGATTTTTCCACCTGCATATAAGCGTTCTTCGTATTCAACGGATAGAGGAAAGAAATCAATACCATCCCGGACGCCACCCATTGTTGCGGCTGCGAAAATAATGGCATCGTTTATACCGACCGTGACTGCGCCGCCTGCCTGACCGGCTAACTTGCCTGTCTCAAATGTCACAGTGCGCGTCCCCACGGTAGTAGTATAGCGTTTAACTTCAGGTTTCATTTTGTCTCCTGTTGGAGCAAGTACAAATTTACTTATCGAGCCGCGAAGTACGTCAAGTGCGCAAAGATCAAAATCTTTGTGTCGCTTATACTTTCGGGACTTAATATTTGTTGTAAATTTGCGCAAGCCCCTGGTTGAGTTTCCGCCTGGTCAGGGACTGAAGAGCGGAGGCAACATTGTTGCCAGCACTATTCAATTCCTGACGAGCGGTCATGTCAATTGACCCAAATGTTACTTGCAATAAAAATAGTAGATGGGCGAGGCTCATCTACTCGGGCTTACTGTAATTCATTTATGGCGTAAGTTAAGGCTTTCAGTGATACCCAGATATCGCTGGTAATCTGCTTTGCGTAAATATGCCAACATGCGACGGCGATGTCCTACGAGTTTAAGGAGTCCGCGGCGACAAGACTCATCGTGCTTATTAGCCCGAAGATGTTCAGTCAACTGTTGAATGCGTCCCGTCATTATAGCGACTTGAACTTCAGGCGAACCGGTATCCGTTTCGTGGCGATGATAGTCAGTTATAAATTTTGTTTTAACTTCCTTGGCAAGCGGCATGACGTATGCTTCCTTTCTTGGATTTTTGCAGGTCTCCATGCCCGCAGCCGAGACCGCTGAGCAGGACCAGTCACGAGCAGAAATTATACCAGATAAAGAGGAGAAACAAACCGGTGAAACCTGAGATTTACGAGAATCTATCCAGGAATTGGTTCATGGCCTTTCCGCAATTCATTAATGAACGGATTCTCAGGATCCATTTCCCCAACCGCAAAAATGATTTATTACTGACCTAAATTTGCCTTTGATACTACAATTGAGCTATTCGTTACCCGGTTGCGTTAAAAGGTGAACAATGAAAATATACTGTGTAATTCCTCTATTTTTTATTCTTCTTTCTGGATGCTCATATGCAATTTTGTTCCCTGTGACGCCGACTATACCACCCCCGGCTCCTTCTGCGACAGCAACGGCTATTATGTCCCCGACTTGGACAAGTACGATTACCCCAACTTTGCCGACTCCAACTTTCACCGGTACACCTACGTTAATTTACCTGGGACCCACACCTACAATCGCATCTACAGGTACACCAGGATCAATATTTTCTCCGACACCAACCACAACGGTGACGCCTCCTGGATTAACAATACCTCAAAATAGTTTATTCAAAACCATAGGAATATCTGGAGATCATGTCTATTGGGGTGCTTGCGAGCCGTCTTTTGTTAAAATCACTACACATATCGATGATCTTTCGAATATCCATACGGTTACGATCTGGCTTCGACTTGAGAACAAGAAGACAGGTGATACAACAGAATGGGGTGGAGGTGCCATTATGAACAACGATGACCAGGGTAATTTCTCATATGCTATAACGGCAAAGTCCTTTACTCATTATCGAGAATTTTTAGATGCGTGGGGTCAATACCAACTTGTCGCGTCAGATAGAAATCTCCATCGGATTGCTGGCTCACCGCAGTATATGAACAACCTTACCGTTGCCCCGTGTCCGTAAAGAATATGAAGTTTCCTGACAAACTCATCGAAGTCTTAAGAATTTCAAAGCGCGTGACAGTCTTAACGGGGGCGGGTGTATCTCAAGAAAGCGGACTTCGCACTTTCCGGGATGTTCAGACCGGATTATGGTCACAATATAAACCACAAGACCTGGCGTCACCAGAAGCGTTTCATCGAAACCCAAAATTAATCTGGGATTGGTACACTTGGCGCCGTGAAGCTATCAAAGGTGTACGGCCTAATCCCGGTCATTTCGCCCTTGAACAAATGGCTCTTTATGTTCCGTCTTTTTCATTAATCACTCAAAATGTTGATGGATTACATCGCATCGCCAGCAATTTGCATCTGATCGAATTGCATGGAAATATTAATACCGTCCGCTGCTCAGAATGCTGCAGGGTGGTCGATGAATGGGATAATGACACTTCAGAGGTGCCGCGTTGTAGAGTATGCGACGGATTACTCAGGCCCAATGTGGTCTGGTTCGGCGAAGCTCTACCGCAATATGAATTTGCAGCGGCCGTGAAAGCTGCTCGTGAGTGCGATATATTCTTTTCAATCGGCACTTCCGGCGAGGTTCAACCTGCTGCGTCACTGGCTTATGGAGCACACAATAGGGGAGCAATCGTAATCGAGATCAACACAGAACCAACACTACTCTCACCAAAGGTTGATTTTTCCTTGCAAGGCAAATCGGGAGAAATTCTACCCGCACTTGTCGATGCTGTCTGGAATAATGTTTAACAATATCTGCCGAAGGTAATTATTTATGTTTTTATAACTACTCCGCTACGGTGTGGGATAGTCAATCGGATATTTTCCTTATTTATTTCGAAGTCTGCCTGTCCGAAAAGTACCTTTTTCTTGCTTCGGCTTTGACCCGTTAAGCTGGCTTCAATAGTACGGGCCTCTTCATCTGCATTGAGAGCGATTAACAAGGTTTCGTCATCGGATCTGCGATTGAAAGCATAAACCCCATCTCGAGAAAAAATCTCTTCGTAGGTTCCCCGGCGAAGTGCTTTATGTTGCGTGCGAAGGGTGGTCAATCCTTTCACGAAATCGCGCAGGTCATGGTTCCATTTCGATTTATCCCATGGGAAGGCTTGCCGGCATTCCGGGTCCTGATGTCCTACCAGCCCTATCTCATCGCCATAGAAAATGCACGGGGCACCCGGATAAGTGAAGATAAAAGTCAATGCAAGTTGAAGGCTAGCTACGTCGCCCTCTGCGCATGTAAGAAAACGAGGAGTATCGTGACTATCTAACAAGTTTAGGAGCGAGCGGGTCACCTTGGGTTTATACAAGTTAAGAATTGAAGCGATCCTATTTGCAAATTCTTTAACATCGACCGGGTTAACTATACCTTTATAACCACCCACCTGAAGCGTCGCGTCAATGTCAAGATGTTTTCCTGTAAAGAAACTCAAGCACGCGCCGGTAACCATATAATTCATGCTTGCATCAAATTGATCTCCCTGCAACCAACGGCTGCCGTCATTCCATATTTCACCAACCAGATAAGTATCTGGATTAATGGCGCGGACACGGTGACGAAATTCCTGCCAGAAAGTATCATCATCAATCTCACCGGGTACGTCGAGCCGCCAACCGTCAATGCCGAATTTGATCCAATGTTCAGCGACTTCAAATAAAAATTCACGCACAGCAGGTCGATTTGTATCAAATTTAGGAAGGGCGGGAAGATTCCACCAAGCTTGATAACCAAGGGCTTTGAGACTACCCTCCTGCTGGACAAGCTGCAATTCTTCTGAGGAAGGATAAGCACCCCAATGTTTTTTCCCATTAAGATGGTCTTCATCAAAATAAAACCAATCTTTGTACGGTGAAGCTGCACCATTTTCGAGAGTGTGATGAAATTGCCAGAAGCCGCGGCTGGCATGGTTAAAAACACCATCGAGAATGACGTGCATTTTACGCTTGTGTAATTTGTCGAGGAGTTCGCGAAGTGCATCGTTACCACCTAACAACGGATCGACGTTTCGATAATCATAGGTGTGGTAACGATGATTGGAAGCTGATGAAAAAATCGGATTGAAATATATCGCGTTGATTCCAAGGTCTTGCAAATAATCAAGATGCTCAATTACACCATAAAGATCTCCGCCTTTGAAACCATAAGTAGTTGGCGGTGATTCCCACGATTCAAGATTAAGACCTTGTTCGGAAATTCGTTTAGATCTTGCGAAACGGTCGGGAAAAATTTGATAAAAGATTGCGTCCGAAACCCAAGAGGGTGTGTGCATAGATTTATGTTGTCCACGAAAATACAGACGCGAAGGCTTTCCTTCGCGTCTGTATTCATTGTTTGTAATAATTATTGGATGGCTTGTTCGGTGACGCCGTCAAAGATATGGAATTTATCCATGTTGAAGACAACGTCAGCTTTATTCCCCACCCGCAATTTGGAGCGAGGGTCAACTCGGGCTACGAAGGTATTCTTCCCAGTTACCAGATAGAGCAGGATTTCATTCCCCATCAATTCCGTTACATCAACTCGGGCGCCGACTTTAGCGGCCTGAGTATTAGCCGGGACGAATTCTGCGTCATGGATATCTTCTGGACGAATCCCGAAGATAACATCTTTATCAAGATAGGTTTGATAGGTTTTAGATTTGTCGGCAGGGAGCGCGACCGTAAACTCTCTCGCATCCGCAACCATCTTGGCCCCATCCTTGCGAATTTTGGCGGGAAAGAAATTCATGGCAGGCGAGCCAATAAAGCCAGCTACGAACAGATTGGCGGGATTATTGTACAAATTTTGAGGCGTATCCAGTTGCTGAAGTTTACCCTTATTAATGACTGCGATGCGGGTCGCCATGGTCATAGCTTCCATCTGATCGTGGGTTACATAAATAAAAGTGGTTTGCAGCTGCTGATGAATTTTGCTTATCTCTGCCCGCATTTGCACGCGCAACTTGGCATCCAGATTGGACAAGGGCTCATCGAACAGGAAGACTTTTGGCTCGCGCACGATCGCACGACCCACTGCGACTCGCTGACGTTGACCGCCAGAGAGTTGGCGGGGTTTGCGATTAAGCATGTCGGTAATACCCAAGGTTCCTGCAGCTTTATCCACTCGGCGCTTGATCTCGTCTTTGGGTACCTTGCGGAGTTTCAAGCCGAAAGCCATATTATCAAAAACGGAAAGGTGAGGGTAAAGGGCGTAAGATTGAAAGACCATAGCAATATCCCTATCTTTCGGGGCCACGTCGTTTACCACCCGATCCCCAATCATGATCTGCCCGTCGCTGATTTCTTCAAGACCTGCCAGGCATCGTAACGCTGTCGTTTTGCCGCAGCCGGAGGGGCCGACAAGGACAAGGAATTCCTTATCGGCGACCTTGATATCCAAATCATCAACAGCTGCAACCTCCCCAAACTTTTTGGTCACGTGGTCATAAGTAACGCTAGCCATAGTATCTGCCTCCTGTCAATAGAATATAGTGGCTTAACTATACTCCAAATATAGCGAGGAGGCTAGTCGATGTCGAAGAACGATTATCCGTTTATCTCTTGACTTTATATTGCGGCAAGTTAGGACTGATTCTTCGTTAGAACAATGAAGTACTGCCCAATTTCTTTATGGTGTTAGAAAGATGGTGATTTATATCTTCCTAGTCCGCAATACATCTCTCCTAAATTTTCAACATCAAGGCGTCATTCCTTTGAAATAGATCTGTTATTATTTCAATGCATTCCAGCCCAGGTATTTTCCGTCTGCGCCAAGTTCTGATTCAATCCGGAGCAATTGATTATATTTAGCAACGCGGTCTGAGCGGGCAGGAGCGCCGGTTTTGATCTGGCCTGTGTTGAGGGCAACAGCAAAATCAGCAATCGTTGCATCTTCTGTTTCGCCTGAGCGATGCGAGGTAACCGTTCGCCACCCGGCACGGTGGCAGAGTTCTACCGCTTCTATTGTTTCAGTGACCGAGCCTATTTGATTTAGTTTTACTAATAAGGCATTACAGGTTTTATCTTGAATTCCATGACGAACTCTTTCGGGATTGGTGACTAGCAGGTCATCTCCAACAATTTGGATTTTATCGCCGATGGTTTTCGTCAGAAGTATCCAGGAGTCCCAATCGTCCTGGGCAAGACCGTCCTCAAGGGAAATAATCGGGTAATCCTTAATCCATTTAGTCCAATATTCAACCATTTGCTCGCCGGTCAGTTTCTTGCCCTCCTTGCGGAGATTGTAAGTCTTGGACTCTTCTTCGTAAAGTTCGGAGGCAGCGGGATCAAGTGCGATGCCAACATCTTTACCGCGACCTGTTTTGAAACCGGCTTTTTCAATGGCGGCAAGGATAACTTCAATGGCTTCATTGTTGGCTTTGAGTGCCGGTGCATAACCTCCTTCATCTCCCACCAAAGTAACGTAGCCTTTATCCTTCAATACCGATTTAAGCGCATGATATATCTCAGATCCCCAACGCAAGCCTTCTGCGAAGGTGGGTGCGCCTAATGGCATAACCATAAACTCCTGCATGTCGGTGGATTGCCAGTTGGTGTGCGCGCCGCCGTTGAGAATATTCATCATCGGCACGGGCAAGATGTGGGCATATACACCGCCTAAATAACGGTACAGGGGCAAACCAAAAGAATTTGCAGAGGCTTTTGCAACCGCCAGACTAACACCGAGAATGGCATTCGCGCCTAGTTTTGATTTGTTCGGGGTGCCATCTAACTTGAGCATTTCGGCATCAATCGCTTTTTGCTCGGCTGCATCCCAGCCGAAAAGATCATCAGCAATTAGACCATTGACATTGGCAACAGCCTTTGTAACGCCTTTACCGAGATAACGTTTTTTATCGCCATCGCGTAGTTCGAGGGCTTCATGTATACCTGTTGAGGCACCTGAAGGGACAGCTGCGCGACCCCATGCGCCGTCGGCAAGCATAACCTCGACTTCCACAGTAGGATTTCCACGTGAATCGAGTATTTCAATGGCTGAAATGCTTTCAATCGTTGTGTCCATTTTTGACTCCTGGGATTTGTTATTTGTAAAAAGTCATCACCATAAATCACATGAAGCACAAAGTGTTCTCTTCTCAGTGAGCTCCATGCCTGTAAGGTGAGAATTTTTCACCTTAAAAGTATAATCGCAAATTGTCTGTATAATTTGACCCGATATGTCTGAAAACCTTTATTCCAAGCATCGGGATTGATGAATTTAAGACTTCCGTTCACATCGCCAACTTCGATCTCTTTAGAATGTCTTAAGGTCTCCGTACCCCGACCCTTTATAGAATAACAGTGAATTATTCTGCGAAACATCGAAAGAAAATTGGTACCGAATAAAATTCATTATTTCTTGCTGCAATCTTTCGCAGCTTTCATCAATCCTACAAACAAAGGATGGGGGCGCATGGGACGTGACAGGAACTCTGGGTGGAATTGACTCCCGATCATGTAGGGATGATCTGCCAATTCAGCAATCTCAACCAGCTTTCCATCTGGAGACATACCCGAAAAGACCATACCGGCTTTTTCAAATTCGGAGCGATACGCGTTGTTGAATTCAAATCGGTGGCGGTGACGCTCGTCCACTTGGGGAACACCATAAGCTGCAGCGGCTCGGGTTCCCTTTTGCAAAACGCAAGGATAAAGACCAAGTCGCATAGTGCCTCCCATATCGCTGATGGAACGTTGATCGATCATCAAGTCAATCACCGGCGCTTCGGTACTACGGTCAAATTCGGTTGAATTTGCGTCCTCTAAATTAAGAACGCGCCTGGCAAACTCGATACTCATTACCTGCATACCCAGACATAAACCAAGATAGGGTACCTTCTTCTCGCGGGCATAACGAGCGGCCATGATCTTACCTTCGATACCCCTGGAACCAAAGCCCCCAGGAACAACAATCCCGTCCGCGCCTTGGACAATATCCCATCCTTTATCCTTTTCAAGATTCACTGAATGCACCCACCCAATTTCAACTTCAACATCATTAGCCAATGCGGCATGTTTGAGCGCTTCGCGCACTGACATATATGCATCTTGCAGTTCAACGTACTTCCCAACCAACGCTATCTTAACTGTCGGTTTAGGTTTGCGAACTGCGTCAACTAACTTGCTCCACGGTTTCATATCAGGTTTTTTAGAGGCTTTTAACCCTAGTTTTTCGACCAAATAATCGCCAACGCCTACTTTCTCCAGCAATAATGGTACCTCATAAAGTACATCGCTCGTCACCATAGGCACAACAGCCCTTTTTTCAACATCGCAGAACAAAGCAATCTTGTCACAGATACCATCTTCGATTGGATGGTCAGAACGGGCAATGATCATATTGGGTGAGATACCGATGGAACGAAGCGCCGCTACCGAATGTTGAGTAGGTTTTGTTTTTAGTTCACCCGTTGCGCCAATGTAAGGCATCCATGTTACATGGATAAAGAAAACATTTTCCCGTCCGACCTCATTCCGTAGTTGTCGCAGTGCTTCCAAGAAAGGTTGCGATTCAATATCGCCAACCGTACCGCCGACTTCTACAATAACTATTTCTGCACCGGTTTCCTTCGCTACCAGCCCGACCCGACGCTTAATCTCATTTGTGATATGAGGGATTACCTGGATCGTGCCTCCAAGGAAATCACCTCGCCGCTCTTTGCTGATAATCTCTGCGTAAACTTGTCCACTGGTGAAGTTGCTAACACGGCTTAAACGGATGTCAATAAATCTTTCGTAATGACCCAGGTCAAGGTCGGTTTCAGCGCCGTCATCTAATACAAAAACCTCCCCGTGCTGGTAAGGGGACATAGTACCCGGATCAACGTTTATATAAGGGTCGAGCTTCTGTACTGCGACCTTGAAGCCACGCTCTTTAAGGAGCAATCCAGTGGCAGCGGCAGTAACACCCTTGCCAACCGATGAAACAACACCACCGGTAAAGAATAAGTATTTTGTGGGCATAAATCACCTCTTAGTTAAAATGGATTCATTGCGAGTTTGGTGAACGGGAAGTGAAAATGTTAAGATAGAATAAAATTGGAAGAGATTCTATTAATACAAAGGCAATGGGGAGGGCGGTTAAGCCCTCCCCATTGGGGATTACGATCCTTGTAAGTAAAAAATTGTTTTTCGTTTTCATCCTACCAACTTGACAATATCTTCAGCCGCGCGCCGCATTTCTAGGAAGATCAAACCCAGTTTAGCCTCCTGGCGCGCCAAGGCGGTCAATACTGCTTCAGATCCAACCGAGGTGAGTACGATCGAGCCAGCGTCACCTTTTATATAGACCTGCTCGAGGCTTCCACGTCCCAGTTCACCAGATATGCGCTCGCCCAAGCTTAACATAGCTGCCGACATGGCAGAAACTCGATCTTCTTCTACACCTTGCTGTAGGGCGGAGGCCATAATCAAACCATCCACCGATACGATAGCGGAAGCTTCAATATCCGGTGCAGCAGCCTGCATGGATCGTAAGCGTTCCACCATTTGGTCAGACCGAGATTTTGCCATTAATATTCCTCTTGGGCATCAACGGAATGAGTTTACCATAAAATTTGACCGCGCTTGCGCTTCGTGTTAGACTTGAATGTTCAAAATTTCAAGGAGGAATCAATGCGGAATCGTCAAGGTTGTTTGGCCGGTCTCCTGGAACTATTTTTGTTGGACAAACTATTCGATTGGCTTCAACGCCGCTTCGGTTTTGGTCGGGGCTGTTCTTGCAGCGGAATAGGTTGCGGTGTTATTTTACTTTTCCTGTTTCTCGTTTTTGCTTGTTCCATTATTACCCACACAGATTGGCTTCACCTATTACGCTAATGCGCCTGAGTCTGATTAGTTGGGTCCTATCAGCCGCGCTGTTAATTGGAATTTCTGCTGCTGCACAAGGTATAGCATCTCCTGTTATTGCTTTCCCCAGTACCGATCAGGTTTTACAAGGGCAAGTCGCAATTACAGGTACAACGGATATCCCAAATTTTGCCTCAGCAGAACTCGATTTTAGTTACTTGGCTGACGAGACAAATGCCAGGTTTCTTATCCAAATGATGACAACGCCGATCGCGAACAATGTGCTGGCGACCTGGGATACTACCTCAGTCAGCGATAGTGATTATTTCTTATTATTGCGAGTTGATCTGACTAATGGAACTTTTCAAGATGCGAAGGTAACAGTAAAGGTGCGGAATTATACTGCGCTCCCATCGCCATCGCCGACTGTTTCACCGACTGTATTTGCCCTGCAAATACCAACTCCGATCCTGCTTTCTCCGACTGCGACGCCGACCTTAGCTCCTCTCCCGACACCAACATTGCTACCTCCAAATCCTATTGCGACCAACGAAGACGAATTTTTTACCGAATTCTGGCGAGGAGGCATCATCGTATTACTCTTATTCTTTGCATTTGGATTAGCAATTCGATTACGCCGTTCCTGATCGGGTAACAAGAGCCATGACTGAAAAAACTTTTCTCCTCATTGGCCTCGGTAACCCGGGGCGTGAATTTAGAGATAATCGACACAATGCAGGTTTCATGGTTATCGACCGCCTCGCCGTTCGTCTCAACGCGCGGGGGATGA
Organism: Anaerolineae bacterium; assembly: GCA_041498515.1. GTDB lineage: Bacteria > Chloroflexota > Anaerolineae > Anaerolineales > Villigracilaceae > Fen-1038. The sequence continues at coordinate 17,761 of JBGQIO010000029.1, forward strand.
AGCTTCAATCCAAGGCGATCGTTACAAGCACTTTATACGATGACAAAAAACTCATTCTCGCAAAGCCGCAGACTTACATGAATCTTTCGGGTCATTCGGTGCAAGGTCTGGCTAATTTTTATAAAGTTCCCTTGGAAAACCTGATGGTAATGTACGACGACCTTGATCTACCATTCGGGACGATACGCCTGCGCCCAGGTGGTGGACCGGGTGGACAAAAAGGAGTTGCATCGGCTATTGATCGCCTAGGTACAAAAGATTTCGCCCGACTGCGTATAGGCATAGGTCGCCCTCCAGGCAGGATGGATGCGGCGGATTACGTATTGCAGAATTTTTCGTGGGATGAAATTAAAACCTTATCCGAAATTCTTGATCACGCTTCCGATGCAGTACTTTCTTTTATTCTTGAAGGAATAGACAAAACAATGAGTAAATTCAATGGGGAGATCACTGTGGAATAAATAGGGAAAAAGTAAGTATATTTAACAGTTTGTAAATATCTTTTGACCCATCCACTAGCTTAGTCATGGAAATAATCCTAGATAAAATTCGGGCACTTCCACAATATCAGGAATTACTTAAGCAAATTCAAGACAGCAAGGAGCAAACCGGCCTTGGTTTACCGCGTTCTGCACGGTTACCCATCCTTGCGGCCTTGCATTTGGACTTAAACATGACTGTTCTGTTTGTTACAGACCGCGCCGATCATGCGTTGTCTGTATTCGATGAATTGGGTTTTTGGGTTAAGTCACCCAGATTTTTTTTTGCAGAACCCAATCCATTGTTTTACGAACAAGCCGTATGGGGGATAAACACTCGAAGGGAGCGCCTGCAGGCATTATCCGCGCTGGCTATATACCATCTACCCTTTGCCGAGAAGCCTGCTACAGCACCCATTCTCGTTTCCTCAGCACGTGCTTTGATGACACGGACCCTTCCACGCCGCGATTATCTTAAAGCCTGCAAGGAACTTTCTGCAGGTCAAACCATTCAGCTTGAATCGCTCATCCATACCTGGACCGAGATAGGATATGAGCGCGTCAATACAGTTATGGAACCGGGGCAGTTCTCACGCCGCGGAGGAATCCTGGATATATGGCCGCCAAACGAGAAGTTACCAATCCGCCTCGATTTCTTTGGGGATGAGGTCGAAACAATTCGCAGATTTGATCCTAGTTCTCAAAGAACGATTGAAAAACTAGCTTCCGTTCTTGTTACACCAGCACGGGAATTTATTGTGGAGCAATCTGAAGCTGAGAAATTGGAGTCGGAGGGGGGAGCAATCCCTGATTCCAAGAAAATGAGCGGTGAATTATCTGAATTTCATATCCCTCTCCTTCATACGGAGCCGGCAAGTTTGCTCAATTATCTACCGCCCAAGACATTGGTATTGGTTGATGACTTGTCGGTTGTTGAGAGCATTGTCTCAGAGTTTGAGGAACAAGCTGTCAGGTCTAGATATGAAAGCATAGAAGAAGGAACGTTATCGCCCACCTTTCCGATCCCTTATATAACCTGGTCTGAGCTGGTAGATGAGTTTCATGGATTTGGGATGATTGAGTTGGGCCGTTCGACCTCACAAGGAGGAGTCGAAAGTATCGGTTCATTATTCACTTCAGGACAGAGATTTGCCGGCCGATTGAAACCCTTTATTGAGCATGCCGCTGATCTTGTTTCCAAGAATGAAACAGTGATAATAGTTTCAAGGCAAGTGGAAAGATTAGAAGAACTTTGGAAAGAGACTATCGATGGTTCCCAGGGCCAGCCAAACATACAAAAGCCGACGTCCTTTGTCGAAGCCTCTTTATCAGAAGGTTTCATCATTGATCATCTTCATCTCATTACCGATTCCGAAATCTTTGGCTGGGATCGTCCACAACCTCGAGCGCGTCGACGCCTGATTGCTGAGACACCTGAAACTGTTTATGCAGATCTACGACCCGGGGACTATATCGTTCATATAGACCATGGAGTGGGTCGTTTTATTGGGTTAGTGCAGAGAAATTTGGACGGTATCGCACGTGAGTTTCTCACCGTAGAATATGACAATGGCGGACAGTTGTATGTTCCAGTGCATCAAGCAGACCGATTGACGAGATATGTTGGAGCCGAAGGCGCTGAGCCTGCTTTGGATAGATTGGGCGGACAGGAATGGCATGAAAAAAAAGGGCGAGTGAAAGAGGCAGTGATCGAAGTCGCCCAAGAGATGTTGGATCTGTATGCACGTCGGCTTGTTGCCCAAGGTTATGCCTTTAAAGAAGACACTTCATGGCAAAAGGAGTTAGAAGATAGTTTCCCTTATGTGGAGACAGAGGATCAAGCGGGAGCATTGGCGGAGATAAAACGCGATATGGAATCGCCGCGCCCGATGGACCGACTGTTGTGCGGTGATGTCGGTTACGGCAAAACCGAAGTGGCCCTTCGCGCAGCATTCAAAGCAGTGATGGATGGCAAACAAGTGGCAATCCTGGTGCCCACTACAGTGCTGGCGCAACAACATTATGAGACATTCTTGCAGCGCCTGGCGGCATTCCCTGTAAAGGTTGAAATGCTTTCACGATTCCGATCGCCTCATGAGCAAACCGAAATACTGATGAGTCTGGCTGTTGGTGAGATCGATATCGTTATCGGCACACATCGCCTCCTTTCATCAGATGTACAATTCAAGGAGCTTGGCCTGGTTATCATTGATGAAGAGCAGCGATTCGGCGTCACACACAAAGAGCATCTAAAGAAGCTTCGTACCGAAGTGGATGTTCTTACGCTAACTGCCACGCCGATCCCTCGTACGCTTTACATGGCATTAGCCGGCGTGCGCGATATTTCAAATCTCAATACACCGCCGGAAGAGCGCCTGCCGATCGTTACACATGTCGGGCCATACGCACCGCACCTGGTGCGTCAAGCGATTTTGCGTGAGCTTGAGCGGGGAGGGCAAATCTTCTTTGTCCATAACCGGGTCAATACGATCGGGGCAATGAAAACTCATCTAAACCAACTAGTACCTGAAGCTCATGTCGATATCGGTCATGGTCAAATGCCCGAACATGAATTAGCCGAAGTGATGCACAGCTTTAACGCCGGCGAAACTGATATCCTGCTCTCTACAACGATCATCGAATCAGGGTTGGACATTCCGAACGCTAATACCTTGATCGTTGACCGCGCAGACACTTTCGGTCTTGCGCAGCTCTATCAATTACGCGGCCGAGTTGGTCGTGGGGCGGCGCGGGCTTATGCATACTTTTTCAGGCACCGAAAACTTTCTCCATCATTAGATGGCCAACAAAGACTGGAAGTTATCGCAGAGAATACCGAGCTTGGTGCGGGTTATTCGATAGCGATGCGCGATCTTGAAATCCGCGGCGCAGGGGAACTCCTGGGGACACGTCAACATGGACATATCCAAGCGGTAGGTTTCCACCTTTATACACGCCTATTGGCGGACGCAGTGCGTCAAATTAGACGAATTGAAAGTACTAAGTTAAAAGATGATGGTTCTCAACGGATCGGTTCGAAATTGACGAATTTTTCTCTTTCGACATTTACCTATCCTATCTCCATGCCTGTGAATGTAGATTTGCCACTAGCTGTTGGAATCCCGGCAGATTATATTTCAGACCAGGATCTTCGTTTGCGCCTCTATCGCCGCACAGCGGATTTGCGTGATGAAGGCGAGATCGATGCCCTAGCGAACGAATTCAATGACCGATTTGGTCCTTTACCCGAAACTGTCCAAAATCTGTTCTATCAAATGCGCATCAAACTGAGGGCCGAAAAAATTGGGCTAGCTTCTGTGGGATGGGAAACTGGGCAGGTGGTTTTGCGGTATCCGGCTGGTAATAATGGAAAAGAAGAAAAGCGGTTGGCCGACCTCAGCAATGACATCAGAGGCGGAAAAGGGGCTTATTGGTGTACGTTCGGGAGAGAGGCAGATTGGAGAGAAAGACTTTTGGACACCCTCGATCTGATATTGAAAAAATAAACAAATAACGGACTGATCCATTGTCTTGCGAATCTTCGTTTACATCGAGGCGGACAAGAAATACCTATTGACGATTTTCTATCTCCAATATGCATCAATAATATTTTTCTATTCCACCAAACCCAAATTGTTTGTTTTTCTCAGTCATCTTAATGAAGTAATTCAGGCGTTTTTGGAATTCTTCAGGTCGATTCCTGGCTCCTTCAATGAATGCGATGCGGATACGCCGATATGTTACTGAAAATCCTCGAAAATTCTGCCAGGCCTGTTTATTGGTCTTAATTGCTTTGAGGATATCCCTGGGAATTTCAAATTGCTCAACTGAAATATCGCGCAAGGTTGGCAGGATTACCTTTATTACTTTTCCTTCGGCAATCAGCCTTTTTAGCCTTTCCTTGTTTGCCTGCGAGTATGGGCTTTTGGGTTTTCTAGGTGAGAAACGCTGTGCAAATCGTTCATTATCTAGAGTTTTAACGTTGCTATCGATCCAGCCGAAACAAAGTGCCTCTTCAACTGCATCGTTATATGAGATCCGCGGTTTGCCACTGCCTTTCTTGTAGTATACGAGCCAGATTTCCGTTCCGGTTTTATAATTCGCCGTTAACCATTTATGCCAATCTGCACGGGTTAAAACATGTAAGGTATTAGGCATGATCAGAAAATGGTAATATATTTATCGATTATGCTTTATCCTTGGTTTCAGCAGGAAGTTTACCAGATGCCGGGATACCAGGTATCTTTCGTTTCCTATAGTCATCGTAGTCAGGAACCAGGCGGCTATATTTACCATCCATCAACGGGGATGAGATCATAAAATCAGCGGAGGCTCGGTTACATGCAATCGGAATATTCCAGACAGCAGCCATTCTCAGGAGAGCCTTGACGTCAGGATCGTGCGGCATAGGCTCGAGGGGGTCCCAAAAGAAGATCAAGAAATCGATCTCGCCATTTACGATCATCGCCCCGACTTGCTGGTCACCGCCCAAAGGTCCGCTTTGAAGTTTCGTTATCCCAAACCCCAGCTCGCGCTCAAGCATCTCACCCGTGGTGCCAGTTGCGAATACTTCATGGTGGGCGAGAAGGTCGCGATTGAATTTAGCCCATTCAACTAAATCCTGTTTCTTGTTATCATGAGCCACAAGTGCTATCTTCTTATCAGGTTCCATCGCTATTCTTTTATTAGCCATACTTTACTCCGATTCCTTTTGGTTATGTTTGTATCAGCGGATAATTGCCTTATTTATTATAACCAAGGTTGTTGAATTTCATTTGAACGGAGAATTCGATGTTCTCTCATGTAAAAGATTTTATCATTGGCCCGGCTTTACCCAGTACATCCACCGGACACAGGCAACTGAATAAAATCCTTGCCTTAGCGGCATTTTCACCAGACGCGCTCTCATCGATTGCGTATGCCAATCAGGAGATTTATCTTGGTTTGATCATAGCAGGCAGTGCAGGGCTGACATATGCCTGGCCGATAGGATTAACCATCACCGGTTTGCTGGTTATCGTTGCTCTCTCTTATTTTCAAACCATTCACGGCTATCCGTCCGGAGGTGGATCTTACATAGTAGCACGGGCCAATTTAGGTACGCTCCCGGGTTTGATTGCAGCTGCAGCTCTATTGCTCGATTACATCCTGAATGCGGCGGTCAGCCTCACGGCCGGGGTGGCCGCCATTGCCTCCGCCTTTCCAGTGCTTTGGCCGTATCGGGTCGAGCTTTCATTAGTATTACTGGCGATAATTACCGTAATAAATCTGCGCGGTCTACGCGAGAGCGGTGTGGTTATGGCCGTGCCCGTTTACCTTTTTCTGACAACATATTTATCCATGCTGGCTTACGGTGCCGTGCGCTTATGGATCGATGGGCCTACTCCCATCACTACGATCACGGCAACGGTTCCGCAGGTTATTGAACCAGTAACATTGCTGCTGGTTTTACATGCTTTCGCAACGGGCTGCACTGCTTTGACAGGCATCGAGGCTATCAGCAACGGTGTGCCTGCATTTAAAGCTCCCCAATCTAATAATGCAGGTCGGACATTAATTGTGATGGCATTGTTAATGGGTACACTCTTTGTAGGAAGCATTGGGTTAACACAATTCATGGGAGTAGTTGCTAAACCCGAAGAAACCATCCTTTCCGCCTTGGCACGACGTTTATTGGGCAATGGCTTCTTATATCTGATCATTCAATTCTCTACGTTGCTTATCCTAACGGTAGCGGCAAACACGAGTTTCGCTGATTTTCCACGGGTAGGTGCCATTCTGGCAGGTGACGGCTTTTTGCCCCGCCAACTCAGGGGATTAGGTGACCGTCTGGTATTTACAAATGGGATTTTGTTCCTGGCACTTGCAACCGGAATCCTGATCCTCATTTTTGGTGGAGATACTCATCTCTTAGTTCCCTTATTTGCCATTGGCGCTTTTCTCGCGTTCACTATGTCGCAAGCTGGCATGGTTGTACATTGGTGGAGAGAACGAGGCAGCGGGTGGCTGGTCAAGACGTTTTTCAATGGTGCCGGTGCGATAGCTACGGGAACGACTTTATTAGTTGTAGCTTTTAGCAAGTTCACGAGCGGAGCCTGGATCACAATTTTGCTGATCCCATTGATCGTAGTGGGATTTCTCCGGGTCCATCATCATTATCAGGAGGTGAGACAACAGCTCTCTCTCCATGGGCTTCCGCCTTCGCTGCGACCCATAAATCCGACCCGAGTTGTCATCCCGATTTCGGGGGTGCATCGCGGGATGGTGAACGCCGTTTTATTTGCAAGAGCCATCTCACCCAACGTAACCGGTGTTTATGTGGAACTGGAGCCCGGTTCAGGCGTGCGCGTGAGTAAGGAATGGAATGATTGGTGGCCTGACGTACCGCTGGTTGTCATTCAGTCGCCCTTCCGGTCCATTGTAGGGCCTCTACTGGAATACCTGGATAAAACCGATCAGGAACACAATGACGGTCAGTTGGCCGTCGTTGTCCTGCCTGAATTTGTTACCACTTATTGGTGGCAAAATTTACTTCACAATCAGGAGGCATTAATCATTAAAGCCGCTCTCCTGTATGGGCGCCGACGCAGCGGTTTAGAGCGGATTGTTATCGACGTGCCTTATCACCTGAAATCATAAGCTCAACTTAGCAGGGGTGCGGCCGCCTTCAGTCGTCCACTCCGACAATACAAATGCGCGATTTAGGGGAATGCGCGCCCGGTTCGACTCTAATTCGACCCCTCCCTCCGGTGAGTGGAGAGCATCCATCCTGGCTAACAAAGCACTTGTAAGTTTTGATGGAGACATGTTAAGGTACTGGTTTTGCTCTTGATTCGTTTCGACACCTTGAAGATCGTCAAGTGTAGAACTTCTCGGCAGTGAAAAAGGCCTTCCCAATGACAGTCTTCGACCTGTGGAAGTCCTTGAGAACGGGGATCCATCCCCTAAGGGCAAGGGCGGGGACGTTGTGCTTCGCA
>JBGQIO010000030.1:0-25098 GCA_041498515.1 Anaerolineae bacterium
GCGACTTCAAACGGTAGAACGAAAGCATCCGGAGAAATCAGCGCGTTACCCAAAAGTCCGACTGCATCAAACTCGGACGGGATGACGTCCGGAATTTTCGAGAAGCCACTCCAAGCCTGGAGGATCCGGATCAAGCCGCCAAAAGTCAAAACCGCGATGATCGTACTAAGCCACCAGGCGCTGCTCGTCTGTCTACCTCGATCTCTCATCTCCTTGCGAGTCAACATGACCGCGAAGATGAACAGGATCGCTATGGCGCCAATGTAAATAACAACCTGCACGACGGCAAGAAACCCGGCATCGAGTAAAGCGTACAAAACGGCCACACCAAAAAGTGTTACGATCAACCAAAGTGCGGCGTGAATGAGATTGCCGGTTGTCACCACCATGAATGCTGACCCAAGGATAACCACCCCAACGATAAGAAAGATGATTTGAAAGATTGTCATGATATTCTCCACTCCCCGATCCATTAGGAGGGGCTGGCGATGATATTTAAGGTTGTGCTACCGCACGTTTAATCGGTGTTTCGATACTTTCCCGTCCGTGTCTACTCGCCCGTCGCAGGATTTCTACTACGATCCAGCCGATCACGATATTCGTTAATAACATGCCTGCGATGTAAATCACGCCCGGCGTACCGCGCAGAACCACATTCATTAATGCGGTTGACATCAAAAGGGTGAATGCCAACGGCGTAAGGAATTTCCAACTAAAGGACAACATGTTATCTATGCGGATCCGCATCACTGTATACCGGACCCACATGATCACCCAATATCCAAACATTGCTTTTGCCATCAAAATAACAGCGGCCACGATCGGGCCAAGGTTTTCAAGTCCAAAGAAACGATAACCACCAAAGAAAAGGATCGCCCAAAATCCGCCAAATGTGAAAGCATGCATAAGTTCGCCTGCGTAAAAAAGGCCGAACTTCATACCCGTGTATTCAATATGGAAACCAGCTACAATTTCAGACTCGGCTTCGTTCATATCAAACGGCGCCCGGCCAAGTTCAGCAATGGCAGTGATCATGAATATGATGGCAGCTAACGGCGCGATAAACACATACCATACATTTTGCGAGCGAATGATCGTTGTCATACTCATCGAGCCGGCCAGTATGGTTGGGATTAGCATGGTCGCTATCATGGGAACTTCAAACGAAACTAGCACGGCTACCTGTCGAAAAGCGCCGATCAATGCGTACTTGTTATTAGACGACCAAGCTGCCATGATGATCGAGAGTGTTCCGATCGCTCCGGTTGCAATGATGTAAAGCGCGCCGACATTTAAGTCAACACCGAAGATAACCGGGGCAAGCGGCACGATAGCCCACAACAAGAGTACGGACATTAAGGACAAGATCGGCGCCAGGTTATAAACCACACGGTCAGCGCCATCGGGAGTGATATCTTCCTTAATTAAGAGTTTGATGATGTCTGCGAAGGGTTGGATGATACCGAACGGGCCGACCCGGTTCGGGCCAAGACGATCCTGAAAACGTGCAACCACTTTGCGCTCCACCCAAACCAGAAGGATGTCTATTAACATCATCATCGATACCAGTACCACGACTCCGATCAATTGGATCAGAAAACTGGCAAACCCACCTGCCAAACCCCAACCGGTGAGGAGACCCATAAGCCAATGGGCAATAAAATTAACCGGGTCTGTCCAAAAATTCATGATTTACTCCAAAACCTCCCCATCCCTTTTGGTGATCGAGCAGGCGATAAATTATTCGCTGTATCGAAACTTTGAAAAGAGACGGGCAATGGTTTGCTACACAAAGAAAAGGCTGGAAGGTCTATGCCTTTCAGCCTTGGATCATATTACTACTGTTAAAACCACTCCAACATACCCTTGCGCCAGGCATACACAAGACCTGCGATGAGGATAAGAATGAAGACAATCCCTTCAAAAACAGCATACAAAGACAACTTACCTAAAGCCACAGCCCAAGGGAATAAAAATACAGTCTCCACATCGAAGACTAAAAATACGAGTGCAAAAACATAGTATTGAGCTTTGAACTGCACCCAATTCTCCCCGACGGTTTCCATGCCACATTCATAAGTACTTTGCTTGATATGGTTCGGTTTCCTGGGTGATAGGATCCAGGAGGTTACGATCGCCGCCGTGGGAACCAATGCGCCGACCATTAAAAAGAGACCAATGTATAACCATTGATTTTGCATAGCTACTCCGTAAAATGCTTCGCCCGTGCGGGGGCTAGCACGGGCGAAATTGTACCATGAAGAACAATCGGTTAATGCTAATCCCTGTCAGTATTAGGGGTGATGTTCGTCATATATTTGTCCATGCGCATATACTCAATTAACCCTTTTTCTTGAGTTGGCTCAACAGCCATTTTAAGATATCGTCGGCGAAAGGGAAGCCCAACACAGCACCGACAATTGATCCGATGCCTCCGGCTGTACGCGCAATAGATCCATCAAGACCAAGGAAGTTAGTCGCTTCGATCTGGACCGGTTGAGCAGAAATTGCTTTCCGGCTTTCAACCCCGCTGATCTTATCTACAAAACGAAGAAATAACCAGGCTGTGCCACGATAAGTACCGGCAGTGTTTGGATGCACACTCCAGTAGAATGTCACCGATTGCCCTTGTAAAAGCGGTTCACTGATCGTGTCGCCTGGGCGGACTTCCGGCCCAGCCAAATCGAGTCGCGCTTCGGCAATGACGTTATGTGTATCATACAAATTTGGGATCTGCACTACGCCTCCCGTAATGAAATTTCCTTGCACTTCCGCCGTTGGTGTGAGATTGCCAAGGGTATCGACTTCCAATGTCAACCGGATAACATCGGAATCGCCGGTGCGAATTTTCGGCGGATATTCCAGCGTCAAACGACGGGACTCTGGGATGGCCGGTGGCGGGGCTACCGGTAAAGCTTGGGAAGGTACCTCTTCTGTAGGGGTAGGCTCGATCAAAAAGGGAAGTTCTGTCAAAGACAATTGTGTCGGTTCCGGATTATTTGCGCCCGTACCTGATGGCTGACTCAAATCTACGGTAGGCATGGGAGCGCTCGCTGGAGCTTGCGCGCCTAATCCACAGACACAACTGATTGCCACCAAAGCTGCCCCAGCCAGGAAAAGAGAAAGTCTGCTTCGATCCATCTTTGTAACGATCAAAAACCTACTATTAAATCAGGAATGAAAGAGGCGGGGGTTGGTAATGTCATCTCCGAAGGCGGCACCGGCAGAATGTGGCGCTCACGCGCTATCGGCCAAATTCCCCAAACAAGCAGCGCCAGGGAAAGGATAAGTATAATAACGGCCAAGCCCAATCGCAAACTTCGCATGCAGAAATTATATACCGATGGACAATTTTGTGGATACCAAAATGGCAGAATGGACAACATGCGACTTTTCGAAGGGGTCAACGTGTGAGACGAACCGAGATCTTGCAAAGGACTCTCTACTTCATTCGCTTTGCTTCTCTCATTTTTTGACGGAAAATCGCATATCGAAAAATGCGGTCAAAAAAACCGTCGTAGCCATCTTTGTCATATAAAATCATGTAATCGGCGGGGCCGAATTCTTCAGGCGTATAGAGAATGCCGCCGTTAGGATTGATCTCCAGGATAAAAATCTCACCCTCGGTATTCATACGAACATCGCATCGACCATAGCCGTTCCCACCTATTGCAAGATAAAGCCTACGGCCTGCATCCTGCAAGCGAGAGATCAGATCAGGATCCATTACTTGCCTAAATTCAAAGGGGACCGAATAATCCCACTTGATATTCGTGTGCCAGAATTCGTCGCCGGGTGGAAAGATCAATTCGGTCGGGGGATATACAAACGGAATACCCATCTTGTAGGGATCATCCACAATAAACACATTGAACTCTCTGCCGACAATGAACTCCTCCACGCGTGCGCTCCCGAATTCAGACGAAATTCGCGTGAACTGCGTTCTTAATTGATCCGGGTTTTCCACCCTGGAATCGCGCGTCATACCGATACTGCTGTAGCTTTTTGGATGCTTCACCATCAATGGATAACGTAAATTCCTTACAAGTTTTTCCAAATCATCCTCTTTGGTGACATGAAAGCCTTTTGCAAACCCAACCCCGTTCGCGTCTGCCGCGGCTTGCATCTCCTCACGGGTGGGATCATAGAATTTGCTGTCCGCTCCAGAAAAAGGGAGGTTCAACTCCTCCAACGCCTGGACCACATCCAAGCCGGGATAATCTTCATCGCTGGCGCCATCACATAAATTAAAATAGACATCGAATCGGTTTTCCTGAGCCAGAGCACGCAACCGATCAATAACCGGTCGGTGCAATAAGACCATTTCCCAATCAAAATTCTTTAAAAATGCAGCCGGGGTGAAGCCGTAAGGTTCATCGTCATAAAGAACGCAAACTCGCATAACGCACCTCTCTTCTCTCGGTGAACCTTATCATAAAAATATTCTCAATACAAGCCCTTGTGCAATATTTTCATCAAGTCATTGTCTAGCCACGTAATATTTTCAAAATCGTCCAGAACTTAACAAGAAATATTTTCGTTATTCGTTCCTCGGAACAGAGAGGAAAGAATAACTTTCAAAATGAAAATTGATTCAAAGGGTGCACCTCATGGAGAAGACTCCTTTCTCAATTTTGAGACAATATTAAGGCACCTCGAATCCCATTCAATTGAGGTTCAATTCCTCTCGACCCTACCTCCCGGTTCTCGTCCTGTCGTCCTAAAGAGAATGGAGTCGTGCTGGGAACGACTCTAAATCGAATCTTCCTTTCTTTCGGCGAAGGGAAAAAATACCGGTTTCGTGCAGCCAGGTGAGGTCGATTTAGAACGTGTAGAAGTGATGAAGCGTGGTAAGCCCAACAAAAAATAAACATGACTATTTCAGGTATTGTCTCAGCACAGTATCTAGTTTTTCTTCCAAGTTAGAATGGGATGTATTCATCTTTGGTTTTCTCCCGACCATGGGGGTAAGCAAATATCTTTAATTGTAAAGAACATTTGTTCTAATGTCAAGTAAAATTTTACGGCTGTTTTCAAAAACAAAATCGATTAAAAAACATACCGGAGTCCATTATGCTTACGCAGTCAAAGAAAAAAGTTGTAGAATGGAAGCGAAGAAAGATTTGAACAGCAGGTGAGGGCAATCCGAAAAACAACCTCATTCGCCAACCCATAAACAATCTTTTTGAATAATTGAAACCCAAGAGACAACTATGGCCTTCTATCCCCCTGAGCCTTTCCGTATCAAAGTAACAGAACCGATCAGGTTGATTTCACCGGAAGCGCGCGAAAAAGCGCTCAAGGATGCCGGCTACAACTTATTTTCAGTGAAAGCTGAAGATATTTTTATTGACCTGCTAACCGACTCAGGTACCGGCGCGATGAGTCAGGAACAATGGTCGGCGATCATGCGGGGCGACGAGTCGTATGCAGGGGCGCGCTCGTTCCACCGTCTCAAGACGGTTGTGGATGATATCTTTGGTTTCAAGTACTTTGTCCCAACTCATCAGGGGCGCGCGGCGGAGAACATCCTCTGCGCAGTGCTCGTAAAACCCGGGCAGTATGTGCCGTCGAACATGCATTTCGATACCACGGATGCCAACATCCGCGCCCGTGGCGGACGCCCAACCAACCTGGTCATCGATGAGGCCTTCGACCCGGCAAATCCTCATCCCTTCAAGGGCAATATGGATACCCCCAAACTTATCGCTTTCATTCAGAAGGTAGGCGCGGCGAACATCCCATTTGGAATGGTAACGGTAACGAACAACGCGGGCGGCGGCCAGCCTGTCTCCATGGAAAATCTGAGGGCAATTGCAGACGTCTATCAGGTGAACAAGATCCCGTTCTTCATCGACGGCGCTCGCTATGCCGAGAATGCTTACTTCATAAAACTGCGCGAACCGGGATACGAAAATATATCTGTGCTCGAGATCGCGCGTGAGATGTTCGCCCTCGCCGATGGAATGACGATGTCTGCGAAAAAAGACGCGATCGTCAATATCGGTGGGTTGTTATGTTTAAACGACGAAAAGCTCTTTGAGAATATAAAGAATGAATTAATTCTGCGAGAGGGCTTCCCTACCTACGGTGGACTGGCGGGCCGCGATCTCGATGCGATGGCAGTCGGTTTGTATGAAGGGCTGGATGAATCCTATCTGAAGTACCGCCTCGGACAAACCGCTTATCTCGCAGCAAGAATCAATTCCGTTGGTATCCCCACCATTCAACCCCCGGGAGGCCATGCCGTTTATCTCGATGCCGCTGCCGCCCTACCACATATTCCCCAAAGTGAATTTCCGGGTCAGGCGCTATGCGTGGAACTCTATCGGGCGGGCGCCATCCGAGGCGTGGAGATCGGTTCAGTCATGTTCGCTTACGTCGATCCGGTTTCCGGAAGGATGACTTATCCAAAACTCGAACTCTTACGACTCGCCATACCGCGTCGCACGTATACGCAAAGTCATATGGACTACATCGCTGATACACTCGGGAAAATCAGGGATCGGGCTGCCTCAATACGCGGTTATAGATTTACATACGCACCCGAGCTATTACGGCACTTCACAGCGAGATTCGAACCGCTTTAGTTATTGCAAGCCGAAAGCGCGAAGACCCATATGTTTCCTGGTTCCAAGATCCTGCGCGCTTTCGATCTTCACAGTTAAACTAGATTTATGACACACTGGCTCGATCCTCAACCCGTCGATCCTTCTCCAATCGATGAACTTGGATTAAATACACTCGTCGCAGAGACACTAATACGCCGCGGTTTCACCAATCCCGTCTCCGCACGAGCCTTCCTTGACCCCCTTTATACCCAAACCTTGCCAGCCTCAATCTTGCCCGGGATTGACAAAGCCCTCGAATGTATCACCCGGGTTCTTCGGAACCGGGAACCTATTTGCGTATGGGGTGATTTTGACGTGGATGGACAAACTGCGACCACCATTCTTGTCCAGACTCTACTTTCAGTGGGCGCTAATGTCACATATCATATTCCGATCCGGGCCAAAGAGAGTCACGGGGTCAACCTCAAGAACATAGCACCGATCATTGATAATGGAATAAAACTTATCATCACTTGCGATACCGGTATTTCTGCCCTCGAAGAAGCCGATTACGCACGTTTACACGGCGCGGAAATTGTCATAACCGATCATCACGACCTGCCAGATCAATTACCGGAAGCGACTGCAATCGTTAATCCAAAGTTTTTGCCTCCAGATCATCCCATGGCGAATTTACCGGGTGTGGGAGTTGCTTATAAATTAGCGGAGGCTTTAATCGGGTCGGAGGGATCGGGAATCGATGGATCTCATAATGCAGGCCACCTGACTCCGAACTCCCTTCAAGATCTAGCAGTCCTTGGTATCATCGCTGATCTCGCATTGCTCAAAGGTGAAACACGTTATCTCGCCCAAAAAGGCATACAAGCTCTACGCAATACTGATCGATTGGGTTTGAAGACAATTGCACAATTGGCGGGTCTTGATCTATCGCAAGCAACAGAAGAAAGCATTGCTTTTAACCTCGGGCCGCGTATGAACGCCCTCGGTAGATTAAGTGATGCCAACCCTGCGGTCGAATTGTTACTAACTTATAACCCCGTGCGTGCCCGGGTCCTTGCAGCCCAGATCGAAGGATTGAACACACAACGCAGATTGCTTACCGATCAAGTTTATCAGGCTGCAGAGGCGCAGCTGCACGCTGACCCTTCTTTACTCACCCAACCTCTCATTTTGCTAACCCATCCTTCCTGGCCAGGCGGTGTGATAGGCATCGTAGCCAGCCGCCTCGTTGGGCGATATCATAAACCGACAATCCTTCTGACTGCTTGGGACGACGGAACTTTGCACGGCTCAGCTCGTTCAGTGGAGGGATTAAATATCACAGGGGCCATCGCTACAAATAAGAATTATCTTCTCGGATATGGCGGACACCATATGGCGGCTGGTTTTTCGCTTTTACGGGATAATCTTCCAGATTTCAGCAGAGCCCTGAATAAAACCTTGGAGAAAATGTTCGGAGAAATCGTAAGCGAAGAACCGACTCTACAAGTCGACGCCTGGCTTGAGCTTTCTTCGCTTACACTCGACCTCGCAAATTCTCTTGAAGGATTGGCGCCTTTCGGCCCAGGCAATCCGGCGCTGGTTTTCGCGACACACGATCTCAACCTTCTTTCCGAGAGCGTAATCGGCAGGACGCAAGATCACCGCCGCCTAATCATCACAGACGAGCATAGCACGAAGAAAGAGTTTTTATGGTGGAACAGCAGCAGTAAGGAAAACCCAGAATCGCCCATGAACGCAGGCAAAAAATTCGACCTGGCCTATCGTTTGCGTGCCAATACTTATCGAGGTGAACGACGGCTCTCGTTGGAATTAGTAGATTTCCGTATCACAGAACAAAAACCAGCAGAGATCGGTAAACCAGAACGGGAAATACATGATCTACGTCTCCAGCCTGCGTCTTTTAAACTTTCATCTTCAACTTTGATCTGGGCAGAAGGCCAGGAGAAATCCAAGGGCAAAAACCGATTTGAGTTATACCAAGCCGATGAATTTGCAATTTGGACAGCTCCTCCTTCGCCCGTTGAATTGCGCAGCGCGCTGGAAACGGTAAAACCCAAGATCATTTATTTATTTGCGGTTGCACCGAATCGAGACCCGTCGATAAATGCCTCCGGAGGCAAAACAGATGAGTTTCTGTCACATCTAGCCGGATTGGCCAAATATGCGCTCAACCACCGAGAGGGCCAAGTCAAAATCTCCGAGTTAGCCGCTGCTACAGCCCACCGCGAAGTAACAATACGGCTTGGGCTGGAATGGCTTGCGGCAGGTGGTCATCTATTGCTCGAAGGGAAAGAAGATGAATTACACCTCGTAAATGGTGATGGGATAGCAAACCCTTATCTACAAAGTGAATTATTTATCGCGGTAAGAGGTTTACTTGAAGAAACCTATGCCTACCGAGCCCATATTGCCCGTGCCGAAGCTCATTCAATTTTCAAATTATAAGAGTTCTGGACCAGGAGCTCGATAATGTTAAATAAATACAAATTAGAAGCCCTGTGGGAAAAAATAAAGAAGGTTGAATGGGAACTCATTGGTTACCTTTTAATCGCAACATTATTAGCATTGCTGATACGAATCAGCCTGCTAAGTTTTAAATCCGACGATTATGAGACGTACACGAAGATCTGGTATAACGCGCTTCAAACATCAGGCTTTAGCGCCCTTAAGGATGATTTCTCAAATTACAATCCACCCTATCTCTACCTGCTCTACCTAGTCGTCCGGTTTCTGCCTGGGTTGGATAAAGTAATTGCGATAAAGATACCTTCCCTAATATTTGATTTTATCTGTGCAGCATTTATTTACAAAATCGTCAGACTTAAAAGCGAAAAAAGAATTGTCCCTTTGCTTGCCTATGTTGCAGCCCTGCTTTCCCCAACGATGATATTAAATTCCTCCTTGTGGGGGCAGGCCGATAGTATTTACACTGCTGGGATAATTGCAGGTGTCTACTTTCTGATAACAAGAAAAAACTGGTATTCGCTAATTTCGTTTGGCATAGCGTTTGCGTTTAAGCTTCAAGCGATATTCCTTTTACCGGTGTTTATTGCCTTATGGTTAAAAAAAGAACTTTCCTGGAAACATTTTATTGCTATTCCGATCGTATATCTCTTATCAATTCTTCCCGCCTGGGTGATCGGGAGACCGCTTATTAGTCTAATCTCCATTTATTTTTCACAGGCGGGTGAATACAACAAATTGACATCTCACGCGCCTACACTTTATGCATGGTTTCCGCTCGGACGAGACCTTTTTCAATTAATATTGCCCGCTGGTATCGCATTCGCAATAACAGTTATCATGGTTATCATCCTGGTCATTATTAAAAGTACAGCAAAATTAACACCGGCACTACTCCTGGAATTAGCCCTACTCTGTGTCCTGGTCATTCCCTTCGTCCTGCCAAAAATGCATCAACGCTACTTTTTCCCGGCTGATGTGCTATCCATCGCTTTCGGGTTTTACTTTCCAACTTATTTTTTCGTGCCATTAACAATAAATATGGTTTCTTTTTTCTCCTACCAATATTTCCTGTTCGGCGTAGAACCAATACCGACTTCCAACCTGGCGCTGGTAACCGTAACAATCATCTCGATCTTAATTTCAAAAGTCCTGCGGGACTTATTCAGTATGAAAAATGAAATCCCGGTGCAGGATATCAGACCATAAACCAATTATTTTTGCTCAACTTGGTTACTTTATCCTCTCAAACATCCATCCCCGGCCGACTAACAAAGGCGAAAATTGCGTTCGTTAATTTTGCCAGGTCAACCACAGGCAATTTGATATTTAATCCCCTTTGCCCACCCGAAATATGGATCTCGTCAAGGCCCTGCGCAGCAGCATCGATCACCACTTCAAATCCTTTGTTAATCAACGCCAAGGGTGAGATTCCGCCTGCTTGCAAACCCGTAATTGTCTCTGCGTCCCGCTCGGTCGGTAGATATACCTTTTTCTCACCTAGGGCAAGAGCAACAAGTTTCAAGTCGACAACCGCATTTCCAGGAAGGACAACCAGGACCGTCTTTTTTGGCTTATCACGAGTAACTACAATGGTCTTGAATACGGCAGCCGCGTCGACGTTGAGTAATTTTGCTGTTTCCAAGGCGCCTAATTTCTCGGCTGGTAATTCATAAGACGTGAATTTAATCTTGCGAGAGTTGAGCAAGCGCGTGACGTTATTGACAGTTGCCATGTTCCGACCTCATCCTAAGTTACCATAAAAATAATAACCGAGGCAGCATTGTCTTTCCATCAGTTTCACGATATATTTCTCGAACGCATAGAAGCTTATCTGGAATACAAATCTATCTGAAAAAAGATGGTCTTCGACAAAGTGACAGTCTTCGACGGGTTTCACTGATATTTTAACAGTTGGTAGACTACTCTGGAAGTAAAATGGCTGCGGATGACTGCGAATAAAGTGAATTAATATAAAGAGAAAAATGTGCGATACCCTCATAGCTACTGCTGAAACAACGAAAGATGGTGTAACGATCTTCGGTAAGAATTCAGACCGTGAGCCAAACGAAGCCCATCAAGTCGTTAGCTTACCGGCAAAGGACTACGCAGCGGATAACAATGTCCAATGTACCTACATTGAAATCCCTCAAGTAAAACATACCTATGCGGTGCTCCTCGCAAAGCCTTTCTGGATTTGGGGGGCAGAAATGGGAGCCAACGAACACAACCTCGTCATCGGGAATGAAGCGCTCTTTACAAGGGTTCCTTATACCAAGAAGGGATTGCTCGGGATGGATCTGCTCAGGCTTGCCCTTGAAAGAGCTGTGAACGCCCGTGCCGGTCTCAAAGTCATCACCAGCTTGATTACGGAGTTTGGACAGGGTGGAGATCACGGGCTTGCACACCCTTTTTATTACCATAACAGTTATATTCTTGCTGATCCGCATGAGGCCTGGGTCCTTGAAACAGCAGGACCTCATTGGGCAGCGAAACAAATCAAAGGTATTTATTCTATATCCAACGGTATCACCATCGAAAAAGATTGGGACTTGTCCTCTCCTGATCTCGTGTCGCATGCGATCCACCGGGGTTGGTGCAAGAATGTAGATGATTTCAGTTTTGCCCGCTGTTATTCTGATATTATCCTAACGCGTTTCTCCGATTGCCGGAAGCGCCAAGCGCGAAGTCAAGACATACTTACCGCACATTATGGACAAATCACTGTCGAAACAATAATGTCAGCGTTACGCGATCACGGTCAATGCGATGGCTCACAGCGTCCTGCAGATGAAAGCGTTACCGGCGCGGACATTTGTATGCACGCCGGTTTCGGTCCTATACGGAGTTCACAAACCACCGGCTCCATGGTCTCTTACCTAGACGAGAACAACCCATTACATTTCGTCACCGGAACTGCCGCACCTTGCACCAGCACTTTCAAACCCATATGGCTCGATGCCTTTTCACCCGAATCCTCACCTTCTCTAAGCGTAAGCCTAGGGCCAGCTCCTAAAGATATATATAATCCGGCAACCCTTTTTTGGCGCCATGAAACACTTCATCGGGCAACCCTTCGAGATCACGGGAATCTGATCAAAACCTTTGCGTCCGATCGCGATACCCTGGAACACGAGTTTGTTGCAGAGGCATTTGACGTACGTAATAGAAATGCCCAATTGCGCGCAGATGCTACCGCCCGCTGCTTCGTCAGGGTTGATAACGCCGAAAAGAAATGGCTGAAACGCGTCCAAGGAGCTTTATCAAAACAAAGCTGGCACCATGCTTCAGCCTGGGCAAGATTTAATCGTGATGCGAAAATCCCACCGTCAATACTTCACGAGGATAGCTAGCAATGCTTCAATTAGCACAACGATTCTTTGTAACCATCCTGAATCGCATCCGTAAAACCTCGCTTAGCTATGCTACGATATTCGTGACCGGCATGATATTCTCAATCGCCCTAAGGTTGAGCCTAGTTGATAACAAGACCCTTGATTATTATGCCGACCTCAAACCCTGGTACAACATCATTATCTCTCAGGGATTTTCGGCATTCGCCACAAATTTCTCAAATTACAACCCACCCTATTTGTATCTACTCTATATCATCACGCGTTTATTCCCCGGAACACCGATCGTAATTGCAGTAAAGCTTCCTTCATTGATCGCGGATTTCATTTGCGGCTATTTAGTTTATTGCATCGTTCAGATAAGTTACAAAAATAATCTCATCCCGCTTCTTGCCGGTATAACAGTTCTCTTTGCGCCAACTGTTGTGCTTAACAGCGCCTTTTGGGGACAGGCAGACAGTCTTTTTACGGCAGGGATACTAGCTTGTGTTTACTACCTAATGATAAATAAATATAGCCCGGCATTTTTTTCATTTGGGGTCGCCCTGGCATTTAAACTCCAAGCAATTTTTTTGCTGCCCTTATTATTAGTTCTTCTCGTAAAAAAATATATATCGTGGAAATATTTCCTGATCATACCCTTTATACTTATCTTGGCTCTTATCCCGGCGTGGACAGCCGGACGACCGTTATTTGAATTAATAAACATCTATACTTATCAAACAACACAGTTCCAATTACTAACAATGAATGCCGCCAGTATTTATTCCTGGCTTCCAACGACAAACCTGGTGTTCAACCTTTTTTATATACCGGGTGTGCTCGCCGGTGCAATTGCAGCATTCATGTTTATTATGATAACGTACAAGAGCACCAGGGACATATCCAGGCAAATGATCCTGGAGCTCGCGCTCCTTGTAACTTTGATCATTCCCTTTTTCCTTCCTAAAATGCATGAGAGATATTTCTATCCTGCTGATGTGATTTCGATTGCTTACGCGTTTTATTATCCAAAATTCTTCTATCTTCCTTTCCTAGTGGGAGGAGCGTCATTCCTCTCTTATCAATCATTCCTATTCGGGGGCGAGCTGGTACCCTTGCCAATCGCGACCTTTGTTTTAATCATTGCAATCAGCATCCTGCTATATCACATTATCCTTCAGCTTTATTCGCAGACCACCTTCATAATTAATCATCATCCCTTAGATTCGCCAAACAATAATACTAAAATGACTCCTCAAGGTTTGATGGATCAAAATAAATGAAAGCACTCAGACAAATCAATTATTTTGACGTTATCCTTTTTCTCTCAGGAATTGCCCTTGCAGTTGCCGTACGATACAGCCTGCTAGACTATAAATCCATTGATTTCTTTAAATACACGAAGGTTTGGTATAACACAGTCAAAGAGAATGGGTTTTCTGCCTTTAGTCAAAATTTCTCAAATTACAACCCGCCTTATTTATACCTACTCTACCTGATAGCACGATTCTTCCCCGATATTCCAGGCGTTATAGCTACCAAGCTCCCATCCCTAATCGCTGATTTTATTACAGCCTGGTTTGCATATAGAATAGTTCGGTTGAAGTATACAGATTCTCCGTTCCCGCTGTTCGCCGTATTTGGCGTTCTCTTTGCTCCCACCATTGTTCTCAATAGTGCTTTTTGGGGACAGGCCGATGCATTATATACGAGCGCGTTGCTAGGTGTCATCTATTTCTTGATTACTAAAAAATACGTCCTGGCAATGCTCGCGTTTGGCCTTTCTTTATCCTTTAAAGCACAGGCGATTTTCCTTTCACCATTATTGTTTGCCCTATTATTAAAAAAGGAAATGTCCTTGAAATATTTCCTTTTAATCCCGCTGGTTATGCTTCTCGCACTTGTGCCTGCTTGGATCGCCGGTCGCTCACTCATTGATCTTCTGCTAATATATCCCGCCCAAGCCGGACAATATGACCTCCTGTCAATGCATGCCCCATCCATTTTCTCGTGGATACCCGATAGTGGAGCCTATTATATATATTTATACCCTGCAGGGCTTATATCAGCCGCTGCTACCGGCATCTTTTTTTCCATCTTTGTTTACAAAAGCCGGTACGAGTTAACACCTTCAATATTAATAGAATTAGCATTGATCATTGTAATGCTTATGCCCTTTGTCCTCCCTAAAATGCATGAACGAAATTTTTATCCAGCCGATGTTATATCAATCATATTTGCTTTTTACTTCCCTCGATTATTCTTTGTTCCAATAATTATGAGTGTAATTTCATTCTTCTCATACCAGCCGACTTTATTTGGCGTCGAGCCTGTACCTATCAGTCTGCTCGCTTTCGGTGTATTGATCCTGGTTATCATCCTGAGCCGTGATGCGATAATACGACTATTCCCTCCAGGTCTTGAAACCGAAAAGCTAGAGACGCAGTAAAATAAGTGGTGTGAAATCGGCTCTAGCCGCCATACCCCTCGAAAAACTGCTGGAACAACTCCCAGATACTTATACGCTTGCAGATAAAGAGTTAATTCAGCGCGCCTTTCGCGTGGCTGAAGAGGCGCATAGCGGACAAAAACGCAACTCAGGCGAACCATATATAAACCATTGCCTGGCGGTAGGACAAATTCTTGCTGAGCTGCGCGTTCCTCCTGAGGTGTTAGCTGCAGGTTTATTACACGATACGGTTGAAGACACAAAACTGACGTTGGAGGAAATTCAGCGCGATTTTGGTGATACGATTGCCTCCCTTGTAGACGGGGTAACCAAACTAACTAATCTCCCCCGCGTATCGCGCGATGATCAACACGCTGAAAAACCGGTCACTCGGGTTAGCACACATCCGAGTCCTCCAATAACAGACCAGGTAAAGTCCGATAATAAATCAAACACCTTAGGCCGCCGCCCAGACCTGGCTTCCGAGACTCTCCGCAAAACGTTTCTAGCCATGGGTGATGATGTAAGGGTTGTCCTGATCAAACTGGCTGACCGATTGCATAACATGCGTACTCTCGGTCACATGCCAGAAACTAAGCGGAAACGAATTGCCCAACAAACGCTTGATATTTTTGCTCCTCTGGCAAACCGCCTGGGTATATGGCAAATCAAATGGGAGCTTGAAGATCTTGCGTTCCGCTACGTTAACCCCACAAAATATAAAGAAATTGCTGAACAGTTGGCGGAACGCCGTCCAGACCGTGAAACACAGATCCAAGCCATCGTTGAAAGCCTGAAAAAGCTATTCGAAGTACACACTATCAAGGTGGAAATCACTGGCAGACCCAAACATATTTATTCGATCTACAAGAAGATGCAGGAAAAAGGTAAAGCCTTTGAGTTAGTCCGGGATGTGCGTGCCGTACGGTTGATTGTCCCGGATGTATCTGCATGTTACACCACCTTGGGCCTGATCCATACACATTGGCGCCCGATCCCCGGTGAATTCGATGACTATATTGCCGCGCCGAAGGATAATTTCTATCAATCCCTCCATACAGCAGTGATCTGGGATGACGGGAAACCTCTAGAGGTTCAAATTCGAACATCGGAGATGCATCAAAATGCGGAATATGGGATTGCTTCCCACTGGCGGTATAAGGAAGGCGCCAAGCGTGATAAATCCTATGAGCAACGGATCAACTGGCTCCGCAATATGATGGAGTGGCACTCGGATGTGAATGACGCAACGGAATTTGTCGAGTCCATGCGTTCAGATGTGTTCCAAGATCGCGTCTACATTTTCACACCCCGAGGCGATATTATCGACATGCCTGCCGGCTCCACCCCATTAGACTTCGCCTATCATGTTCACACCGATATCGGCCACCGCTGTCGAGGTGCCCGTGTAAACGGGAAGCTCGTCCCGCTTAACCACGAATTGAAAACCGGCGACCAGGTGGTAATCCTGACCGCGAAGCGGGGCGGACCGAGCCGCGATTGGTTGAATTCGAATTTGGGCCTTGTCAAAACACAACGAGCAAAATCCAAGATCAAACAGTGGTTCAAGAAGGAAGATTATCAACAGAACCTTTCACAAGGTCGTTTATTACTAGAACGAGAATTACAACGGCTCGGCATTATCGATGTCAACTTTGAAAAGATGGCGCGCGATCTCGGGATTAAGACACCGGACGAGATGTTCGTTGATCTTGGTACGGGCGATTTATCAGTAAGCAAAGTTATCAGGGAAATCGCCGAAACAGGGGAGAATGCCAATATACTCACCGCCGGTGCACCAACGGCAGAACCCACTGCAATTAATGCAGTCAACGTGGTGGGCTTGAAGGGTCTGCTCACAACAATGGGCAGGTGCTGCAACCCCACCCCTGGGGATCAAATCATCGGTTACATCACTCGTGGTCGGGGGGCAACGATCCACAGGCAGGATTGTCCCAATATTTTACGATTAGGACAGCAAGATCGAGAACGCCTGGTCCGCGTAGATTGGGGAACAGAGGTCCGTACCTACCCGGTTCCGATACGCATCCGAGCATACGACCGGCAAGGGTTGATGGGCGACGTGTCCAATTTACTCGATAATGAAGGAATCAACATTGCAGATGTTAAGGTGAATGTAAATAAAAGTTTGGCGGAATTCCGGTTGATCGTCGAGGTACAGGATATTTCCCAACTGAGTAAAATCCTTACAAAACTTGAAAATGTTCCCAATGTGATGGAAGCGCATCGCATTAGTGGATAAAGATCACTTTCCGTGTGGAAATGAATCTAAATCAGAATGCAATTTTGCACCCGTGAACAAGCCGCATCAAATTATTAAGTGAAAGCCACGAACTAACCGGAACTCGAATAAGATAAACTCCGGGACCGCAAGTTTTTCTTGCTCCAATTCCAAACGCCAAGTAATATCCTGACCTCATGCACAACAGTGGTATAATGCGCCCGCTTTGGCGATGTCACTGCTCAGTGTAAAAGCGGCGCAAGAGCGCATCCTTAAACACTTCAAACCGGTAGAGAGTGAAACCCTGTCTCTTTCTCAATGCGCGGGACGCGTACTGGCCTCAGATATTATTTCTTCAGACCTCCCCTTCTTCGATAACTCTTCAGTTGATGGTTTCGCTGTGATCGCAGCTGATCTCACCGGCTCATCCCCGAGCACTGCCCGGGGGTTACGCGTTATCGCCGACATACCGGCAGGTTCTGCAGCAGACATTTTTATCTTGCAGGGACAAGCCGCGCGAATTATGACAGGTGCCCCTATGCCGAAAGGAGCAGACTCAGTGATCATGGTCGAGGACACTGATTTCAATGACCGCGAACCGGGCAGGGCCTCCCCCGAATATGTAAAAGTCTTCAAAACCACCAAACTAGGCGAAAACGTCAGGACACGCGGTATGGATATTAAAAGTGGTCGAAAGGTGTTGTTTACCGGTCAACGTTTGCGCGCGCAGGATATAGGCTTGCTAGCCATGCTCGGTGTAGCGCACGTAAATGTATTTCGCAAACCCCTCGTTGCCCTTCTTTCAAGCGGCGATGAATTGCTCCCGGTTGATCGACCCCTCGAATGGGGCAAAATTCGCGATACAAACTCATATACATTAGCCGCTCTAATTTTGGATACGGGCTGCGAAGTCACCTCCTTAGGTGTCGCACCTGATCGAAGGGATGCGATCCAATTCCTTTTCGATCAGGCCATTGGTGTGAATGCAGATTTAATCCTTTCTTCTGCAGGTGTAAGCGTTGGAGCCTTCGACTTTATCAAAGCAGTAATCGAGTCTAACGGCAGCCTGGATTTTTGGCGCGTGAACATGCGCCCAGGAAAACCACTGGCAGTTGGAGAATATCGCGACCTGCCCTTTATAGGCCTACCAGGCAACCCGGTCTCTGCATTTGTCGGATTTGAAGTATTCGTTCGTCCGGCATTAGGGAAATTAGCCGGACAATTAATTACGGATGAATCGAAATTGCCCAGTCGCCCCAAAATCCAAGTGAGGCTCTCAGAAGTTATTGAGTCAGACGGTCGAGAAAGCTATCTGCGGGCGATTATTGATGAAAAGGACGGTGTCTTATCCGCAAAATTAACCGGGCATCAGGGTTCGGGTAATTTGCTATCGCTCGTTCAGGCAAATGCTTTACTTATAATCCCCGCTGGTGTAAAATCGCTTGCCATCGGCGCCAAAGTAGACGCCTGGCTGCTTTGAGGAACCATGGACAAGTGGCTTTACCGTATATCAATCGCGTTAACCACCCTTGGGATGCTCGTTTCGATTTATATGACCATCTTCAAGCTCACCGATAATGCGAGTATGTGCCTTGGCAATGGAGGATGTTCAGTTGTTAATTCCAGTATCTATGCAGAAGTATCCGGGATTCCAGTAGCGGCTATCGGCGTCGGCGGTTATCTGACGATACTGGCCGTCTTATTGGCCGAGTACCGCGGCGAGTTTTTTAAGCAAAATGCACCGATGATAGTATTCGGTCTGGCGTTAGTCGGATTTCTATTTACACTTTACCTGGTCTATGTAGAATTGGTATTGATCCATGCGCTTTGTCCATTCTGTGTTACTTCGCAAATCACAATGACCATACTCTTTATACTTTCAGTGATCCGGCTGGTCCGCCAGCCATATAATTAGGAGGAGTTTTATGGCCCGCATTCGCTGTCATTACATAGATTGTGTCTTCCTCGACGAGGGCTATTGTTCTGCTGCCGCGGTGGAAATCGATCCCGATACCGGCTGCGCAACATACACACCCAACGAAGAAGCCGCCAAGGAAGAATGGGACGAAGAGGAAGAGGCCGATGAATGGGATGACGAAGATACCGAAGATGAAGAGGAAGAAACCTGGGACGAAGAAGAGGACGAATTCTAAACTCGATATATTAATGGCGTACGTTAATACAAAAGGCCTTCCCGGAGCGGGAAGGCCTTTTGTATTACCTCAACGAAAGTGACATCCTTAGGGATTTCCCGGACATTTTCAAATTAAACACCCAAATAAAGCAAGGATCTACCAGTAAACTCCAGGATGGGTGCCTAAAGTCTAGATGTCTCTGTTTTTGCGGTAATTCCTTAGAATTTCTCCATATATCGATACAATAATATACCTGCCGCAACCGCAAGATTCAATGAGCTAGCACGCCCATGCATCGGTAAGGAGACGATTAAATCACAAGCATTAATATGCTCCTGTGATAATCCCTTTTGCTCATTGCCAAGCAGAAGGATCCACGAGTGATCTGCCTCAAGTTTGCGGTAATCCATTTCAGCGCGTGCGGAAGTGCCTATTATTTGGAGTCCATACTTCCTCGACCAATCCTTAAATTCCCTGTAGGATGTTTGGATGATCGGCGTCCAGAACAAGGTCCCCATACTGGCTCGGACCGAGGTGGGATGATAAGGATCTACTCCGCCGTCGAGCAGAAAGAGCACGTCTGCCTGGACTGCGTCCAGGGTGCGCAATATCGTTCCGACATTGCCGGGGTCTTGAGGAGATATGATTGCCGCCCCCCTGCGTATGTCTTCAAGATCCACAAGGTTGGTTTTTTGTTGGTGAACGACGGCTAAAATTCCTTGAGGGTTATCTTTGTCAGATATTGATTCCATAATGTGCACGGATATCGGCTGGAGATTGGCAGAGACTCGGGAGATCAAATCGTGTGCGAAATTACTTGTTAGAGTCTCTGGAGAGTATAGAACTGATTCGATCTTCCACCCCGCTTCCAGCGCTTCTCCGACAGGATGAATCCCCTCGACAAGAAACAACCCGGTTTCCGCGCGCGTTTTACGCTGGCGAAGAGCCTGTACCTGTTTTATCAGAGGGTTTGAACGGCTAGTGATCAAGACTTGATCCGCATCTCAAATTAATAATAAGCCCAAACTCTCCTATTTTTACCCTGATATCAATATACCCAAAATTATCTAAGGTTGCTTCACTACAATCAACTTTGCTACCATACCTGCTTCATAATGACCGGCTACGCCGCAGATAATTTGATATTCACCGGGATCGCTCGGTGCGGTGAATTTTTCAGTAACCGACTGACCCGGTGTGATTTGTTCCACTTCCCAGAAAATATTCGGTTTATCCGCATCCGTAAAATGGGTGTTTACATGATAGCCGGATTTCATTATGATAAAACTATGAGCAACGGCTCCATTATTAGTAGCATTAATAGAAATCTGTTCACCCGCCGGTACAGTGAACGTGTTCGGCGAGAAGGTAAAATCCGTCATCGTAACATTAAGATTCCTGGAAGGAGCTGCAGGTCCACCACAGGCCGTCAGAATTAACGACAAGATCAAACCCAGGAAAATAAGATACATAAGGTTTTTCATTTAACGTGATCTCCATTTACTTTTCTTTTTTAGCATAGCAGAGAATACATCACATGGCAATACTTTTGTGCTCAAGTTCCTAGTGGTGATGAGCAAAATCCCGGAGGGCATGCTTTTTTGAGGGTGGGCAAGGAGGCTTTATACACCTAAAAAAGGAGTTTTCACCAATTTACGATAGAGCCTCAAGTTTAAAATAATACCTGATTTGAAAAATGTTGTAAACTTACCAGGTCTGTTAGACACAACCTTACAGGAGAATCTGATGAATGCCCCAATGCTCCATGATTTAGATACGCCCACTCGTATCCTTCTAGGTCCCGGTCCCGGTATGCCTCACCCGAGGGTAATAAGAGCTTTGAGCGCGCCGACAATTGGTCATCTCGACCCAGAGCTCTTCAAAATTTTCCAGGAAGAACAGGACTTGCTTCGCTTCGTTTTCCAGACCAAAAATGCCTGGACGTTTGTTTTGTCTGGCACGGGAACAGCAGGCATGGAAGCTGCGCTTACCAATTTGATCGAGCCGGGGGATTCGGCGCTAGCTTGTATACACGGCTATTTTGGCGCCCGGTTAGCCGAAATCGCGGAGCGCCTCGGCGCAACTGTGGATCGTATCGAGCGTCCCCTCGGTGAAATTTTCAATGTCGAAGAGATCGATACCGCTCTTAAGAAAAAGAAATATAAGATCCTAACCATTGTCCATGCCGAGACTTCGACCGGCGCGGAGCAATTATATATAAAAGAGATTGCCGCTGCAGCTCATAAATATGGCGCGCTTATTGTGCTTGACACAGTAACCTCACTGGGTGGTATCCCGGTAAAAATAGACGACTGGGATGTTGATATTGCATATTCGGCCAGCCAGAAAAACCTGAGCGCTCCAGCAGGCCTGGCTCCCATTACGGTCGGTCCACGCGCATTGGAGGTAATCGAAAACCGGACGAAGTCCGTTACGTCGTTCTATCTCGATTTGAAATTGTATTCAAATTACTGGGGTGGTCTGCATGGGTACCATCATACCGCTTCAGCAAGCCTTCATTTCGGTTTGCGTGAAGGTCTACGTATCATAGCAGAGGATGGACTCGACAAAACTTTCGATCGTTATCGCACAAACGCGGAGATTCTGTGGAGAGGATTGGAAGAAATTGATATTCGACCTTTCATTCCGATTGAATACCGATTGCCCTCTTTAACGACCGCCCGGGTTCCACAGGGCATCGATCCGCATAAAATCCGCGCGCTATTACTGAATGAATACAACCTTGAGATCGGAGCAGGTTTTGGAGCGCTTAAAGATCAAGTCTGGCGTATTGGATTAATGGGTTACTCAAGCCGCAAAGAGAATATAACGCTCCTTTTGTCGGCGTTGAACGAACTAATGAAAACCAATTCATCAATAATATAATGAAAAATGAAGCCGACATAGCGATAAATATGATTGGGTGAGTTAATTTTTCAGCTAAAGAGGGACATGAATCCTTCGAAAAATCAAACCATCTATAATTTACGGGACTTTATGGCTGCATCACATTATTTCCTCACAGCAACGGGTCAAACCGAAGGAATTTGGAAAATTATCCAAAAGAAAGCGAATATCGCTCCGACGAGCGAATCGAAATTTCTTTGGATTCTGACTTTTGCCTTTGCACTAGCTGGCATTCTCCTCCGAATTGAGAAAGCTCTTCTCGGACGTTCATTCAGGGGAGATGAAGCTGCCATGGCTTCAGCGATCCAAAATCATTCTTTATACGAACTGCTCACAAAACCTTTAGGAGGGAGTATAACCGCCCCTCTTGGCTTTTTAGCGGTCGAGAAGTTGATCGTTCAACTTTTGGGGTTTCAAGATATTATTTACCGTCTAATACCTCTCCTCGCAGGTTGTTTTTCAGTAATCCTGATGTTCCTTCTTGCGAAGGAGTTATTAACAAGCTTAGGGGCAGCATTCGCAGTCGGTGCATTTTCTCTAAATTGGATGCTGAGTTTCTATTCATCTGATCTCAAACAGTATTCAACCGATGTAGTTATCGCTCTAATTATTTATTTGATGGCGGCCCGTTATTTCAAAAAAAACTCGACAACGAATCTCATTTGGCTTGCCGGGGTCGGTTTAATTGGAATATTTTGCTCTCATCCTGCCATATTTATGTTGAGTTCCATAGGTCTCGCACTTATATATCAAACTTGGGGAGATATAAGAGAGTTCAAGAAGATATTCCTTATCGGAGCTTTGTGGATCGGCGTCTTTCTGATCCTTTATTTCTTTTCCTATCGTTTCGTAGGGCAAAATTCCTACAATATTAGTTATTGGAATAATTTAGGCGCTTTGATGCCTATGCCGCCTTGGAAAAACCCGGGTTGGTTTTTACAGAGATTGGGAAATTTTTTTGTTGTAGACTTAAATCTATCTCAATGGATCGTTATCGAGGCTGGACTCTACCTGTTCGGTATTGTCCTTTTCTTCTCGGGGCAAAATAGGCCTTGGTCATTTATTTTCTTTGGATCGATAATATTTACACTTTTGGCATCAGGAATTGCCAATTACCCATTCAAAGGAAGGCTTATTCTCTTCCTGGCGCCTAGTACATTCCTTGCAATTGGCGCGGGCATGGATGGACTGGCAGTCATAATTAAATCCCCGTCTTTCCTAAGCCATGGAATACGCTGGTTATTGACCGCCTACCTATTACTGGGCCCCGTATCCTCCACGTATAACTATCTTCAAGAACCGCGTTCATTTCCTTTCAAAGAAGATATAAAACCTGCATTATTATATATTGAACAACACAAGGAGACAAACGACCAAATTGTTGTATACGATCAAGCCGCCTTTACCTATGGATATTACGCTCCATTTTATGGTTTGAGTAACTCCCAAACCATCGTAATAGGTGATTATAGAAAAGAACCCCAAAAATATCGCCTTATCCTTGATTCCCTTCCTAGAAATCAACGTATCTGGTTCATATTTACGAACGTGCTTTACACTCTCAATAACGTACTCGACAGTACCTACATTTTCGATTATTTAAACACAATAGGAGGCAATATTATCGAACAGTACGGCGGGAACGATACTTTTTCCTCGGCTTATCTGGTAATCATAAAATAGATAGAATTTATTTCAAAAAAGATAAACTGGGCTCCAATCATGAAATGGGAGAGAGCCGATGGAACTCAATGATGAACAATGAACAAATCGAGACGGGTAAATCTGTCTTCTTGTTCAGAAATAGAATGATTAAGGATAAAAGGGCGAACAAAACGAGCTGGAGAGCTACCAGTTTCAAACCAGAAGACGTATCACCATGTCACGATGATTTGTTGATCTATTTATAAGTGTCGATACATGCCGTGATTCTTGAGAATAGCAATAAGGTATGTGCCTGATTTTTAAAGATCTTCTCAAGGCAGAATTCACCATACTCAACAGGCTGCGGAATGTCATTTCCTTTGACTTGGTACAAAACCAGACCAAACCTACCCAGCCTGGCGTCAGATAATATGTTCGACAAAGTAGAGGCTTCATCCGCATGCTCTGGAGAGAGCTGGACATCGTAGGTTGGATGCCAATCGAGCTTTGCAAAATAGAAACTGAGATAATAATTATAAAACATCTCGCTAAAAAGGATACGCTCTGAACTATGGTTGTTTTTTAACCATAAAAGCGCTTGATCATAGGGATAATAATGTTCAGATGTGTCCAACAGATAATTACCCCAATAGGGCACTTTTGTTCCGTCAAGATAAACCGGCGAAAGGATTAGATTCAAAGAGATAGAAATACAGGCAATCGAGACGCTCGCCATCTTTCCCCATTTTGAGATCTGATTTAAGGCCGCAACCGATCCGACCAAGATAGGAGGCAGCACAAAAAGGTTGAAACGGCTATAGCCGAGATAAGCTTGCGAGTTTGTGTCTATGCCATAGAAAAGAGGAACTCCGATGAAGAGGAATAAAGTAAAAAAGGCAACGATATAATCCCTTTTCCACAATAATAAGAGCAAGCCACAAAAAAAGAATGGGAGAAACACACCAAATTGCTCAATAAATGATTGTGCCGTTATTTTGTATAAAGTAAGGTTAAATAAATTCGTTAAATTTGGACTATAACCTCGGATATAACTTCGGATGTTGATCAAATAAACTCGAAAGACCGTGTAGAGTACATAGGGATATAAAACACAAAAAACTACCGGTAATTCCCCGATTAGATAGTTTTTAATTTTGTCTTGAAGGCTCACCTTAGATACCGTTATTTGCCTTCGAACAGAGATAACCGTTCTACTTATGAGAAAACATAACAGGAATACGATCACTGTCTCTTTAACAAATCCCAACAAAACTAAAGCCGGCCAACCGGGATTACGTCTTATATTATTAAAATCGTTGCAGAGAAGATCATTTGCATGAAAGCACAC
>JBGQIO010000031.1:0-24797 GCA_041498515.1 Anaerolineae bacterium
TGCCCTGAAGAGCACAGGATCTTCGACCACGGCGGCCTTCGTCCTTCTCGCAATGACAAAAATTTAAGTTTCATTCGCGGTTAAAACTTTAAGAATTAGCGACACACATTATCCAAAGGAGTACACACATGCAACTTTACCTGCGCCTGGCCTGGCGTAATATCTGGCGCCACCGTCGCCGAACCCTGATCATCGTCGCGGCGATGGGCCTCGGCCTGGCCTTCATGATGTTCTATGACGGCCTAATGGATGGATTCAATCAGGCCATTTACGGCAATGCCATCCGCGTACTGGGTGGCAACATTCAGATCCACGCCGCCGGCTACCGCGAAAAGATCGATACCAATCCGCTTCTGCCCCTGGCGAATGATTCAGCCGCGGTAAAAACGGCTCTGTCCGATCCCAGGGTGGTCGCGGCGGCACGCCGCATCACCACAGGCGGGTTGGCAACCAATCACGAAGGCGCTTTCCCTATGACTATTATCGGGATCGAACCCGAAGTCGAAGCACCCGTCAGCCTGATAGCAAGCCATATCGCGGACGGACGGTACCTGACGGCGAACGATCAAGACTCGGTCATGATCGGGAAAGGGCTGGCGGATGTGATGCTTTTGAAAGTTGGCGACCGCTTCACCTTGGTCGGCAGCGATATACACAAACAGAACCGCCAGCGCACGATGACGGTGGTCGGCATCTATAATATCGGCCTGCCAACCAATGAAAAGAATACCCTCTACATTTCATTAGGCGAGGCGCAGAGCCTCTACGGTTTGCCCGGTCAATCCACCGAAGTGGACGTCACCCTTAAAAAGCTTGGACAGGAAAAAGCCGTTGTGACCGCCCTGGCCCCTGCCCTGCCGGGTTTTGAAGTGGAATCGTGGGAACAGAACTTTCCCGAACTTACTTCGGCGGTAACTCAAAAGAACATGGTGTTGAATGTTTTCAGCGTCATTATTACCGTGATCGCCGGTATCGGTATCCTCAACCTGCTGCTGATGGCCGTTTACGAACGGACGCGTGAGATCGGCCTTCTAGGTGCCATGGGCTTCAAACCCCGTCAGATCGCCTTGCTATTCATTCTCGAAGGCATGATGATCGGATCCGTGGGTGTAGTCGCCGGCGTAGTGCTGGGATTGGTTTTCAACGGCGGCTTCGGTTTTGTCGGCTTGGATTATAGCCAGTTCAGCAGTGTTACCGAATATATGGCCCTGATCAGTGGAAAGGTGTATCCAACGCTCGGGTTGAATAATCTCTTCGGCCGGGCCCTCACCATCATTATCATCGCCACCCTGGCCGCCTGGTACCCCGCCACGGAAGCTGCAAGCCGCGAACCAGCCGAAGCCCTGCACTATGTGTAAAGACCTAGTAGGATGTTTACCTATTCCTCATGTGAAGTGAGAAGATCATGATACAACTACTCAAAATGGCTATGCGCAACTTAGGACGCAACCGGCGGCGTACCCTGCTCTCCGCTCTCGCCGTATCTATGGGTTTAGCTCTCCTTCTATTAATAGCGGCCATCCTCAACGGCGAAATGGAGGGCGCTCTGCAAAATTCCATTCAACTACAAAGCGGGCATCTGCAGATCCGCGCCGCCTCTTACGATGAAAACAAGGTCAGCCTCGATTGGAAAGACCTGATCGCGAACCCACAAGATGTAATTGCTCAACTGCAGACGATCCCCCAAGTCGTAGTAGCAACTCCCCGGCTGTTCGCCACCGGCATATTGACACTGGGTCAAAATTCTCGAGGAGTACAGGTCATCGGCATCGACCCCACATCCCCGGCCAATCAAATTTTCCGGCAGGGATTGATCTCCGGGGATTTCCTCACCGCCGATGACCGCGAAGGGATCCTGATCGGTAAACCCCTGGCGGATAAGTTCGGGTTGAAGCCCGCGGACCAGGTCAGCCTATTGGTCAATACCTCCAACGGCGACGTCAGCGAACAGCTTTTCACCGTGCGCGGCATTTACTCCACCAACACCTCGGGATATGACGAAGGCACCGTTTTCATGCCGCTCGCCAAAGCGCAGACGATCACCGGCGCGCAGGACCATGCCAGCACGATCTTTGTGCTATTACAGAACCGCGCTCAGGCCAATGCCGTTGCGGCCGCTCTAAAGTCGCCTGATTACAAGATCCTTACCTGGCGCCAATCGAATGAGTTGATCATACAAACGGAGGATTACGCAAATGCCTTCCTCGCAGTCATTTACCTCATCATTTTGGGCATCACCGCCACCGTGGTCACGAATACGCTCATCATGGCGGTCTTCGAGCGCACGCGTGAGATCGGCGTTCTCACCGCCATCGGTATGAAAGGCCGCAACATCATGGCCCAATTCCTCACCGAGGGCGGGCTGATCGCCATCGGCGGCGTGATCGGCGGGTTGATCCTCGGCGCGATCGTGGTGGCCTACTTCACCCGATATGGCATCTCCATCGCCAGCGCGCGTGTCACCGGTATCCTCATGAGAGATACCATCTACGCGAATCTCACTTTACAGGATACGATCAATATGACGATCCTGACCTTTGTTATCACTCTCATCGCTTCGCTGTATCCGGCATTGCTGGCCGCGCAGATGGAACCCGTTGAAGCTTTGCACGGATAATAAAACAGCCACACACCGGCTCCCCAGCGAGCGATTCTCACTTTAATGGGAAAGGTCCGGGGCAAGCCGGTGGTTCAAAGGAGAAAAAATGGAAGTTTCAAAAGTCATCAACGCTACGCGCGATTTCAAGATCGGTGAAGTGGAAACCCACGCGCTGCGCGGCGTAAACCTTTCGATCGAAAGCGGCGAATTCACGGCCCTGGTCGGTCCCTCCGGTTCGGGCAAAACGACTCTCTTGCAGCTGATCGGCTTGCTCGACCAGCCGACCAGCGGAACGGTGTTCATAAACGGCAAGGACGTCACGGGGCTCAACCGGGACCAGCGAGCCGACATGCGCAAAGGCGCGATCGGGTTCATCTTCCAGTTCTTCGCCCTGATCCCCACCCTGACGGCTTATGAGAACGTGGAGATGCCTTTACTATTAAATGGCACCAAATCTGGGGAGCGCCGCGCACGCGTAAAGGAAATGCTCGATGCCGTAAGTCTCACCGACCACGCTCATCACCGCCCCGATCAATTGAGCGGCGGGCAGCAGCAGCGCGTGGCCGTGGCGCGGGCGTTATCGATGCACCCCTCGCTGGTGTTGGCCGATGAACCGACCGCCAATTTGGATACCGATAACGGCCGGCAGGTGATGGAGATCATGCAGAAGCTGAACAAAGAGACCGGCGTCACGTTCGTCTTTGCAACACACGACCCGCGTGTGATCAAATACGCCAAACGTGTTGTCACCCTGCGCGATGGATTGATCGTTGAAAATAACGGCAGTCAGCCAAAAGTTTAGGGGCAACAAAATGATCAGAACCCTCTCATTCATATCGATCTTATCGGCGCTCGCCCTGACGGCTTGCGGCCAGATCTCAACGCCCACAGCGATCCCCACCGTCGTCTTGAGCAGCAAACCGGCAACGGCTTCCAACGCCGTGAACGCCTCCGGAGAAGTCGTCCCTGTGCAAAAAGCATCGCTGAGTTTTCCGATGACCGGAACCGTAACCAGTGTCCCGGTCAAGGAAGGACAGACGGTGTCCGCAGGCCAACCGCTCGTCACCCTCGATACAACGATCCTGGAGGCCAATGTCAAAGAGGCGCAGGCCGGATTAAATGCCGCGCAGACCCAGGTCAAATATTTGAAGCGCATCGGCACCGACCAGGAACATATAGACTCCGCCCAGGCGGATGTCGAGAGCGCGCAGGCTTCTCTCGATTCTGCAAACGCAACCTTAGCACATGCGACACTGACCGCGCCGTTCAACGGAACCATAGCCTCCGTCAAGATCTCACCCGCTGAAACGGTCGTTCCTGGTCAGGTTGTGATCATGATGGGCGACCTATCTCAGTTCCAGATCGAAACGACGGACCTGAGTGAACGCGATGTGACGTATGTGCAAGACGGACTAACAGCCAACGCTTCTGTCCGGGCCTTGAACCAGACCTTGAGCGGAAAAGTAGTGGACGTTGCCCGCGTCTCCACGACCGTTGGCGGCGATGTCGTTTATAAGGTCACCATCCAATTGGACAAGCAGCCCCAAGGCCTGCGGTGGGGTATGACTACCGACGTGCAGATCGACACCGGAAATTAGTTGTGAGAAATAGAATGAAACGCTCCTATCCATCCATTCTGGCAGCGAGCACAGCTTTGATCCTTATCTTTAGCGGATGCAGCAGTCTCGCGCCGTCCACACCGGCAGCCCCTGCCACCACTGCTGCAGCAACGGTCGCTCCTGCACAGGGAACGGTCACTGCGTCTGTTGTAGTCGTTCCGGTTACGAAGTCTGATCTGTCTTTTGTCATTTCAGCACCGGTTAAAGAGGTGGATGTCAAGGAAGGCGATAAAGTATCAGCGGGACAAAAGCTGTTCGTATTGGATACGCCCGATCTGGAGTATGCAGTGACCGGCGCCAAAGCGGATCTTCGGTCCGCGCAGGATTATGCGGCGCTTCAACATTACTTCCGCAAGACATTAATCGGCAGTAATTTCGTGTCCACTAATGGTGCGCCCGAACTGCGGCAAAAAGCAGATTCCAAAGTTCAGCAAGAGCAGGCTGCGTTGGAGAGCTCGATAGCCGCCCTGGCCCAGGGTACGCTCAGCGCGCCTTACGATGGGACGGTCGTTTCCATTAATGTGGTGCCGGGCGAACTCGTCCAACCGGGGCAGGTCGTGGCTGTGATCGGTGACCTGTCTCATTTGCAAATTGAAACGACCGATCTGAGCGAACGCGCGATCGCGAATGTCCGCATTGGCCAAACCGCCTCCATCCGTCTCAAAGCCTTCGCTCAAGACCTTACCGGCAAAGTGATCATGATCGCTCCGATGGGTGTCGAATACAAAGGAGATATCGTCTACAAGGTCACGATCGAACTGGAACAGCCACCGGTTGGCCTACTCTGGGGCATGTCGGGTGACGTGGATATCCAGACCAAATAATAATCAGATAAAAGGTTTCTTGGAAACCCGGATGTATAAAGCGTCCGGGCTTTTTATTTCGTGATGAAGTAAACTACAATCTACACAAAGGATGATCGGATGACCCTTCCAACCAAGATCGTAGTCATTGGTGCGGGCAGCGCTCAATTTGGCGAGAACACCCTCTCCGCCCTGATGCGTTCACAGAAATTGCGCGGCTCCACGATCGCCCTGGTAGATCGCAACGAGTCGAGCCTGGATATCGTTAAACGCCTGGCTGACCGTTTGAACAGGGAGTGGGATTCTCAGATGATCATCACTTCACATTTACATCACCGTGAAGCGCTCGATCATGCTCATTTCGTAGCCTCCGCGATCGAGGTCGGTCCGAGAGAGGGGTTGTGGCGTACTGACTATGAGATACCGCTCCGATATGGAGTCCATCAACCTTACGCCGAGAACGGCGGACCCGCCGGGTTCGCCCATGCGGCCCGCAACATCGGCCCGGTGATGGAAATCGTGCGCGATATGGAACAGGCCTGTCCACAGGCATGGTTCATCAACTTCACCAATCCCATGGTCCGCATCTGTGAGGCGGTCAACCGTCACAGCCACATCAATGCGGTTGGGTTGTGCCACCAGATCTATGCAGGTTATATGATGGTCGGCGTGGCACTCGCGAAAGAATACGGTCTCGAAGTCCCGCCTGAGTTGACGGGGATGCAC
The DNA here is from genome assembly GCA_041498515.1 of Anaerolineae bacterium. GTDB lineage: Bacteria > Chloroflexota > Anaerolineae > Anaerolineales > Villigracilaceae > Fen-1038. The sequence continues at coordinate 5,748 of JBGQIO010000031.1, forward strand.
GCCGCGGTGGATCAATACGCCGCGCATGAAATGCTCAAGAAGCAGATCGTGCCATTGATAGAGATCCGCGCCGCGGGCTTGAACCACTTTACATGGATCCTATCCATCCGCGACCGTAAAACAGGCGAGGATCTCTATCCGATCTTTCGCAAACGGTTCTTCGAGTTGGACCCGCACTTCGAACCGCTCACGAGGGATGTTTATTCGGCCTTCGGTTTGTTCCCCGTCCCCGGGGACACCCATTTGTGTGAATACCTGCCCTGGGTCTCTGATCCACTAACAGAGCCCTGGCAGAAATATAACCTGCGACTCTATGATTGGGACACGATGGCTGCCGTCCGCGATTATGAGTTGGATCGCTTAAACGAAATGGCAAACGGAAATATGACGATCGAAGGCTTGCAGGAGACGGATTCTGAAGGGGCGCTTGAAATAATCGAGAATATCGCAGGGGCGGGTACACATTATCACCTGGCTGCCAATCTACCCAACTGGGGACAAATTTCGAACCTGCCTGCCGGAGCAACGGTCGAGACACCCGTCCTGGTGGATGGTGCCGGAGTCCAACCTGTCCATGTCGGCGTGCTCCCGGAACCGATCGCCGAACTTTGCCGCCGTGAAATCACGGTCGCTCAATTAGGTGTGGACGCCGCCATTGAAGGAAACAGGGAAAAAGCTTTGCAGTGTTTGTTGCTAGACCCCGTGATAACGGACCTCCATACGGCCAAAAAAGTCCTGGACGATTATCTGATAAGCTACAAAGAATATTTGCCGCAATTTTGGAAGTAGACACATTGATTAAAATACTGCTTCTTGAAAGGACGCAACGACCTACTACTCGATCCACAAAGTGACAGCCTTCGAAAGAATTCGCTGATTATTAAAAAGTCCGTGCAAAAAACCTGATAATACGGCTGTGGAGGATATAGAACTCACGGTTCGTGTTGATCCGCGTAAATGCGACCACGGCGGTGATCCAAATCTCATGGAACATAACGCTTCACCCTCACTCGTTAAATTTATCGCTACAGTATTTCAGCAGATCGCGCAAAATCCTGATGAATAAATCTTTGATCGAGCCTGCCAATCCGTTTCGAACATCATATCGAGTTCCATTATCACGAATCATTCGCATGATGAACTAAGCAGTGAATAAAAAAACGAGATAAATCAATAAAAAAAAGACTCGCTATCAAAAAAAAACCGTCAGGAATCGATCCTTGACGGTTTTTTTTGGTAAAACCATCCATGATCGATAAATTTATCGAACCTTAAAATTTCAAAATTGATACCTAAATACAGCCAAAAAGCCTTGAATTATTCTATATATGGCGGTAATATACCAATAAGGATGACCAATACAATCATCATCGGATATAACTCATCAATCGAAATCAAATCAATCATGCTAAAGATGAGTTACTTAAATCAAGATCAATAGAGAGAATAAGAAATGTACCTTTGTGTTTTAAGCAGTCTTCCTGAAGCACCCGATCCTCCATACGATCCATCCCCTCACCTCGAGGGAAGGAAGTGGAGACATCATGTTGTTCAGAACACGAATGTGGAAGAGCAGATCAAAACATTGATGGACGACGGTGTAGATGTTTTCATCAACCTATGTGATGGCACACCCGATGAACCCGTTGCCGGTATCAAACTCGTCAAGGCCCTAGAAAAATTAGGAGCAGCTTTCACAGGCGGTGATTCAAGCTTCTTCGATCCGACCCGCCAGGAAATGAAACGCGTGGCTGCGCGTGTCGGTGTTCCGACCCCCGCTTCCACCTTCGTAAAGTCGATGGCTGATGTCGAACGCGCCAGCCGCACCTTGCGCTTCCCGATGCTGGTCAAGCCACCGCATGGCTTTGCCAGTTTTGGGATACGGAAAGACTCACGGGTTACAAATGTCGAGGACCTGAAGAAACAGGCAGCGATCACAATGAAAGATGACGGCCGGGCCCTCATCGAAGAATTCATCGACGGGCGTGAATTCACCTGCCTTGTGGCTGAAAACCCGGATGACCCGGCTCACCCATTAACATTCAAACCGGTTGAATTTATCTTTCCCGAGGATGAATCCTTCAAACACTATGCCATGAAATGGATTGAATATGAAAAGATGAGGGTCGTACGCGTAGACAAACCTGAATATGATAAACGGTTGCGCGAATATACGACTAAAATCTTCCAGGAATTTAAAGGCAACGGTTACGCGCGTTGCGATTTTCGCCTGGGTAAAGACGGCGAAATATATATGCTCGAGATCAACCCGAACTGCGGCATATTTTATCCACCTTTCGACCCCGGCTCGGCAGATTTCTCCTTGTTGAATGATCCGATCGGCCATCAAGGCTTCATGGATCTCATTATCCGTTCCGGTCTCAAACGACAAGCCGAAGCCCTGCGGGTCGTATCGCCGCAGATCGGTAGCAAACGTGAAATGGTAAAGCAGGAAATTACCAAGCCGCAGGCCAGGAGACAGGTGGTCAAACGGGAGACGGTCAAACGTAACGCCCAGGACTAAGACAATTGAGCAAGCCAGTGTTGGAACCCGGTTCGAGGACCCTAATGGTCTTCGGATCGGGTTTTTTGAATTAAACAAAGGCTCTCAGAATTTCCGGTATTAACCAAGAAGATTCCGTGAAACATCTCATAGATCAGGTTTTATCCGAGGGAAGTTTCACGGATACTTTTTACGTATGCCATATTCCATACAATGCAACTGACAGAAAGAAGTTTAGTTCTTAATTCAAGAAGCAGTAAAATATAGTAAATATTCCAAATCGGCTTTCTCTCATTATCCTATTGGGAGGTTCTTATCCTATGCAGGCCGATTGTTCTAAAACTACCGGGTAAAAATCAATCAAGATAAGTTAACCGTCCATGGTCTATTCAGGAAAAGGAGATTATTATGTCTTTCCCCCAGATTTTCGAAGTCGCGATCGGCCTGATCCTCGTCTACTACATCATGGGCGCGATTGTCTCGACCGTCACCCAGATCGTTACCGAATCGTTGGAAACGCGCGGCGTTGCCCTTGAAAAATATCTGGTGAGGATCGCCGGGGATAAAACCGTTGACCTGACCAACCTGCCTCAGATCAAAGCGCTACGGCCCATCCGATATGCGAATTGGTGGAATGTGCTAGGAGCCGGCACGGAGGAAAAAAAGGTTGAAAAAATACCGGCTGACACGCTCGTGAACGCTTTTTTCGATATCACCGGGCTGACCGCCCAACAGAGCATGAGCGCGGAGGATTTGACCGGTCTGATCAGCAAACTTCCCGACTCGGAGGGCAAGCAGGCTTTGCTCAAGTGGATCAATCAAGGCGTGATCAACATCAATGACTTACGCACCCGGACCAACGATTACATTTCCGGGACTCTCAATCAAGCAGCTTCGACATTCAAGGCCAGGGCGCGTAGTTTTGTAATCATCTTTTCCCTGTTGATCACACTGGCTTTCGGAACCGATAGCATTCAGCTGGCAAAAGACCTATGGTCGGACGCAGGACTTCGAGCCGTCGCAGCCCAACAAGCCACCATTCTTTCCTCTCAGCCGGGCCAAATTCCAGACATTACCGCATTGTTCAATCAATTAGGACCGCTCTCCTTCAGAATAGGCTGGTGGCAATCACAGAGCCTCCCCGCACCGAAAAACTTTTCTGATTGGCTGACCATTATTCTGCTGAAAATCCTGGGGCTCGGCATAACTGCTGTAGCCGTATCACAGGGATCGTCGTTCTGGTACGATCTATTAAAGAAAGCGACCGGAACATCGTCGCTGCCGGCCGCAGCCGGCAGCGACGGAGGCGGCGGCCCCGCGGGCTAGATGACATCGATACGCTACAGGCGATGAAAGGCGGCACCTTCAGAGAAATATTCTCCGAGCGAATGGTTGGGCCTGTCACCGTTTCTAAACTAAATCCAATTCAAACGGTATCCTACTCATTGCGTCTAACGAACGAATGGCGAGTTCGCACCTAGCTCGGCGGTTCGAAAGGAGTCAATATGGAAATAATCAAAGAAGCTCTTATGCAATGGGGTGAAGCAATTCATTTGGGCATGGAAAATCGTACCATGTTTTACTCTCCGGTTCTCGACCATTGGCGCGTCAAAAAGTGGGCAGGTAAAAGTGCGAAACATTTTATCTATGATGGCGACAGTTTTATGACGGCGTTTGAAATTTTGCTTGGCGCTCACGCCGCCGAACATCCGTTGCACCCCACGGTCGGGGATGACGGAGCTGAAAGTCAAGGTGATAAGTCCGCCAACGGATAAGCATATCCGTTAACCGTTTGCGAATAAAACCAAAAACAAACTTATCAAAAGCATGTATTTGGTTTTACCAACCCTTTCCAAGTTTGAAAATAGTATTCCGAGCGTTTGAGGAATCTGACGTTTTGTTTTCAGAACACTAAATCTCTGAGACTTTTCAATCAGATTGCCATCTGGCATAAACGGCCTGGGAGAGCAGGCGCGCTGCCGACTTTTCGCGGGTTACCAATTCCCCATAGTCCATACTTCCCTTAATATTTCCGACCATTTCCTGTAAGACCTGCCCGACATGGATCGCCGAGGCTTTGATCGCGTACACCGTGACGATCACAAATACAGGTTTGTCACTCAATATGGCACGGCAGGCTTCCAGTAGCTGCGGGAGGGATTTATATACTTCCCAAACCTCCCCTTTCGGTCCGCGGCCAAACTTGGGGGGATCCAGAATAATTCCATCATATGAAGCCCCGCGCCGGCCCTCCCGTTCAGCGAATTTTACAGCGTCATCCAGGATCCAGCGAACAGGTTTATCTTCAAGCTTTGAAAGCGCTTGATTCTCACGCGCCCAACTTAGTGACTTCTTCGATGCATCGACGTGAGTAACTTGTGCGCCTGCTGCAGCTGCGGCCAACGAGGCTAACCCCGTATAACCAAACAAGTTGAGAACTTTTATGGATCCTTTTTGCTTACGCTCAGGGCGAAGATTCGATTTTTGAATTGCCGCCGTTATAAAATCCCAATGTGACGCAACTTCAGGAAAAACTCCCAAATGTCGTCCGGGTGTCGTCATTGCCCAAAAACGAAGGTGCTCCCCTGCTCTCTCGGAAGAGGAGTTGGGGTCGAGAGCGAGGTCATACTTCATCTGCCACCGTTCGGGAACATCTTTCTTAAAGACCCAATGTCCCCCGCTCTCTTCATTGGTAGGTTGGAAGGTCGCATGAGCCTTCGCCCATTCTTTTTCCGTTGAATTCCTTCTCCACATCGCCTGCACTTCGGGGCGAATAAAAGTGTAAGGCCCAAAACGCTCCAGCTTCAGGCCATCACCTGAGTCAAGCAGTTCATAATCGTGCCAGTTCGATGATTCGAGCAAAGTAAACGTGGATAAATTATCCATCGCGGGTGGTCAATAAGTCCCATCTTTGAAAAACGTTGCTTAAATCTCTTGTAATCCCACTATTAATCATGTACAATGTGGGAGAAAGTGGTAAGAAGTGGAAGGACGCCGGAACCCCGGCGTTCTGCCATTAAGAGAGGATTAGCACATATGTTCTTAGGTCAGTACCAACATACACTCGATGATAAAGGCCGCCTGATGATCCCGGCGCGTTTTCGAGAATTGTTGGAAGGCGGCGCCTTTGTCACCCAAGGGTTTGACCGCTGCCTTATGGTGCTGACTGAACCATACTTCAAACAGGTTTATGACAACGTCAACACCATGAACCTGGCCGACCCGAATGCACGCCTGCTGCGCCGACTCATTTTTGCAAATGCCTATCCGGTTGAAGTGGATAAAGTCGGGCGCGTACTCGTTCCACAAAACCTTCGCCAGTTTGCCGGCTTGGATGGTGAGGCAATCGTCGCCGGGCAGGGCGATTATTTCGAAGTTTGGACGCCGGCAGCCTGGGACGAGCAAATGAAACGCATCCAGGATACTGAGGCAAATAACCAGCGTTTTTCAACTTTGGATCTTTCAAGCAAGACAACGAAATAAAAGCTTGAAGACCCATTCATCACCGCTACCATGAATGCCCAACAACACAAACCTGTACTTTACAAAGAGATTATACACGCATTGCAGCCAAAAAATTTCGGCTGCTACCTTGACGGGACAGTCGGAGCGGGCGGGCACGCCCGCGGAGTTTTGGAGGCCTGTGCACCAGACGGGCGTCTGCTCGGTCTTGACCTGGACCCTCAGGCGTTAGCGCTTGCACGTGAGAACTTGGCTCCTTACAGCACGCGCGTCGTTTTGATCCAGGCCTCCTATGTTTCCCTACCGGAGGCGATGCGGGATGTAGGCTGGGAACTAGCGGATGGCATCTTATTAGATCTCGGAGTTTCTTCAATGCAAATGGACACACCGGAACGAGGCTTTTCCTTTCAATATGAAGCACCATTGGATATGCGCTTCAACCCGGATTCCGGGCAGTCTGCCGCAGAATTGATCAACTCCCTGCCCGAAGACGACCTCGCTCACCTGCTCTTCAAATATGGCGAGGAACCGCGTGCCAAAAGGATAGCGATGTTGATCGTTCGGGCCAGGCCAATTACGACTACGACCCAATTGGCAGAGATCGCAAAACGAGTGTATCCGAGACACAGCCGGGTCCATCCGGCGACGCGGATGTTCCAGGCTTTACGCATTGTCGTGAACGATGAGTTGAAAGCAGTGGAAGAAGTGCTCCCAAAAGCCGCCGCCGCTTTACGCCCGAGCGGGAGGCTGGCAGTGATCTCCTTTCAATCACTGGAAGACCGCATTGTAAAAGAGTTCATCCGGCGGGAGAGCAAAGATCAAATCAATCTACCCTACGAAAAGATTTATGAGGTCGAGCGCACAGCAACATTGAAGGAGATCAACAGGAAACCGATCACTCCAGATGAAGGAGAGATCAAAGAGAACCCACGAGCACGCAGTGCAAAATTAAGAGTTGCAGAGAAGATATAGGTTTCTATCGATTAACCATGAACCTTCCTAACGTCAACCATACCGTTATTAATTATGTTCACGCTTATAAACAAGCCCCCTGGCGAATTCAACGCCAATGGATCGGCGCCTTTATGCTGGCGGTACTAGGACTTGCCATGGTAGCGGCATTATATCTCGACGTCACCGCGCAGGCCGCCATATCAGGCCGGATTATACAGGACATGACCAGTGAGATCATCACCAACCAGCAAGCCAATTTTGACCTGGAGACCCAACTCGCCGAATTGACTTCAAATAGTGCTATGGAGGGACGCGCAAAAACCTTAGGTTATGAACCAGTTGATTCCATACAGTTGGAATATTTGGTTGTCCCGGGTTATGCTGCGCCGAAACCTGAAATACTTTCGGGGGCGTCGGTTTTAAAACCAAGTGCACCGAGTATCCCACCTGAATATACCGAATCTCTATTTGACTGGATAAACCAGCGTCTGCGTAATTATCCGACTGCCAGCTTCATCGGAGTCACGCAATGAGGGAACAATATTCCTGGCGATCGCTGCTCTTAGCAGGGATATTAGGGTTTATAGCGATATTAATTATCATGCAAATTGTCAGAATCCAAACCAGTCCTGAGGCGGCCGTCTTCCGGGTACAGGCCAAAGAATATGCCAATGTGTTAAAGACATATTACCCTGACCGCGGCGAAATTTATGACCGTAACGGTCATTTGTTGGCGGGAAATAAGACCGTCTATGAAGTCGGCGTGGAATTGAGTTATGCAAAAGACAAACAAGCCATAGCCTTGGCAGTAGGAGCGGAATTGGGGTTGAATCCAGATGATCTTTACAGCCAAATGACCAATCCGCCAGCCGGTCAACAATATACGATCCTTGCCAATTATGTAGACTCAGACAAGGCCGATCAACTCAAACAGCTCATTATTGCCACCGATGCAAAAACAGCCCCCGGTGAAATCAGCAACCTGGCAGGACTCGAATTCACACCTCATCCGCAGCGCAGTTATCCTGAAGGCTCTTTGGCATCCAACCTGCTCGGCTTTGTCAACCGGGAAGGCCGTGGTTATTTCGGGATCGAAGAGAAGTACAATGATGTTCTGGCAGGCAATCCCGTTCAAGTATGGGTGCCGACCGACCCCAATCAGGCTTTAGACATTCCGCGGGTCCCCAATGGCACGACCTTGATATTAACAATCAATCGCGACCTGCAAGCGTCAGTCGAACAAATCCTTGACGACTCGCTTACGAAATACGGCGCGCAGCACGGAACCGTCGTGGTTATGGATCCACGCAATGGCGAGATTTTAGCCCTCGCCTCCACCCCACGGATAGACCTTAACCAGTTCTGGAATTATGGTTCAATCTATCAAAACGCCAGCGAATTTGATCGCGCCGTCAGTCTTCCTTATGAGCCAGGTTCGACCATCAAAGTCCTGACGATGGCAGCTGCCCTTGATAGCGGCGCCGTAGTTCCTTCCACTTCGTTTTTGGATACAGGCGCAATTCTCGTAGGTGGTGCAACTATTCATAACTGGGACAATCAAGCCTGGGGTCAGCAGGATATGATCGGCTGTCTTCAACATTCATTAAATGTTTGTCTGGCCTGGGTCTCGGAAAAAATGGGTGCTCAGACATATTACAGTTACATGAATCGATTTGGATTTGGGCATCTTACAGGTATTGACCTGGCCGGGGAGGCGGCAGGCCGCTTAAAAATACCCGGGGACGGAGATTGGTATCCCGTAGACCTTGGAACCAATTCCTTCGGTCAGGGCATATCTGTTACGCCGATCCAAATGATGATGGCAGCCTCCTCGGTTGCCAACGCAGGCCGGATGGTCACCCCACACGTCTTGTTTGCGATGGTGCGCGACAGGCGGCAATATAATGTACCAGCTCAATACGCCGGATCGCCAATTTCGCCGAATACCGCAAATACCCTTAGCCAAATGCTGGCCATCTCGCTCGAGAATGAATCGTCCAGCGCGTTAGTTCCGGGTTATCGTATTGCGGGCAAAACCGGTACGGCTCAAATCCCAAGCGACTTCGGCTACGAATTCGGTGTAACAAACGCCTCTTTCCTGGGCTGGGGCCCAGTTGATGATCCAAAGTTCATGATCTATGTCTGGCTTGAAAGGCCATCTGCTTCGATCTGGGGTTCTGAAACGGCAGCACCGGTATTTTCACAGGTTGCACAACAAACCATCCTTATGCTCAACCTCCCGCCCGACGCCATTCGAAGCGAAATCGCCAAACCATAATGTTAACACTTGCTGATGCAATCGAAGCTTTAACGAATAAGCGTCCGGAGGCCTCCGCCATTATCACAGAGGCAGCGATCGACTCGCGGCAAGTCATCCCGGGATCGCTCTTCGTTGCCATCCCCGGCGAACATGCAGATGGACATGATTTTGTCGACGAAGCATTCAAGCACGGGGCTTCTTTTGCTTTAACTCAGCGAGATGTGAACCCGTCGTTCCGGACCCTAGACTTGCGCGGTGGTCAGACATCCAAAACCACGGCTGAGCTGACTCCTCCGCTCTGCCTTCGCGTGGATAACACCCTTACGGCCCTTCAACAAATCGCCCGATTTTGGCGTCGAAAACTTGACGTGCGCGTGATCGGTATCACGGGTAGTGTTGGCAAGTCAACGACCAAAGAAGTGGTAGGACAAGTCCTGTCGGAACGCTATCGCACACTGAAAAGCCCGGGGAACTTGAACAATGAGATAGGCCTCCCTTTGACGATCCTGCGACTGGGCGCCGGTCACGAACGAGCCGTACTTGAAATGGGATTTTACGTCCCCGGTGAGATCGCCTTCCTGTGCGATATTGCACTGCCGCAAGTGGGTGTGGTAACCAACATTGGAACGGTCCACGCCGAGCGCGCCGGTTCACAGGAAGCAATTGCGCTCGGCAAGTCAGAATTGGTCCAAAAACTGCCTCCCGCCCCTGAAGGGATAGCCATATTGAATTTCGACGATCCACTCGTCAGGAAAATGGAAGAAAAAACCAAGGCACGCATCTTTTTTTATGGTCTTACTGCTGAAGCCGATCTATGGGCCGATCATGTGGAAGGACTGGGATTAGATGGCATCCGCTTTCGATTGCATTACCAGCGCGAGACGCTGCACATCCACATCCCCATGATCGGGCGACATTCCGTTGAAACGGCCTTGCGCGCTGTCGCGGTTGGCTTAGTGGAGGGTTTGAATTGGCAGGAAATCCTGCACGGCCTTAGACAGGGAAACTCACAGCTGCGCCTTGTAGCGGTTCGCTCCGAGAACGGCGCCGTTCTGCTGGACGATACATATAACGCTTCGCCTGAATCAATGCTGGCCTCGCTTAATCTATTAAGCGAACTCGAAGGCCAACGCAAAATTGCAGTTTTGGGGGATATGCTCGAGCTTGGTCCCTACGAGCAGCAGGGACACGAAATGGTCGGTCTGCGAGCGGCACAAGTCGCGGATTTACTCGTCACTTTTGGGCCGCGAGCCCATATGTATGCAAAAGCTGCCCGTCGTGCAGGCATGAAACCTGCCCAGGTTATTGAATTCGAGGATAACGCCACCCTCATTGAATGGCTTCAGGGAAATTTGGCGAAGAATGATGCTGTGCTGCTAAAGGGTTCGCATGGTCTACGGATGGATCGCATCCTGGCTGAGCTGGAGGTCCAAGAATGAAACAAGTCGCCCTAGCCCTCAGTCTGGCGGGGTTATCTTTTATCATGACAGTCATCTGGGGCGGGCCTCTGCTTCGCATTCTTCGTCATTACAAAATCGGCAAAATCATCCGGGTAGAAGAGCCGAGCCACCATGCCGTAAAGATGGGTACGCCCACGATGGGCGGCGTGATGTTCATTTTACCTGTGCTCCTGCTCACCATCCTTCTCAACGCAGTTGCATTGATCGGCTTCACACAAAGCGGTGTAGGACGTTCGGTGCTTGTGCCTATGATGGTAATGGTCTTTTTTGGAATCCTCGGTGCTGTTGACGATTGGCAGGGCATTCGCGGTAAGCGGAAGGGCGAAGGTATGCCCGCCCGCACCAAGTTCCTTTTCCAGGTCATTCTTGGGGTAGGCACAGCCTGGGTTTTGAAATACTTGCTGGGCGTGCCGGATGTGTTCGTCCCCGGTATCAAAGGGTTCTTCGACCTAGGTCCGTGGTATGTGCTTATCGCCGCTTTCATCATCATCAGCATGTCGAATGCCGTTAATTTCACCGACGGCCTGGACGGTCTGGCGGGATTGATCGCCGCGACCGCTTTTGCTGCCTATGGAATGATCGCGCTAAATCAACACCAGGTCTATCTAGCGCGTTACTGCTTTACTCTCGTGGGCGCCATGTTCGGATTCTTATGGTTCAACGTACACCCGGCGGAATTGATCATGGGTGATACCGGTTCTCTGGCATTAGGCTCCACCCTGGCTGTTGTGGCTCTGATGACCAGTCAATGGGTTGTCCTGCCCATTATCGCAATCATCCCGCTAAGCGAGATCTTAAGTGTGGTAATACAAATCGGATACTTCAGATATACAAAAGGGAAACGGTTCTTCAAGATGGCACCCATCCATTTACATTTCGAACTGCTCGGATGGAGTGAGACGCAGGTGGTTCAGAGGTTTTGGTTGATAGGTCTATTGGCCGCCATGGTTGGTGTCGGCCTGGCCCTGGTGTAAACCATGAGTGATTGGAACGGCAAGCACGTTTTGATTTTAGGAGCCGCCCGACAAGGTGTGGCTCTAGCGCGCTGGTTAACGCAGCATGGCGCACGAGTAACCCTCAACGATAAACGACCAGAAACGGAACTTGCTTCGGCGCGCGAGGCGTTGAAAGAACTGCCCATCCAATGGGTTGCAGGAAGTCACCCTCTCGAATTACTCGACCATGCAGACGTATTGTGCATTTCAGGCGGTGTGCCTCTCAGCCTCCCCATCGTGGTGGCAGCCGTCAAAAGCGGGCTTCCAATCTCCAATGACACCCAAATATTCATGGAAGCTGTTCCTTGTAAGACCGTGGGTATTACGGGATCAGCAGGCAAGACAACCACAACAACCCTGGTTGGCAATATGGCAAAAAAAGCTTATGGAGAAAAGGCATTTATCGGGGGCAACCTCGGCGATCCATTGATCAGTTACGTTGACAATATGCAACCAGATGACATTGCAATCCTTGAAATCTCATCCTTCCAGTTAGAACAAATGACGGTATCGCCAGACATTGCCTCGATCTTGAACATCACGCCCAACCACCTAGACCGTCACGGCACAATGGAAGCCTATACGGCTGCCAAGGCCCGCATCCTCGAATTCCAATGTGAGAAGGATATCGCCGTTCTTGGCCGGGATGATGCCGGCGCATGGAACCTGCATAGCCAGGTGAGGGGCAAGCTGGTTTCATTTGGCTTTAGTAAAATGGAAGAAGATTCTGAAGGTACTTATTGTTCTGACGATATTCTATATCTTTATGACCATCAGGTAGATATTCCCCTTTTGCGCCGCCAGCAGATTGAACTGCGCGGCGATCACAACGTATTGAATGTGCTGGCCGCCTTCGCCCTTGGTCATGCCGCCGGGTTTCCGCTGGATGTCATGCTAACGGCGGCGGAAGATTTTCGCGGCGTACCCCACCGGCTCGAACTTGTACGTGAACTGCGCGGCGTGCAATGGTACAACGACTCAATTGCCACCGCGCCGGAACGGGTCCTGGCTGCCATTCATTCATTCGACGAGCCCATCGTACTCCTTCTTGGCGGACGCGACAAAAATCTACCGTGGAATGACCTGGCTGAGGTGATCTCTGAACGAGTGGATCATGTCGTGATTTTTGGCGAGGCGGCAGAAAAGATCGTTAAGGCCATAACAAAGCACGGTCACCAAAAAAGGCCTTACACATTGGACCGGGTTGAAAATCTGCTTACAGCAATCCAAAAAGCGGCGGAAGTCGCTGAATCTGGCGATGTCGTTTTGTTTTCACCCGGAGGAACCAGCTTCGATGAATTCAATGACTTTGAAGAGCGAGGAGAGAAATTTCGATCATGGGTGCACAAGCTTTCGTAACCGAACGGCCAACCGTTGAACCGCTGCCAGCCAAGAAGCCAGGTCGCAACCTGGACTTGCCTTTAGTGGTAACAGTCATCGCGCTGGTCATCTTCGGATTGGTTATGATGTTTTCGTCTTCGTGGGATTATTCTCTACTCGAGTACGGCTCTCCGATGTACATGTTCGAACACCAGGTAATGTGGCTTGGAGTAGGCCTTACCGCCGCTTTTTTGTTATCGCTCTTCGATTATCATCATTGGCGCAAGTTTATCATCCCTGCCATGGGATTGACGATCCTACTTCTCGGGGCGGTCTTGTTCATGAACGAGATCCTTCTCGGAGCGAAGCGTTCTTTGTATCAAGGTTCTTATCAACCTTCCGAATTGTCTAAAGTCGTCACGATTTTATACTTATCGGTCTGGCTATATGCTAAGCGCGAACTTCTGCATGATATTACACTCGGATTATTCCCGCTGGGTGTGATCCTCGGAGTGATCGGCGGTTTGATCTATCTACAGCCCGACTTAAGCGCGGCAGCCACTATCTTAATCATTGGCGGCTTGCTCTTCTTTTTAGCCGGCGGCGATTTGAAACAGATCTGTGTCCTGCTGGTCATTGCCATTGCCGCCGGTTGGCTGGTGGTACAGATCAGCCCGACCGGACACGAGCGTGTGGTCGAGTTCGTTGCCGGGTTGAAAGACCCAACGCAGGCTTCTTATCACGTGCAGCGATCGTTCAGCGCCATCGTCAATGGAGGCTGGTTCGGAGTAGGAATCGGGCGGGCACAATCGAAACTGACCGGCCTGCCAGTGCCGCCTACAGATAGTATCTTCGCCGTGATCGTGGAAGAGCTCGGTGCTTTCGGCGCGTTATTCCTGATCTGCTTGTATGCGACAGTGATCTGGCGCGGATTGGTCATCGCTCGCCGTGCGCCGGATATGCTGGGCACGCTGCTCGCCACCGGTTTGGTCGTGTGGATCGGACTCGAAGCCAGTATCAATATGACGGTCATGGTCGGTCTGCTACCATTCGCCGGTAATGCCCTACCATTCGTCAGTGCGGGAGGTTCCAACCTGGTTTCCTCTCTCGCCGCAATTGGGATCTTATTGAATATTTCCCGGCAGAGAGGTGAGATATCCAACGAAGAAGAATGGAGATCATATAGTGCGGCTGTTAATTTGCGCGGGTGGAACCGGAGGCGGCGTGTACCCCGCCCTCGCCGTGTTCCAGGCTTTGAACGCTGAGCGTCCAGATGTCGAAATACTTTGGGTCGGTGGTGAAAGCGGCATGGAAGCTGAACTCGTGAAACGTGCGCGGCTCCCTTATACCTCCATCCCGGCAGCAGGTCTGCACGGCGTGGGCTTGCGCGCGTTACCACGCAACCTAACTCAACTCGCGCGCGGTGTTCTCGCCGCACGTAAGATCTTGCGTGATTTTCGCCCGGATGTCTTATTCTTTACCGGAGGGTATGTAGCCGGGCCGATGGCTTTTGCAGGTCTCCGCGTTCCAACCCTGTTATATGTCCCTGATATCGAACCAGGACTGGCGTTGAAAACTCTAGCGCGCTTCGCCGACCGCATCGCGGTGAGCGCGGAAGATTCGCAAAAATACTTCGCCCGGAAGGTCGTCGTGACCGGTTACCCGCTACGAAGAGACCTAAAGTCCTGGACCAAGAAAAGCGGTCGTGCAGCGCTCCAGTTGGATAACAACTTCCCGGTTTTGCTCGTGGTCGGTGGAAGCAAAGGCGCTCGGTCGATCAACCAGGCGGTAGGTTCACAGCTCCCCGCCTTACTGAAGATAACACAAGTGGTACACATTTCCGGTCAGCTGGATTGGGAAGCTGTCGAAGCTGCGAGGGCAAACCTGACATTGCCGCAAAGGAAACGCTATAAAGCTTTTCCTTATTTACATGAGGAGATGGGGGCGGCACTGGCTGCCGCAGATCTGGTCATAGCCCGGGCAGGCGCATCTGCATTGGGCGAGTTCACGTTCCTCGGTCTGCCGGCCATCCTAGTGCCGTATCCACATGCCTGGCGATATCAAAAAGTGAACGCCGATTATCTCACTCAACGCGGCGCGGCGATCATCGTAAATGATGAACTCTTAAAGGGCGAACTGTTAAGGGTTGTGACGGATTTGCTCAAAAATCCATCCAAGCGCCAGGCCATGCAAACTGCCATGAGATCGCTTGTACACCCGCAAGCTGCACAGGCCATCGCCGAGCAGCTCCTTGAACTGGGAGGAGAACACAAATGATGAGCATCCTCTATGTGTTATGGATGTACGTGATCCTCTTTGCAGTGATCGGGATGCTGCGAGGCTGGGCCAAAGAACTACTCGTGGCCTTCAGTGTGATCCTGGCATTGGCCCTCAATCTGCTGCTGAAGCAATATATCCCGATCGTCAGTGACCTCCCCGATGACAGTGCTTCGTTATTCTGGATCCGTACTCTTATCCTGGTTGCACTGGTCTACTTTGGTTATCAAACTATTGCGCTAATCCCGCATCTGGCTTCCAAAGCGACACGCGAACGATTACAAGATGCACTCTTTGGCGCCATCCTAGGTGCAATCAATGGTTATCTGATTGCCGGAACGGTTCTGTTTTATATCGACCAGGCTAAATACCCCTATCCGAATATCATCAGCTCTCCGCCCGCGGAGCTAGTAGCCACCATCAATACCATGATGGCCTATATGCCCCCTCATATACTCGGCGTGCCCGGCATCTACTTCGCCGTAATCCTTTGCTTTATTTTTGTCATTGTCGTTTATATATAAATTGGAAACTGAACCCTGATATGACACATGTCCATTTCATCGGTATCGGCGGCAGCGGACTTTCTGCCATCGCCCGCCTCCTGAAAGACAGCGGATATACGGTTACCGGCTCAGACCGTACGCTCAGCCCGTTCGCTGCCGATCTTCAGGCGGAAGGTGTGACGGTTTACCTCGGCCACCATCCTCGCTACGTCCAAGGCGCGGGCTGGGTTGTCCGGTCATCGGCTGTACCCGATGACAATCCGGAGGTCCTAGCAGCACGACAAGCAGGTATCCCCGTTTATAAGCGCGCCGATTTCCTAGGCAAATGGATGGAAGATAAGACCGGCATCGCGGTTGCGGGGACGCATGGCAAGACCACAACGACCGCCATGATCGCCTTCGTATTATCGGAGTTGGGCTGCGACCCATCCTTCATCGTCGGCGGTGTGATGAACAATTACGGAGTCAATGCGCGAGCCGGAAAAGGAGACCTGTTCGTGATCGAAGCAGATGAATATGACCGCATGTTCCTCGGGTTGAAGCCGCGCATTGAAGTCATCACCAACCTGGAACATGACCATCCCGATTGCTATCCAACGTTCGAAGAGATGGTTACGGCCTTCGAGTCATTCATCTCGCTGCTGCCCAACGACGGTACCTTTATAGCCTGTATCGATGATCAAGGCGCGGCCTCGCTTTTGAACCAAGCGCGCCGCGTGGGCCGCCACGTTATCGCTTATTCCTCACAATCTGAGATGACCATTAAAGCACAGCAATGGGTACAAGCCCGCAACCTCAAAGCGAATGAACGAGGCGGATTCGATTTTGAAGCGGTTATCAACGTCGGTCAAGGGGAGTCCGTTCAAGTCAGCTTACAGGTGCCCGGCAAGCATAATGTCCTCAATTCACTCGCCGTTCTGGCTGTTACGGCCTTGCTTGGTTTATCCGTCCAGGCAGCCGGAGTTGCGCTTGGCAAATATACCGGCACAGGCCGCCGCTTTGAAGTTAAGGGGAAGAAGAAAGGCATCACAGTAATCGACGATTATGCCCATCATCCCACGGAGATCAAGGCTACCCTGGCTGCTGCAAGAGCCCGTTATCCCAAGCAACGTCTTGTGGTCGTCTGGCAGCCGCACACTTATTCGCGCACAAAGGCCCTATTCCACGATTTCAGCCGTGCTTTTGAGGAGGCCGATGAAGTCATCGTGACCGAAATCTATCCTGCACGAGAGACCAAGCAGAATTTCTCCTCTGCAGAAGTCGTAAAGGCAATGCCGCATCCTGCGGCGCGTTTTATCGCTTCCTTGGAAGAGACGACCAGATATTTGCTCAAACATCTACGCAGGCAAGATGTTCTGCTCGTCCTTTCCGCGGGTGACGCCGATCAGGTCAGTGCAAATGTACTGGCCGGTTTATAAAAACGAGGTGCAAAATGACTGACAAAACGAAACAAATCTATCAATCAGACACGCTAGGACTACCTCCGTTAAAAATGGTTTTGGTGCACTATGGGAATGAGGCACAAAATGCGGTGGCAAATTCCATTTTTGAGGACAAAACCAAGGAACAGCTTGAGAAAGAACAAGCTGTCAGAAAGATTATTCAACATTTAAAGGCTGATCAGTAGATCGGTCGGAAACTTAACACCTTCATTAAATGGACCAGGTACCAGAGAACCTAATGACCCGACCTGCCCGGCTCGTGGATGTATTCGCTGCCAAGTTCAGTGACAGGGTAAGAGAGAACATCCCTCTTGCACCTTACACGTCTGCGCGCATTGGTGGACCGGCCGATGTGCTCATTACAGCCAATTCAGCCGATGAACTCTGTGAAACCATGTCATTGATCTGGAAGTCAAACGCAGATTATTTTATCCTCGGCGGCGGATCGAACGTTTTGATCAGTGATAAGGGTATACGCGGGATCACAATATTGAACCGAGCGAAGGCAGTCCGCTTTGAAACCAAGGGACAGCCAAAAGTCTGGGCTGAATCCGGAGTTGTCTTAAGTAATCTTGCCAACCGCTGCGCATCCAAAGGATTATCCGGACTCGAATGGGGTGCAACCGTCCCCGGCACTATCGGCGGCGCAGTCTACGGCAATGCCGGCGCGTTTGGCGGAGACCTGGCAGGCAATTTGGTATGGGCAGAATTGTTGACCGAGTCGGGGCGCGAGAAATGGCCGGTTGAAAAAATGTCTTATGGTTATCGTACCAGTATCTTGAAACGTCATGAATTAAAGGCAATAGTTCTTTCGGCCGAATTAACTTTAAAAAACGCGACAAAAGAAGAAGTACCTGTTAAAATCGAGGAATTCAGCAAACGACGCAAGACCACCCAACCGCCCGGTGCTTCCATGGGTTCGATGTTCAAGAACCCACCGGGTGATTTTGCGGGCAGATTGATCGAGGCCGCGGGATTGAAAGGCACTCGAATCGGCAAAGCTGAGATCAGCCCGGTGCATGGAAATTTTTTCATCAACCACGGCAAGACAGACGCAAATGATATCCGCGCGCTGATCGAGTTGGCACGGAAGACAGTAAAGGAAAAATCTGGCATTGAACTTGAACTGGAAATCGAATTGATCGGAGAATGGGAGGTTTAAACGTTGAATCGTTTAAACCTTGAAACGAAATGGCAAAGAAAAAACTCCACATTGCAGTGATATTTGGCGGACGCTCCGGCGAGCATGAGGTCTCGCTGATGTCCGCACGTAACGTCCTGTCGGTTTTGGATCCCGTGAAATATGAGGTGACACAGATCGGCATCACACTCGCCGGCCAATGGCTGACGGGCGAGGACGTTCTCGGTAAATTCGAGAACGGAAAGACCAGAGAACTTGAACCAGTGATCATCTCGCCGGATCCGTCCATGCGCGGAGTTTACGTATTACGGAATACGAATTATGTAAAGCTCACCGAGGTAGACGTATACTTCCCGGTCCTGCACGGCACATTCGGGGAGGACGGCACCATCCAGGGTTTGTTCGAAATGGCAGATGCCGCCTACGTCGGTGCGGGTGTAGTCGGCTCCTCGGTTGGCATGGATAAAGGCGTTTTCAAGGCCGTGATGCATACTCATAACATCCCGTCGGTCAATTCAATCATCGTGCTGCGCTCCGAGATCGAGAAGGACATCAATGCGGTTATTGAAAAAGCCGAAAAAGTGAGCGCTTATCCGATCTTCACCAAGCCAGCGAACCTCGGCTCATCCGTAGGAGTGACGAAATGCCATACGCGTTCCGACCTTCAGGAAAGCCTGCAGGAAGCAGCCCTTTATGACCGCCGGGTAATTATCGAGCAAGGCGTGGCGAA
>JBGQIO010000032.1:0-24188 GCA_041498515.1 Anaerolineae bacterium
CAATTGTGAGCATTAGGATCGAGATGATTAACAAAGGGATGGCTGGACGTGTTTGGCGGATTGCGGTCAGGAATGGTAGCGGGCTGAGCGCCACCACCAGCAGCATCCACGGGTTTCCTCTGAGATAGACCAATTCATACCCGGCCACTATAAGGCAAAGTGCCATCGCGATCATCGGCATTTTGGATCTTTGCTCGAGGGCAGCCAACAAGAACAGCATGACCGCCACGACTGTGAGCACGTATGCAGCATTTGGGTTAATTAGGAATTCCAATTTCTCCTCGGTTTCAAGCAGTTGCCCTTTCATGCGGTTTCGAGGCGTTCAAAACGGACTTGGGAGAAAAGCTCCTCAATGAGCGGACGTGTTCCGACTTCCGTCCCACTCAGGCTGGCAGTGGCAGCTCCGCTTGCGACGCCCCACCCTAGGGATTCTTTCAACGCGATTCCCTGGGTAAGAGCCCAGACCATCCCGCCAACCATCGAATCACCTGCACCTATAGGGTTTTTCTCTTTTATCTTCGGGGTGTGAGTCAGCCATGCCTCTTCGGGAGTTTTCAGGAGTGCGCCTGCCTTGCCCATCGAAATGACAACATTCTGAGCCCCCATTTTGTGGATTTCTGTGGCGGCTGCCGCGATCTCAGCAGGTGTCTCCATTGGCAAGCCGGTGAGGGCGTGGGCTTCCTCAACGTTGGGTTTTACCAGATACGGTTTTTCAGTACAGCCGGATCGTAGCGATTGACTGGTGGTATCCAGGACCGCCTGAGACCCGTGTTTGTTGAGCACACTCACGATTAAACCATAAAAGTCATCGGCTACGCCAGGAGGCAGACTACCTGCCAGCACCCACCAATCTCCGCGTTGCGCCAATGAGTCGATCTTATCGAGCAATTCCTTTTGTTTGGTCAAATCGACCAGCGGCCCCTTCTCGTTGGCTTTGATGTAGTGGTCATGCTCCTGGGTAACGATACTGACATTTGTGCGTGTTTCGCCGGAAACCCAGACGAAGTCCGTCCCAATACCCAGGCTTTGCAAGCCATCCTGCAATAACTCGCCGGCACGTCCGCCCAGGAAACCGATGGCGGTACTGGAGGCTCCCATACCCTTGAGCAGCCGCGAGACGTTAAAACCTTTGCCGCCAAAATCTACACGCGACTCACTCGCTCGCAGAACAGAATCAAACTCGACTTTAGGTACAGTCAGTTCACGGTCAACCGCCGGGTTGAGAGTTAATGTGTAGATCATTTGGGTTTTTCCCACATTTTTTCGATGAGCATTTCCTCCGCCGCATTCGTCCACATCAGGTCCTCGCCTAATTTGGCAGCGACTTCGGGCAGGCGGTCTTTGAGTTCTTTGAGTCCCATCAAAGGCAGGTTGTGGATTTGCGGAAAAATAACGACCTTCCCCGGATACTTCCCCTCGATGACCGATTCAATTGCCATAGCCGCCGTTTCCATCCCGCCGATCGCTGCTACCGAACGGCCGGGAGATAACGTCCCCGCGACCCTCCGCTCCATCACGGAAGCCTGGTCCTTTATCGTGAGACCTGATGTGCCGGTATATTGTGCATTGGACAGATAGACGTTGCTGAGATTGACTGCACCCATGGTGCCGTTAGGTACGCCCGCGAAGAGAACCAGCATACCGTCTGGTTTCATAACAGTGTCGCCTTCTTCCATCAAAGCCGCAACGGGTACGCTGACGACGACGTCATCCGCGCCTTGATTCTGGGTGACTTCCATGACAAAATCATGGAAGGATTGCTTCGATGTTTTAGGGTTAAAGAACAGAAGCATGCGGTTATGTTTTTGAGCCAGTGGCTGGAACATTTCGCCCAAGGTTTTAAGACGGTCATCGCTGATTTCGGTGGCGATCACTAGTCTGGGTCCATCGGGTAATTCGAGTGCGCGCTGGACGTGCATTTGACCCATCGGGCCGCCGGCGCCGATAAAGACTGCCGAGCCGCCCTTGCGCAGCTCACACCGGTTTTGGGCTTCACCGTAGGAAGCCGCGATATCCGTGCCCTTCGTTCCGATGAAAACGATGTAATCATAATGCAGGCGACCGAGATCAACCTGGGTGAGGCCATCGAGAGGTTCGGCGCCCACGAGATTGAACGTGCCGCGGCGGGCAATGAAACGCGCAGCCTGGCCGACGGTCTTGGAGGATGTCTGGTTCAACAAGACGATGTCGTCAAAACCGGCGCCGTTGGTCAGTTCTTTGCTGAGAGGTTCATATTCGGTGGGAGTCAAGCCATTGCGCTCGATGATTATAGCCTGAGTGGAGGAGACTAATTTTTTAACGGAAGCAGGCACATCTGTCAGAATGAACTCGGCTGGTGAATCCAAACCACTGGAAAATGTAAATGAAGCCGTATCTCCGGGCTTGCCGATGATCCACATTTTCCCGCCTTTTTGGGGAGAGAGGCGGCGGCGTTGGGTGTAGGCGGCCATCACGCAACCCCACGGTTCGAGCAGGGAAGATTCAGCGTAGCCCATGTCATCTTCGAGGGGCAGGAGGCAGGCGCCTGTATCGGTCTTGAGGACCTCGTCACCGATAAGGTGATATTGGATCAGGCCGCCTGGGACGGTGTAGCCATAAGCCGTGCTCTTGCCCTGCTGGTAAATATCGGGCTGGACGGCAAGGCGCTGGCTGGGTTTGTAATTCGTTTGCAGGTTCTTGCCAACTTTGACGATGGTGAGGGAAATTTCATGGCCGAGACGGGTCGGGTTAGTGGCAAGGTCGCGGTTGTAAAGTTTGGGATGGCTGCCGCCTTGTTTGAGAATTTTGACATCGGAGAAACACACACTGATGCTGTCGATGCGGACAAGCAGTTGGTCGTCATTGGGTTCGGGAATGGAGAAGGGTTCAGGCTGGCCGGCGCGCCCCAGGTTTTCGAGACCGGCACCATAAAGATTCCATGCCCAACTTTTTTCGGGCAGGGTGTAATTCAACTTGCGATAGGCTTGATATTTTTCGCCCATGAGTTATTCCTTTCAGGAAGGTTATTTGTTCGATGACTGGGCGACTCGCGCAGAGCAGGATGTGGATAAAGGTTGCTCAAGGCGTTTGCCGAATCCGGCATTCCGTCGCCTTGAAACGTCACACCTGTGTAGTGGTTAGCCGAGATATTTTTTAACGAGTTCGCGCACTTCCTGCGCGGTCGAACAATGTAGCGCTTCGCGAGCCAGTGGTTGCAGTTCGGAGATATTGAGCGTGCGGACCTGTGCCTTGACTGTCGGTACGGAGGGAATACTGACGCTTAATTCATCCATGCCGAGGCCGAGCAGGATCGGAACGGCGGCTGCATCGGAGCCAAGTTCGCCGCAGATGTCGGCACGCTTTCCGTGTTTGTGAGCGGCATCGATAGTTTGGGCGATCAGCCGTAGGACGGCGGGATGAAGCCCGTCATGCTTGGACGCCAGGGCGGAGTTGCCACGGTCAATGGCTAGCGTGTATTGAGTAAGATCATTGGTGCCGATGGAGAAGAAATCAATTTCAGGCGCGAACACATCGGCCATTAACGCGGCGGAAGGGACTTCAACCATGATGCCGATTTCTACGGGAGGCGCGCCCAATTCTCCCCTCAGCTCTTCGATCAAGGTACGTGTCTGGCGTAGTTCGGCAATGTCGCTGACCATCGGGAACATGATGCGTAAATTCCCCGAAGGCGCCGCGCGTAGAATGGCGCGTAGCTGTTCGCGGAATAACTCGGGTCGATTTAAGCAAAGACGAATGCCGCGTTCTCCGAGGAATGGATTCAATTCCGGTTTGAGATGGATGTATGGCAAAGGTTTGTCGCCGCCAATATCCAGCGTTCGCACAATGACGGGCAGGGTCTTCATCGTTTCGGCAATGGCGCGATATACACTGAACTGTTCATCTTCACTGGGTGCCGTCGTACGTTCGAGGAATAGGAATTCTGTGCGCAGGAGACCGATCCCATCGGCGCCCATGTTCAAGGCCTCGGCGGCGTCCGCAATGGAACCCGCGTTGGCGGTCACGTCCACACGCTGACCATCCTGAGTGATGGCGGGCAACGAAGCCTGTTCCTGCGCAAAACGACGATATTCAAGCCAGCGCCGCTGCGCCATTTTCGCGCGCTCTAAAACATCCGAAGCTGGATTAACGGTTAGTGTGCCGTCGTTACCGTTCAAGATAACGGGGGTCTTTTCCTCTAGCGCCAGCATGGACTCATCCACACCAACGATGGCAGGGATGCCGAGTGCCCGCGCAAGGATGGCGATGTGCGAAGTCGGTCCGCCTTCTACAATGCCGAAACCGAGTACGCGCTCCGGATCGAATGATGCCGTATCCGAAGGTGATAACTCACGGGCAACGACGACGACTGGAGTGGTCGGCATCGAAACGCCTTTATCGTTGGATCCTAACATCAGGTGTAGTACCCGCTTCCCCACATCACGGAGATCATCGGCGCGTTCCGCAAGGAGCGGGTCGTTTAGCGCAGCAATGGCCGCGGCGCGTTCATCAATTGTGGATTTCCATGCTCTGGCCGGGCTTTGTCCGTTTTTTACGCGCGCTTGGACGGCTTCGCTCAGTTCGGGGTCATCTAAGAGTTCCATGTGCGCATCGAATATGGCGGCCTCCGCACCCAGTTTTTTATCGTTCATCTGCTGATGGAGTACGGCAAGTTGTTCCTTCGCACGACTCAGCGCCCCGACCAGATCGATCCCTGCGTCATTAGAATCCCATTCTGGATCCTCAAGTTCAAATTCGACTTGCCGAAAATGGAAGATCGGGCCAACGGCAATGCCAGGCGCAGCTCCGACTCCCTTTATCACATCAGGTCCGAGGGGCTCATTTGCCGGTGATACTGTCATGGGTGCTTCATTCTTGGCTGAAACAGGTCTGGGTTCGGCAGTATGGTCATTGTCTCCCAGCCCCAGGTGGATGGCATTTTCAATTTCGGCGATGGCTTTATCCTCATCTACACCATTAGCCTGAACTGTGATGCCGCTGCCACAGACCACGCCCAGGGTCAACACGGAAACCATTGACTTGGCATTCGCCCGCTTCTCTCCGTGCTGGAGATGTATTTCTGATTTGAATCGTTTGGCCAGATTGACCAGCACTTTTGCCGGTCGTGCGTGCAATCCTGTCCTATTTTGGATGACGATCTCTAATTGTTTCATGGCAAACTCTGTCGATTCTGCATGGACATCCCAAATCCATGCGAAGAATGCAAAATTTAGGAGGACTGTTTTTCACCCAAATATTTCACGATAACATCCGGGTCGCTCGTTTTTAGTAATTCCGCCAGAGTGTCTTCATTGTCGATCACATCCGCCAGGTTTGATAGAACCCCAACATGTTCATCCGACGAGGCGGCAATGCCGATCACCATGTATACTTTTTCCCCTTCGTCCCATTCCACACCCTCTGTCAATTGAATGACGGAGATACCGGTCTGCAGAATGTGTTCACGGTTTTCGTAAATTCCATGCGGGATGGCGACGCCGTTTCCCAAACTGGTGGACATCGACTCCTCACGTGTCAGCATTCCATCGACATACTCAGGCAAAACACAACCGGATTTCACTAGCAGTTCCCCGGCCATACGGATGGCGCCCGCCTTGTCCGTGGCGCTTGCTTGAAGGGATATTCGGTCTTTGGAAAGAATAGCCATTTTTCATCCTGTTGGTTCTGCTCCCCTCTTGAGACAGATTTTATTCCAAAACATCCTGAATGGAATTTATGAGCGGTGTGCCTTCCAGCACGAACAACGAGGGTTGGTAATTTTGTTAAATCGTTCAACACCATTGGCGATCAATAGTATAAACAAGGATTGGATGCGGGTTATGTTTCAGTGGAAACAATTTCCGTCTTTTCAACTAGCGCTTTGACGAGTTTGTCGAAGATCGGATCATTCAAGAAGTGATTGAAAGCCAGTACGACGGCATTAGGCGCTTTCATGTGTGCAGTTTTGGCAAGTCCTTTGTGGACGACAATCACCTGAGCGTCGGCTGGGATTTCACGTGCGGGTTTGTGTACTACGACTATATCTGAAATTTGAGCAGCTTTCAATTTCTTCTTCAGTGAGTTTACACTCATCAGGCTCGAACCCATACCGGCTTCACACGCGAAAATGATGGTCTTGACTTGTGCGCCGGAAATTGATTGTGACATTTTTCCACTCTCCTTGCAGGTTTTCTAATTTTAGCAGGTGCGGTAGCAGGTATAATCGCCTGCGGAGAAGATCTACCGCACCTGCCAGTCAGGTCGCCCGATTTAGTTCGTAGCTAAACCAGGTATAGTGCCAACAGCAGCGGTAGATTCTTCTTCACCTTCAATTTCCTTGACGGGGTTGACGCGCAGGATGAAAGCTCCAACCAGGAAGGAAACCACGGCGCCTATCAAGACACCCGTCAAAACCGGGAAGTGTTGTCCCGGCGGGATAACAGCCAGATAAGCGAAGATTGAGCTGGGTGAGGGGGTAGCCACGAGGCCGGCACCAGTGACCACAAACCAGAAGTCAGCCGAAAGGCCACCAGCGATCACGGACAGGATCATAATGGGGTGCGCAAGTACATAAGGGAAATAAATCTCATGAATGCCGCCTAGGAAATGGATAACCATGGAACCCGGAGCGGTTTGTTTGAGCAAACCCTTTCCAGCCACATAAAAGGCGACTAGCAGACCTAAACCAGGACCCGGATCGGTCTCCAGCAGGAATTCGATTGCGCGCCCATTTTGTTGGGAAGCGGCTATGCCTAAAGGAGCCAGAACCCCATGGTTGATGGCATTGTTCAGGAACAAAATTTTGGCAGGCTCGATAAGGATGGCTGCCAGCGGTAGAAGGCGGACACTAATCAGCCAACTTACCACTGAACCGGCTCCAATGCTGAAGGCATCCACTAATGGACCAATCCCAACATTAGCGATTAGAATGAGAATGACGGCCAGGATGGCAGCCGAGAAGTTGTTGATGAGCATCTCGAAACCAACAGGGATCTTGCTTTCAAGTACTTCATCGACTTTCTTTATAAGCCAGCCACCAAGGGGACCCATGATCATGGCGCCCAGGAACATGGGTATACTCGCTCCGACAATAACACCCATGGTCGCGGCTGCACCAACCACACCACCGCGCACACCGTGAACCATCTTGCCACCCGTATAGCCAATGAGCAGCGGGAGCAAATATGTGATCGTCGGTCCAACTATTTTGGCGAACATTGCATTCGGGATCCAACCGGTCGGGATAAAGAGAGCCGTGATCAGACCCCAGGCAAGGATGGCTGCAATGTTGGGAATGACCATCCCTGCCATAAAACCTCCAAACTGTTGCAATTTTTCTCTCATATTTCCTTTCTCCTTTCAGGATTTTGGATTGCCTGAGACTTCAGGCTTTTATGGTTAACCGGGTGACCAGGGCAAGTCGCCCGTATTACAGGTAACGGTCGGAACGTTACCGGGTAACCTATCAAGAGATCGATCAGCTTAAAAATTGAGTGATGTTTTCGATGTCCTCCGGCATGAGCAATGGGTGGACCTGGATCACCTTTTGGATGGTCGAATATTGCCGTGGTAAGGGGACTGTGGTAAGGATTAAATCGGCCGATGATACAAGCGTTGGGGTCAGATCGCGGAGAGAAATAACTTCAAGCTTGCTAAGGTTGGGGAAACGAACGTGCAGCCGTGCCACCAGTAATTGAGCCGTCGCCATCCCACTTGGGCAAATGACGATGACGTGATCGAAACGATAAGGCCGGTTGCGTATGAAAGCCGCCCGCAGCAATACAACGAGATTGTTGATTTCACTATGCGGAAGATTCACACCGGTGAATTCATACACAATTTGGGAGATTTCCTGTGCTACGATGTGTTCTTTTTCATATGTATCGGGCAGGCTGGCGTTGTTCAAAGCCACAGGGAACCAAAGGTGGAAGCGCTGACGAAAACACGCCGGGACGATGTTATTTAGCAAGCCGTTTTTCAATGTACGGTCGTGGTTGATTTTTGAAATACCGAATGCCTGGCTGATATGTTCCATCAAACGCTCGCTTAAAGCAGAGAAATCGCTGTCGCGTTCCAATTCTCCCGGGAAAATCTCGTTGCGCGGGGCTGCCATCATTTCCATGGCAATTCCTGCTATATCGCCGGGCTTCCATATCGAGTTCGACTCACGCCCCAACCGGCTGGCAACATAGGAAGCGACGGACCACATCTTTGCAGATTGCAGGGAAGCCAGCAGTTTTTCGTCTATTTCGAGATGATTGCCACCTTGAACCAGGTTTGCCATGATTGCAAAAACAAGCGCAAGGTGCAGGACGGCGTCATCAGTAAAACGTCCGCCTAACTGTTCCTCCGCTTGGGCAACGAGTCCGATCGTCCGTCGCATTTGCAGGCTGGAGAAAAAATCGCTTATGTATTCTACAAGCGGCAAGAGCTGTGCGTCGCTCTGTAAATTGAATTTCAATCCATCTGCATGGGTAATCTCTGTGACTGGATCACTGCTGAACGGTGTCTCCCCCCACAACAATTCGGCGAGCGCCTGCTGGCAATCATGTTCTGACCCGCTTACCTGGATGCCGAAATGAGGCTTGCGGATGAGCCTGATGTTATGCGTCTTCAGCCATTCGTCGATCTCGTCCAGATCCTTAAGGATCGTCATCCGTGAGACCTGTGAAATTTGTTCCAACTGGGCAAGAATGAATGGCTCTGTCCGGGTTAATAAAAACAACGCCAGTAATTGCTGACGTTGACTGACGGAAAGAACAATTTGGACCTCGGATTGAATCTTAATTTTTTGAAATAGCGTGTGTGTTTGATCCGGAGTCAGGTTCACTGTAAAACCAACACCGGGTAAAACACTCAAGTCCTGGTTGTGTAGGTTAAGCCAGACTTTTACACCCTTCATGCTGTAGTTCACCTGCCTTGGTGTAATGTGAAGCCGTTTCGCCAATTCAACAGAACCGATGGGTCGGTTGACATCAAGAATGATCTTGAGGATCTCTCTCTGGCGAGTGGTGAAAGTTATCATCAAAGGTCTAGGGTGTCATGCGATTTAAGACCAAACGCTTGAATATATTCTAGGGCAAAATAAGACAAAAACACGTTGATTTAGTTTATCTTTTGCTTAACGAGTAATGACAAAAGTATACTATTTATCTGTCGAATTACAGATTAATTTTGCTTGTTTTACATTTGTTTAGGGAGCGAATAACCACAAATATTTAAGTCGTTATATCCGGACACTATGTGATACTCCGGGGATTACATTTTTGCTTGACATCAGAACATATGTTCTGTATAATCAACCTAACTACTCACAGCCCCTTTAAGGTATCCGAAAAAATGGATGTGTGCGGGGGCGTGCACCCCGCACACATCCATTTTTCCGAAGGCCGAAGGTGCAGGTGCTCTCCCTGCAAAAGTGTTCTTTCTGCTCGGTCTCTTTCGTCTCCGGCTGTAAGTCGTAGATGCCGAGCGTTCTTCTCGGCGCGGAGATGGCAAGTGTTTTTCCTGCCGCGAAGATCCCGCGCTGCAGGGCCAGGCGTGAGACGAAAGAGTGATGCGAAGCATAAGCGTAGCGAATCCTGTGGACGCGAAGCGGTATCACTACCAGTATCACCACCAGTAGTTACTAATCAATGCCATGACGGAGTCCTATAACATGATTCAATATGAACTTTTTTTTTCACACAAAATTGAATGTCATTGCGACCGCAGGTCCGCTATTCTTTGCGGAGAGTGCTTTTCTCGACGAAGTCGAAGATCCCACGCAGCGGGGCAACCTCGTTTTGCCTTCAAAAGAATCATTCGTTCATCGCGAAGCACTTCCGCCAGGCAGGTGTTTTCCCTGCCCGGAAGCCTGCACTTGGCGCTCTTCCAAGCGTCCCAAAAATTGAACATTTTCTACTCAAAATTATTTTGGAAAAAACATGGATCTCACCGACCACCACTTGGAACTTGGAACTTTCGGGCGAGCGAGCCTCAAGCGAGGATCGCCCACTTCGGCGACAACGGGCGCCGAAGGCAACTTGAAACTTCGCCTGACGGGAGGGGTCGAATTAGAGTCGAATCCGGCACGACTCCCTGTAAAAAAGGTATTTGTGCAGCCGGAAGCCATGGACAACCTCTCCCCCGCGGAGAATCGAACCTGAATTTAAAACCTCGCATTGAATGGGTTTCTGGTAAATTTAACCTCCTTCAGAAACCGGAAGATTTGAACCTTAACAATTAAATAAAAATACCGTCAAATCAACGGTATTTTAGGCTGGGGGCAATGGATTTGAACCAATATTAACTGATCCAGAGTCAGTCGTCCTGCCATTAGACGAGCCCCCAATACTCCAAGTACAAAAGCGAGTACTAGTACAACCAGCGGGCGGTATTCTAACACGGCCTGATACTCGCGGCAAGGGCAGCACGAACAGATGACTGCAGGAGACCCGGATTTAACTCATTATATTCACCCTGCCTCGACTAAAATAATTCCGCAACATCTCCGCCGGCTTGCCTCGAAGACCGAAGGTGCAGGTGATCTTCGCGAAGCATGCAAAGTTTCTCTCCGCCGGTGTACTTACGGGGTTTATCCAGTTTATCTCCGGTGAGTCCGAATTTCAAGACACTTTATGAGCGCCGTGCCGCACGCCGCGTATTATCTTCGACATCGAGAAAGATCAGTAGTCCCTTCGAGACGGCTTGCATGGCAGCGAAATATAGAATCCCGTGCAATGGACGTTCGAGTATGAATAAGATGTTCTGAAGAATGTCTGTAAAACCCATACCGTTCATAAAGCCGCGTAAATACTGCAAAAGGAAAACCCCTCCGCCTACTAGAATATCGAGGATATAAATGCCCGCTACCACCCACGACAGGATCTCAATGATCCTGGCCATGCGAATAACCGCATCGCGGTCAAAATATGTTCCCAAAAATCCTTCCTTTTCATTGGCCATATTATTTCCTCCGGCAAAGTGGTGTTGGAGATCCATTGAAGGTAAATGGATTGCCTCGGTTGTGTAAAATCACTGCATCTTCTCCAAAATCTCAATTGCCTTGCGGATACGCTGCAGCACTTTGTCTCGCCCAATGATTTGCATACTTTCAAACAATGGCGGGCTAACCTTTTGTCCGGTAACCGCTACACGTAGGATCCCAAAGACTTGACCGGCGGACAAGCCCTGCTCTGCTACCAATTCACGCATTCGCGGCTCGGCTGTATCGATGGTGAGTTGCTGTTGACTTTCGAGCACTGCTAAGGACTGACGGGCTACCTGAGCCGACTCTGTGCTTGTCATCCCTTTGGCAACCAACTCATTCGGATTCGGGTTGACTTCCTCTTTGAAAAAGAAACCAGCCATGTCGACGACCTCATCAAGTGTGACAATGCGTTCTTTGATCAATGGAGTCAATTTCAATAATACATCGTCCTTAACGGGTAAATCTGATTTCAAGAAGAAAGGTTTGATGCGTCCGGCAAGCTCATCATCCGGCAGCAGTCGAATATGGGTCCCGTTGAAATGATCCAGTTTGGTAAAGTTGATCGCCGCTGGTGAAGCAGTTAAATGTTCCAGCTCGAATTTTTCGACTATAGCCTGCATGCTCAACACATCGCCTTCTGCAACGCCCCAGCCCATTAATGCGATCCAATTCAGCACCCCTTCCGGGATGAAGCCCAGTTCCTGCATATCCTTGATAAATACCGAATACCCATCCTTAATCGCGACATCGGCATCCCTCTTCGAAAGCTTGCCCTTTCCGCTGGGTTTGAGGAAGAGCGAAAGATGCACCCATTCCGGTTCCTCCCAACCGAAAGCTCGAACAACATTCACGTGCAGCGGAAAGGTACTCAACCACTCGGCGCCGCGCAGGACATGTGTGATTTTCATAAGATGGTCATCGACCATCGCCGCCAGGTGATAAGTGGGATACCCGTCTGATTTAAGCAGGACATAATCATCGATGTTCTTGTTTTCGATGACGATGTCTCCTCTTACTAGATCGTGTGCGACCGTCGTACCTTCCTTAGGTATCTTGAATCGCACGACATATTTCTCACCGCCGGCGATCCGCCTGACAGATTCCTCGGGAGCCAATTTGCGGCATAGGCCATCGTAATGCGGTGGGAGTTTGCGCTTCTGCTGCTCCTGGCGCATCTTCTCAAGACGATCAGGTGTGCAAAAGCACGGATACGCATGGTCATTATCCAAAAGAATTTTAGCGTGCTGCTGGTAAATATCACGTCGCTCTGTCTGGCGATATGGGCCAAATGCCCCTCCCACATCCGGGCCTTCGTCATATTCCAGGCCGAGCCAGCGTAGCCCATTCATGATCTCCTGTTCCGATCCGGGAACGGTCCGCTTGAGATCCGTATCCTCGACACGCAGAACGAATTTTCCCCCAGTCTTTTTCGCCAGCAAATAATCGTACAGTGCTGTCCGCGCCGTAGCGAGGTGTATATGCCCTGTCGGCGAAGGTGCAACGCGCACACGGGCAGGTTGAGTGTAATCCGTCATTTATCTCCTTACCCCTTGCAGATTGTTGCAAACCGAGCCCTCATTTGGATCAAATACGACCAATTGGCTCTTTGGGTTATCCTGACATTATTTGCCGTGCAGTGACCGGTGCCTGGGTGGGGGCAATGGTTTTTAACGGGCGAGATGATCGAGGGGAGAACAAAACTAAAAATCCAGATCTTTGTGCCTCATGACAATGCTTTCAACGAAGCCAACCCCAATCATCAATGCCATCAAACCTGAACCCCCATAACTTATGAAAGGCAATGGAAGACCTGACACCGGGATCAATCTCAAATTAACTGCTATATTTGCGGCACTTTGGAAGAAGAGCAACAAGGCAATGCCATATGCAATCATCGCACCTGGTAGATCACGAGCCTTTTGAGCTGCCCGAAAACAGCGCCAGATAATGAATGCTTCAATGATAATCACCAAAATCGCACCAACCATGCCAAATTCCTCAGCCGTTACCGAGAAAATAAAGTCTGTGTGCCTCACCTTCATAAAACGCAATTGAGTCTGCGTTCCATGCCCATATCCCTTCCCAAAAAGTCCGCCCGATCCGATAGCGATCAGCGCTTGTAAAACATTATATGTCGCCCCGTTGCGGGCATTGGGGTCTGGTATGACAAAATTGATCACACGGGCCTGTTGATAAGGTTGAAGGAATGGAAAAGCCAGGGCACCGAATATGATGATAGCCAGCCCCAACCAGGCAATCTGTTTGATCTGCACTCCATTCATCCAAACCATTCCTGCCCATATGACCATGGTTACGATGACGTTCGAAAGGTTGGGTTGTAGCAAAATCCAAATTACGAGACCCCAGACCCAAGCCAGGCTTTTCAATATCCATTTGAGATCCCGCGGGTCATTCTGGCTTTTGTCGAAATATCGCGCCAATATCAAAATGACAACGATCTTGGCAAATTCAGTGGGTTGAATGAACAACACACCAATTTGAAACCAACGCTGGGCGCCGAAAGTGGCCTGGCCCAACCCTGATAGCGCCGCCAGGAATAAGGCCATAACAATATAAATAAGCCAATGAATGGAAAGCCAGTAATGGTAATCCACACTCGCAAGCACGACAATGACCACCATCCCTGCGATTGCAAAATATATCTGTCGATTACCCAGTGGGAGCAGTCCTTCATTGCCCGCTATAGCTGAGCGAATCATCATCGCTCCGAAAGCGGTTGCCAGTGCTACTGCGCCAAACAGTAGAAAGTCAAAATTACGCCATGAAGGTCCGCGCATTATCTATTCCGTGCGCCGGCGTATTATCGTTCTCAAGGGGATGTCGGCGATCAATCGTTGATGTCGACCGTCATGCTCTACCGCGATCTGTACTGCGTTGGTATCAATATCTATATGGCGGGAAATAACTTCGAGGATCTCGTCCTTTAAAGAGGTTAATTCCGTAGGTGTCAAATCCGTCCGATCGTGGATGAGAACAAGCTGTAATCTTTCCTTGGCGCTTTGAGCGCTGCGTTTCGAACCAAACCAGCCCATTAGCGCCTCCCTGTCATTTTTTGGAGACGATCCCACAAACCGGTCTGCTTTTCCATATCCAGGAACGGCACTACCTCACCTTTAATGCGCTTCGCGATATTGCGGAAAGCTTGCCCCGCACGGCTTTTTGGATCCTGGGCAACCGGAGTACCCCGGTTCGAGCTGACTATTACGGTTTCATCTTCAGGAACGATCCCAATCAACGGGATTCCTAATAAATCTATTACATCTTCAGCCGAAAGCATGTCATGTTGTTTTACAAGAGCATGGTTCAACCGGTTAATAATTAATGCAGGTGACCGTTTCTCCTCTGCCTCGAGGATCCCAATTACACGGTCGGCATCGCGCACGGCTGAAACTTCGGGATTGGTCACTACCAGGACACGGTCGGCGGGTGCAATCGCGTTTCGAAAACCTCTTTCTATTCCCGCTGGAGAATCGATAAGAACATAATCAACATCTGGCCGAAGCTCGTTACAGATGCGTACCATATCAGATGGCGAGACAGCATTTTTATCTCGGGTTTGTGCTGCCGGAATTAGATAAAGTTCTGGCAGGTGCTTGTCACGGATCATCGCTTGGCGTAATTTACATCGCCCCTCGATCACGTCCACAATATCGTAGACAATACGATTTTCCAAACCCATAACGACATCCAGATTGCGCAGGCCAATATCACCATCCAGGCAAACGACTTTTACTCCATTCGCAGCCAGGGCAACTGCAATATTCGCAACTGTGGTCGTCTTGCCTACCCCACCCTTTCCGGAAGAAACTGTGATTACTTGAGCTGTCATGGATTATCCTGTGTTGCCGGGTTGCCAGGCTTCAATGATCACTTTTTGATCGCTTACAAAAGCCATTTCGGGCTTACCGGTCTCCCTCCTGGTTGAGTTATTCATCACCTCATCTGCGACTTGTAATCGGATGGGTAGCAAATCTAACGCACAAACCACTGCACTTTGATCTCCCTTCGCTCCTGCATGCACTGCGCCACGCAACCGCCCCCAGACTATTACACTCCCATCTGCGACAATTTCCGCGCCGGGGTTAATATCGCCAAGCACAACGACATGACCGGAAAATTCCACACGCGAACCCGATCGAAGGGTTTTATTCACAAAGAGCGCCGTCTCATCATTAAGATTCCTGATATCGAAATTATGGATTTCTTCCGGCCGCGGCTTCGAAATACGAGTGGCTAAACCAAGTAACTGTGCAGTTTTTTCTGTTACAGGCGATTCGCTGACCACTGCCCAAAGTGAAACATTGCGCTCCGAGAGGACGTCTCGCAATTCCACCATCTCATTCACTTTGAGAACTTGCGAACCAATATCCAGGGCTAACCGCGCACCCTGGAAAAAGGCTTGCTGACCATCAATTTGAGCCAATAGAGCGGCGCATTGTTCTTCCCATGGCGCATCGGAAAGGGAAACCAGCAAGCCATCGCGCAACCCTTTGATATGAATTAACGATGTCAAATCATTCATCAGACAAATAAATTGAGCAAATTATAGCATGACTATTGCCCAGGTAGCCCGGATCTGACGAAAGGTATTTAGCCGCCGCCCTTTGAAAGATCAATGGATTTTAATTCGAAATAAGCCTTAAGCACCCGGGCAACCACCGGTGCTGCAACAACAGCACCTTCCCCGGCATTGTACTCAAAGGCCATAACGACAATTTCGGGATCCTCATAAGGCGCATATGCCAGCGTCCAACCATGAACGGGCCAGGAACCGAATTGACAGCGATTTGCTTTGAGCGCAACATCGTCACAATACTCGGCAGTGCCTGTTTTTCCGGCGACTGCGATCGGCAGAGGATAATCCTGAGTGAAGACCTTATGCAATGTTCCTTCCGGATCTGTTACAGCAAGGCGCATCCCAGCCTGCACACTATTAACAACACTGGGTTTTTCCGTCTTTTTATCTCCGGTTGGCAGACAGTTACTGTTTTCACAGTTATAAACAGCAATACGAGGGTCGGTTGTAATATCCCATTTCGTATTGGGTATAAAGGGGGAGATTTGATAACTTCCGACAGGCGGCTGATCTGCAACCGTCGAATCGCCGAGATTAATCCAAGCCTGATGGGTATTTCCGTCACTATCTATAACCACATGAGGCATCCAAAGGCTAAAGTCCTGGGGATTAAACCAAACGGTCTGGACCTTTCCCTGGCTATCAGCTATTTCGTGAACAACAGTGGGCTGGATCAACTTCCCGCTGTTCGCCATTGTTTCTCCAGACATTAAGACTTGTAGCGGCGTCGCTAGTACAAAACCCTGCCCGACGGTTGCGATATAAGTGTCGCCTGTAGACCAGTTCTCTCCTTGATTGATACGCTTCCATTGTGGATCTGGGATCAGCCCATTCGCCTCGCCTGGTAATTCAATACCTGAAGCTGCGCCATATCCTAATGCCCGTGCGTATTCCCCGAGGCGAAAGATCCCAAGCCCGCCGTTCTTTATCTCATCATCAAATCCGCCACCCAATTTGTAAAAACAAACATTGCTGGAAAATGCAATGCAATGCAAAAAGTCAATTTGTCCAAATCCTGCTGGCCGCTGATCAAAAATCCAATCAACGAAAGGACGAGTATTGTTTGGCCCACAAGGTTCGTTCGGTGTAAACTGCTCACACAACTGTAGTTCGCCGGGCGCATAAATAACCTGGTTGGGACCTGAAACGACCCCTTCGTTCAATGCCCCATTTGCAGCGGAGAGTTTGAACACCGATCCTGGTGGGTATTCACTCTGGATCGCGTTATTCAAAAGTGGGTGCCGCGGATCCTGGCTTAACTGATTATAGTAATAAGACGGGATAAAACGTGCCATTCGATTGTTTTCATATGTTGGGTAAGAAACCATTGCCAAGATTTCACCCGTCTTTGGATTCATGGCAATCACTACACCACTGGAAATACGTTGCTGTCCTGTGTTGCCATAAAAATATCTATTCCAATAATTAATCTCTTCCATCAATGAGGCTTGTGCCGCGGCCTGAAGTCGAGTGTCAATTGTCAATGAAACGTTATAACCGGGTAAAGGTGCAATGGGAGATTCAAGATTCCGAAGTTCCTGACCTGCTACATCCACCTGAATTACGCGTTTCCCATTTTGACCTGTTAACACATCTTGCAGAGACAATTCAATACCAGCATAGCCAACCTTATCTCGGTTCGGAACAAACCCCTTCGCCACCAGCTGTTGTTCAAGCACTGCGGGGATTGGGCCTAAATAACCGACCAGGTCTGCAGTCAAGGATCCGGTTGGATAATCCCGGATCGGGAGGATCTCAACATTGACACCAGGCCAATCAGCAGAATGTTCCTGTACCAAACGGGCCACCTCTTCACTCACATTGCATTTGATCTCTACGGGACTATATGGAGCCAGTGACTCGCCTAATGCCACCAAATCAGATACAGAGGGGCCTTCGACACACGGAGCATATAACTTGGCAGCATTTAATGAATCATTCGTAACAGGACCACCAACTGGTATTCCGGTCAAATCAGAAACGGAACGATAGATTCGTTGAATATCGGCATCATCGTCAGGTAGATTTGCAGGAGTAATTGTTATGTTATAAGATGCAATATTACGGGCAAGGATATAACCATTCCTGTCATAAATGATGCCACGCGGAGCTGGAGAACTGATATCTTTAGTGTAATTTTCAACGGCAAGATCAATCCATTGCTGACTACCAAATACTTGTAATGACAAAAGACGTCCCAGCAAAATCCCAAGAATCAGGAGAATTACTGCAAAAACAACAAACAGTCTCCACGATTCGAACCGTGCAGAATGTGGAAGCGTAGGCGAACTCAAGCTTCCTCCATGGAGGGAAATACCCAACGTGCTAAATCGCGCATCATGCTAAAAAGCGGTATGGCAATAAGCATGTTCAATAAAACACTGGGTAGTGTAACGAGACCCATTGAGTCTGCAAAGGACAATGGTATCCCGCTGAAGCTTAAATATAGGAATGACAAAAGATGCATAAACAATGTTCCCAAGAACGTAACACTAACCATAGCCAGTAATGGCACTTGCCAGACACGGCGTTGAAGTAGCAGGGCAAGGATAACAACACTGATATAACCGATAAAATAAATCGCCCAGGGAAGGTGCGAAATCAAACTAACCATCACACTCGCTAGAAAAGCCCAATGAAAGGCAGTGGTAACTCCCTCTTGCAATGCCCAGGCGGCTAAAATGACCAACAGCAAATCTGCGTAACCAGCAAGCAATGAGAATTGACCCACGATGGCAGACTGCGCGATTACTGCCAGGCCAAGCAAGGGTATTGCAACTATATTCCGCATTTTAAGGGGTGGTAGCAGGGACCAATGGCGCTGTATTAATTGCCCGAAAATTTGTAATGATAAGGACGATCTGCAGACGGCTAAAATCCACCGCTGGCTGAACTGACGCCTGTTGAAATAATTCCGCCGGTAGCTTTCGGACGTTAACTACCTGTCCAACGATTAAATCTGGCGGAAATCCGCCTCCCAATCCGGAAGTCAGGATAAGATCTCCAGTATTAATAACAGCGTCCTGTGATATTAAATCAAGAGACACATCGCCGGTCACCGAACCTATCAGCAGCGCATCGGTATTAGCATTCTTTAGATGGATGTTCACCGATGACGCTGGATCAGTGATTAATTGGATGCGTGAAGCATCCGCAATAACAGCATCTACACGTCCAACCAGACCTTCATTTGTCACTACAGGCATTCCGCGCTGAAGGCCATCATTCGAACCGCGATTGATAATGACATAATGAAGAAACGGGCTCGGATCACGTCCAATTACCGAGGCAGCTTTATAACTGCTTTCCGGGTTAGCCCGTGAAAAGTCTACCAAGGCAGCGAGAATTTCTGTCTCATTTACTCTTTGTTGTAGATCAATCACTTGCGTTTGTAACTGCGAGACTTGTGCTTCTAATTCAGCGTTACGAGTGCGTAAGGTTACGATATCACGCGGGGCGGCCAGGAATTCCTGAATAGCTTGTGAGCGTGTGGAAAACCATTCCTGAACGGATACCAAACCACCTGTAATTGGGCTGGAAACGGAACTAAAATAACCACCAAATGCCAGCGCCAGGATTCCCCCAACAATCAAGAAAATAATCGTAGTTTGCAAAGTACGCGTAAACTGATCTTTCATTTTTCAAACAAACATATTGTTTACAAAAAAGGGATGCACTCTAATGGTTATGGCGAGTGCTGCCGCGCTCCAATCCAACCAAATACCGACTAAGATTATCGAAATCTTCATAAACTGCTGCCGCTCCGCGGGCTACGCATGTCAAAGGGTCTTCGGCAACCCAAACTCTCAACTTAAGTTCATCAGTCAATCGATCAGCCAGGCCTTGCAGAAGCGCCCCTCCCCCGGCCAGACAAATACCAATATCCATTAAGTCTGCCACAATTTCGGGTGGGATTTCATCCAATGCATCTCGGACTGTGTCAATGATCACTTGTACTGAGCCTGATAATGCTTCGCGTATCTCAACTGAAGAAACCTCAACAGTCTCGGGCAATCCTGTTACAAGATTTCGTCCTCGAACTTCCATAGTTTTTTCAGGTTGCAGGGAATAAGCTGAACCGATTCTCCATTTTATATGTTCGGCAATCCCCTCACCTATAAGTAAATTATATTTATTCCGTAAATATTGTACAACATCCTGATCCATCTCATCGCCGGCTACACGCAGCGACCTTGAGGCAACCACACCCATCATTGACATGACCGCTACTTCAGTTGTTCCACCACCAATATCAACAACCATCGAACCGCGAACATCTCCGATAGGGAGGCCCGCTCCTAAAGCTGCTGCAATCGGCTCTTCAATCAACATCGCTTGCCGCGCCCCTGAAGCCATTACGGCGTCATAAACAGCCCGCTTCTCCACTTCCGTTACCCCAGTTGGTATACCAACCACTACGCGGGGACGAGGAAGCGGTACCACGCTTTGTTCATGGACTTTGCCAATAAAGTATTCGAGCATAACTTGGGTCACATCAAACTCTGAGATCACACCATCACGTACAGGACGCACTACAACCACATTACCGGGAGTGCGTCCAACCATTTCCTTGGCCTCGAGACCAATGGCTAAGGGTAAACGGGACTTTTTATCTATTGTTACCCAGGAAGGTTCATTAATAACGATGCCCTTGTTTCGCACATGAACAAGGGTGTTCGCAGTGCCTAGATCTATAGCAATATCTAATGAAAACAGGCCTAGCAGCCAGTTTATTGGGTTGAAGGCCAAGAAAGGCTCCTCGATGAAAATCTGAGCAAACCTACGGCTTGCCGTAAGTGATTATATCATAAGGTCTTAAATGCCCTTTAGGCACCGAAGTGGCTAGCTCCGAAGGTATTTTTAGTCTATCAGGCGAAGGTTTCGAATGAGGGTCAACCCCCTCCGGATGGCAAAGATCATCCCTCTTGGCTGATATGGGATCCTTAAGTATAAATATTAGAATGTTAAAGCTTTGAATATGGCTTTTATTCGTTCAGACACCTGGGGAGCGCCAAGTGTAAGGGAACGAAGGAGAGGATGAGGATTTTGCTAATCATGAATTGGGAGTTGGGATGTCATCCTTACACTTGGGTTATGTCATTCCTTTTGTGCAACCCCTCACAGGTTGTCGGGTTAATACCATCAAGCAGTATATTATCTGCGCAGGAGATTCATGCCAAAAATTGCTTTTGTGACTGATAGTACAGCTTATATACCCGAAGATTTGGTTAAAAAATATGGCATCATCGTTGTACCGCAAGTTTTGATTTGGGGTGATCAGACGTATCTGGATGGAGTGGACATCCAGCCAGAAGAATTTTATACCCGCCTCAAAACTACGAAAGTCATGCCGACGACCTCACAGGTATCGGTTGTTACAATGCAGAATACTTTTCGAGGTCTTGTTGATAATGACCATGAAGTCCTCGGTGTTTTTATTTCTGGACGGCTTTCTGGTAC
This sequence comes from Anaerolineae bacterium, assembly GCA_041498515.1. GTDB lineage: Bacteria > Chloroflexota > Anaerolineae > Anaerolineales > Villigracilaceae > Fen-1038. The sequence goes on from JBGQIO010000032.1 coordinate 21,006, forward strand.
ACTACAATCTGCCACCCAGGGCGCAGAAGCGCTCGGCACTGCAGCAAGTAAAGTAACAATTGTAGATAGTCATTCCACTGCAATGGCCATGGGCTTTCAAGTCCTTCTCGCTGTTCGAGCTGCTGAACAGGGTGCCAACCTCACAGACTGTGTAGCCCTGGTCGAAAAAGCTCGTGAACACGTTGGCGTTTATTTTGCTGTAGATACCCTTGAATTCCTGCACCGAGGGGGTCGCATAGGAGGTGCACAACGATTCATTGGCTCCGCGCTTAATCTAAAACCGATCCTCGCGCTCAAGGATGGTCGCGTTGAAGCAGAAGACCGGGTCCGAACAAAGAGCAAGGCCCTCGACCGGTTGATCGAACTGGTAACGGAACATGTAAAAGGCAAATCGAATATCCACCTCGCCACTCTGCATGCTAATGCAGAAAAGGAGGCGCGCGATCTGCTAGACCTTGCCACCAAAAAGTTCGGTGCTATCGAAAGCGTGTTATCCTCCGTGAGCCCGGTGGTAGGTACACATGCCGGCCCTGGAACGGTTGGAATAGCTTTTATGGAGGGTATGTAATTCCTCGATGTGACAACTCTATTAATCAACATGAAATATATTTTGATTCCATATTCAAAAAGAAATGTTAGTTCTTTGCAAGGTATAATTCATGCATGAATCATCCCGACCCACTTGTTATTGGGATTGCAGGCGGCTCGGGTTCGGGTAAAACGACCGTAGCACAAGAAATTCTCAACCGTGTCGGCGCAGACCGGATCGCTTTTCTACAACACGACTCATACTACAAAGACTTAAGTGGACTTCCCCCTGTACAACGGGCTGAAATCAACTTTGATCATCCGAATTCTCTTGAGACTGAGTTATTGAGGGAGCACATTTTATCCCTGCTTGAAGGCAAAGCGGTCCAGGTACCGATCTATAATTTTTCAACCCATCGCCGCACCGGTCAATCGTTTTCGGTCGAACCTCACCGCGTTATTCTCGTAGAAGGAATTCTAATATTTGTTGATGCCGAATTGCGTAATCTATTTGATATAAAGATCTTTGTTGACACCGATGCAGATATACGTTTTATTCGCCGCCTGCAGCGCGATCTTTCTGAACGAGGGCGAACGACAGAATCTGTTATTAAACAATATCAATCCACAGTCCGGCCAATGCACCTGGAATTCGTTGAACCGTCCAAACGATATGCAGATGTCATTATCCCGGAGGGTGGTTTTAATACTGCTGCACTTGATATGCTCGCCGCCCGGATACAGGCGCTATTGGAATAAATTTTGGATTTATACATTAAAAAATATAAGGAGATAACATGTCGAAACAATGGAACACTGCACCGGTAATGGCCATTGATCCAAAAAGGATATACAAAGCTCGAATTGAAACCGATAAAGGCACGATGGTTATCGGGCTTTTTGCAGATAAAGCTCCTAAGACAGTTAACAACTTTGTTTTTTTATCACGCGAAGGATTCTACGAGGGTATTATTTTCCACCGCGTTATCAAAGACTTTATGGTACAGGGTGGGGATCCAACCGGAAAAGGGACGGGTGGACCAGGTTATAAATTCGCTGATGAATATTATGCCGGCCTAAAGCATGACAAGCCCGGAATTCTTTCGATGGCAAATGCTGGACCGAATACAAATGGTTCCCAGTTTTTTATCACTCACGTCGCCACTCCCTGGCTTGACAACAAACACACCATTTTCGGTCAAGTAGTCGAGGGTATGGATGTATTGATGTCGATCCCGCCGCGTGATCCTATGCACCCCGAATATCCCGGGGTGAAAATCGTTAAAGTAACTATTGAAGAAACGCCCGGGTAAGGTCGAGATAAGACGTGGGACATACAAACACAAAAATATCTAAGACATCCTCTTTGCGTCTCAACTTCCTGAGGATCATTGCCCTTTTATCGGTCATCGGGATCAGCATTTACATCTTTTCAATCCGATCTCAGGCTGAAAAACTCTCCATTTACGGTTACCCGGGCATTTTTATCATCTCAATTTTGGCCAATGCCACCATTTTGCTGCCCGCTCCGGGAGTTGCCGTCGTATTCGCGATGGGCAGCATCTTTAATCCGTTTATTGTTGGGGTTGTCGCTGGAGCGGGTGCCGCCATTGGAGAAATATCGGGTTACCTTGCAGGTTTCAGTGGCCAAGGCGTTGTCGAGAATATTAAACTCTACAACCGAATTTCCTCCTGGATGCAGCGCTACGGCGCGTGGACGATCGTATTATTGGCAGCAATCCCCAATCCATTCTTTGACCTTGCTGGTATGGCCGCTGGCGCGCTAAAGATGCCTATCCAAAAATTCTTTTTCTGGTGCGTGATCGGCAAAATCATCAAAATGCTTATTTTTGCTTATACCGGCGCCTACTCGGTCAACTGGTTATCCGGTTTTATGAAATGAAATCTATTCTGATAAATTTCACTTCGGGAGGATGAAGAATGGCCGATTACAATAAAATTGATACTTATCTAGACGGGCACCTCAATAAAAGCATCGCTGAATTGTCTAAATTGGTAGCACAACCCAGCATCGGTGCACAGAACCTTGGCATGAAAGAATGTGCAGCTCTGGTTGGAGAAATGCTCAGATCGCGCGGCTTCCATGTCGAATTAGTGGATACAGGTGGCGCGCCGGTGGTCTTCGGCGAACTCCACGGTGGCTCGGCGAAAACGCTTCTTATTTACAATCATTACGATGTCCAACCGCCGGAGCCGCTCGAATTGTGGGAAACGCCCCCGTTTGAACCTTCATTGCGTAATGGGAGACTCTTTGGCAGAGGTGTAAGTGATGACAAAGGCCACATTGCCGCCCGTCTTTTCGCCATCGATTCATTACTTGCCACTGAGGGCACCCTTCCTTGCAATATTAAGTTCATCATAGAAGGTGAAGAGGAAACCAGCAGTATCCATCTATTCGAATTCATTAAAAAAAACAAAGATAGACTTAAAGCCGATGCTTGTATATGGGAATTCGGCAGCGTAGATCATCGCGGAGTTCCAATGCAGTATCTTGGTTTGCGCGGTATTTGCTATGTTGAACTCAGCGTAGAAACCGCCAGTACTGATGCCCATTCAGGGCTGGGTGGTTCAATCTTCCCAAACGCAGCCTGGCGGTTGGTATGGGCCTTGAATACGCTCAAAGAGGAAGATGAG
>JBGQIO010000033.1:0-22801 GCA_041498515.1 Anaerolineae bacterium
ATGTTTGTTCTGTTGAACGAAGACACGCGTTTCTTCATCAAAGCACTCCGTGTGTCTGCGGAAAATATCCGTCGTATTGACTGCCAAAGGGCTGTCCACATATACAGGGATGTGTTCAATGTTGCCCCCGGCCACCATCTCGTTTAAATAAAAGACAAGCTCCTGCGTCCGGCCGACTGCGAAGGCTGGAATAATGACCTTCCCGCCGCGCGCAATCGTTTTCGTGACCACCTGACGAAATTCATCAAATGCCAGTCCTGGATCGCTGTGCGGCTTATCGCCATACGTACATTCCATTAATAGATAATCCACCGGTTCGGGCAGTACAGGATCAAACAGCAAAGGTAGATTGAAACGACCGATGTCACCGGAAAACCAGAACCTGACTTTGCGACCACGCTCGTTGATCTCCAGCAGAAGGCCGGCCGAACCCAGAATATGACCTGCATCAAAATATTGCGCCGTTACGCCGGGGACCGGCTCGAAGCGCTGCTTGTATTCTAAAGAATGAAAATGCCCGGCTACCCGTTCGGCATCCGCCATCGTATAGATGGGTTCCACCGACGCCTCGCCGCTGTGCAATCTCTTGTTTAAAAATGCTGCATCCGATTCTTGAATGTGACCTGAGTCTCGCAACATAATGTCGGCCAGGTCAGCCGTTGCGCGAGTCGCAAAGATCGGCCCCGTAAATCCCTGCTTGATCAGATTCGGCAGGTTGCCAGAGTGGTCAATGTGCGCGTGAGAAAGAATGACGGCATCGAGCGTACGGGGATCATACGAAAAATTACGATTGCGGTCGTAACTCTCGTTGCGGTGTCCCTGATATAAGCCGCAGTCGAGAAGGAGCTTCGCGCCGTTGATCTCGAGCAAATGCTGGGAGCCAGTCACTGTCTGCGCCGCGCCGTGAAAATTGAGTCGCATCCTAGCCTCCCAACACCTGTAAAATTTGCGAACCGAAATGCTCCAATCGCCAGGGAGAAGATCGCATGATAGAACCCATTTCCTGTGAACCGTGTTCCGCCAGGGTTAATAAAAGAGAGCGCGGCAAGACGATATCCGATTCAACATCCATCTCTGCCGCGGTCTTCTTCCGCCAATTTTTCAGTTTTTCGAGCCTTTTCAAATATTCATTATCCGGATGTTGAGGCGGCATCCGTTCCACCAAAGGACTCTTCCCCCCGCGCCCCACCGCTTCCAGGAATTGCTGTCCCCATAATTGCATTTGCCTGGAGGTAAGCCCGCTTTCCGCCAATTCATCCAATGTGGACGGCCTGGCCTTCGCAATCTCGACCAGGCTGTCATCTTCCAGTACTTTAAATGTAGGACGATCGAGCCGGGCTGCAATTTGCTCGCGGCAGACCAGCAGTTCATTGAGGACCGTCAAATCGCGGGGAGTTAGCTGACGACGAGCGTTGAAGCGCATCCAGGGCGGCGTATCACCCCTGGGCTTCTGTCCGTTTGGGTTGCACGCCATCTGAAAATCTTCCAGAGCCAGCTGCCAGAGTCCTTTTTCCTTCAGCTCCGCTTGAAGCAGGTCGCGCAATGGAATGAGATAATGCGTATCGAGGCGGGCGTATAAGAGGAGTTCATGTGAGAGCGGGCGAACGGCCCAATCCGCTTTCTGAAATCGTTTATTGACCTTTATACCAAATTTATCTTCCAGCAAACGATCCAGTCCGGCCAGTTTGCGTCCGAGGATGCGACCCGCCTGCATGGTGTCGAAAATATTCGAAAAGTTGAAACCATAATCGCGGCGCAAACAGATAAGATCGTATTCCGAAGCATGAAAAATCTTCTCGATCTGCGGACCGGAGAAGACCAGGGCAAGCAGGCCGAGATCTTCGAACGCGAGAGGGTCGAGGATATAATCCTGCTCAGGGGTGGAGAACTGAATGAGGCACACCCGTTCGTGATAGGCATGCAGGCTGTTCGATTCGGTATCCACCGCGATGCGCGCCTGCTGATTAAGATCATTGACAAGTTTTACAAAATCTTCTGTGGATTGAACCAGAACAGGCTCACCGAAAGAATTCAAAGTCATCGGGTTGATTATATCGCCCGTTCCTTCTCCATGACGACGGCGGCCTCGCCATCGTTGTAATAACTCTGCCAGACTTCGGTGCGATGATAGCCTTCCAGTTCGTAAAGGCGGATCGCGCCCTCATTCGAGGCGCGCACGGAAAGCCGGAGTCGAGGCGTTTTCAATTTTCCTTCGCAGGCGTGCAGCAGGCTACGGCCAATTCCGCGGCGGCGATTCTCGGGCGCGACCCCGATCGTGGCGATCCAAGAGAACCCCTCCGAAGGATGCGGATCTCCGGCTACAAAGCCGATCATTTGCCCATCTTCAACGGCTTTCAAACGAACGACATCCGGAAAGGTCAGAACTGCGAGCAGGTCTAGAAACGGCCAGGCATCTTTTTCAAAGCAGACGTGTTCGAGTTTGTTGAGCGCATTGAGATCGAGCAAAGAGGCGGTGATGATTTCCATGATGCATGAGTCACTTTTGCTGCTTACGTCCAGCCGGGTTACGATCGATATAGAGAGAAGTACCTTCCCGGACAACTGGTATCCAGTAAATGAGTCAAAAGGCCTCTCAGAAATTGAGAGGCCTTGATTGTAACACCTGGTAATTTTTTCTTGTTATTTCTTGCCAGCGACGAATTTCTCGATCATGCCGGTGAATTCGAGCGGGAAGATATATTTTGTGGAGGCGCCGGTCCCGATGGATTTGAGCGCTTCAAAGTACTGAAGGGTCATGGTGTTCTGGTCCACACCCTTGGCCGTGTCGAAGATTTTCTGCAGCGCCAGCGCAAAACCCTCCGCACGCAGCTGCAGTGACTGCCGTTCACCCTCCGCAGACAAAATGGCGGACTGCTTTTGGCCCTCGGCTCTCAAAATCGCGGATTGCTTTTCACCCTCGGCTACATTGATCGCAGCTTCACGGGTACCAGTCGATTCGGTCACGACCGCACGGCGGATACGCTCGGCGGTCATCTGGCGGTTCATCGCTTCCTGCACCTCGCGAGGCGGAATGATCTCGCGGATTTCAACGTTGGTCACTTTGACGCCCCAACGCTCGGTGACCTCGTCAAGTTTTGTGCGCAGGGTGGTATTGATATTCTCGCGCTGCGAGAGGACTTCATCCAGAGCGATGCCGCCGATCACGGAACGCAAGGTGGTGGTCGCCATACCTGCCGCCGACAGCTCAAAGTTACCTACAGCTACCACACTGGCCGTAGGCTCGATGACCTTGAAGTACCAAAGGAAATCGATCGAAATTGGAGCATTATCTTTTGTAATTGAGACTTGATGAGGCACCTCGCGTATCTGCTCACGTAGATCAACCATCTTGGGGCGGTCTACGATCGGGATGAGCAGGACAATACCAGGACCTCTTGGTGAGCTCAAGACACGGCCCAGGCGGAAAACTACGAGGCGTTGATACTCGGGAACGATGCGGATTGCATTAGCCAAAATAATTACGCCAAGCAGCAGCACTCCGCCTACAAGACAAAAAATGGTAAGAGAACCGGAAGTCATATAACACTCCTTTTGTCGCTATTTATCTGATGAATCATCTTTTTCGACTGTGAGAACAAACCCTTCCCTTCCAATGATACGCACTACTTCTCCGGCCGGGATTGGTTTCTCACTTCTTGCCGACCATAACTCTCCAACTACCTGCACCGAGCCTTCCGCCTGCACGGGCGTTTTAGTCTCTCCGCGCGCACCGATCAAGGTCGAGATATCCTGAATTGGCTTTGTCTGCGCAATCTGCAGGATCTTGCGAATGGAAACCCATAAAAAGGCAGCATAGATACCAGATGTTACAACTGCAAGCACAGGGTTGACTGAGATGAAACCCTGCTGGGCGGGGAAGAAAAACACGGAACCAACCGTCAGGCCAATGATGGAAAGCGCCAGCCACATTTCACGACGCGGACCGCGAACGGCAAAAAAGAATGGCACCACGCTCAGCAAAAGGAGAGCCAAGGCCCACCCATTGAAGGACAGATGGTAGACTGCATAGCCTGCCAGTACCAGACTAAAGAGGGCAGATATTTCAGGTATGCCCGTGCCAGGGACGGCAATAGCCGTCAGGATAAGGAACGTTGTCACTACCAGCAATAAATAAGCGATGTTAGGGTTCAACAAAAAATCCATGCGGCCTCCATCAGAAAGCCAATTCCATTATACAACAATCGGCTTATACAAGATAAATATACGTACAAGACAGCCAAAGGTTTTGCGGGGTGTATAATGATGGCGCTTTTATTTTTAACATTTCCAGCTCTTCCCTTGCTTTTTTTATCACCTGTAAAAAGGAGAGGGATGTGCCGCCAAATACGGTGTAAGAGCTACGGCGGGGAAGTGGAACCCGTGGGAGTCCTCATTGAAATTCAATAAAATTTGCGTCCTGGGCCTGGGTTATATTGGCCTGCCTACTGCAGCTACTTTTGCCGCACATGGGGTCAAAGTCGTTGGGGTGGACATTAACCCGAAAATAGTTGACATATTGCGCCGCGGCGATATTCACATCCATGAGCCGGGCCTGCGCGAAACTTATAGGACCGCACTTGCCTCGGGTAACCTGACTGTTTCAACCCAGCCAGAAGAAGCCGACGCTTTCCTGATCGCCGTACCCACCCCCTTCCTGCCAGACAAGTTCGGTGAATATAACGGCCAGAAATACAAACTGGCCGACCTGCGCGCGGTGAGCTCCGCGGCAGAAGCCATTCTTCCTCTTCTGCGAAAAGACAACCTGGTCGTGCTTGAATCGACCTCGCCGCCGCGCACCACGCTCGAACTGATAGCGCCGCTGCTCGCCCGCTCCGGACTGAAGGCAGGCCTTGATTTTCACCTGGTTTATTCACCCGAGCGAGTCCTGCCCGGTCAGATCCTACGCGAGTTGATCGAGAACGCGCGCGTGATCGGTGGCGTGACCTCCGAATCCGCCCAGGCGGGCGCGGACTTATATTCAATTTTCGTGAAAGGGGAGATCGTCCAGACCGATGCAACCACTGCGGAAATGGTCAAGCTAATGGAGAATACTTATCGCGATGTCAACATAGCCATCGCCAACGAATTCGGCCACCTGGCCGATAAATTTGGCGTGGACGTATGGGAAGCCATCCGCCTGGCAAACCGCCATCCGCGCGTTAAGATTTTGAGTCCCGGTCCCGGGGTCGGCGGACACTGCATCAGTGTGGACCCATGGTTCTTCGTAGAGACCGCACCGGAGTTGACGCCGCTCATTTATAACTCTCGTCGCGTTAACGACGCCCAGCCGCGTTACGTCATGGAATTGATCCAGCGCGTAGTCGGTGGCTTAAAAGGTAAAAAGATAGCCGTACTCGGGCTGGCCTATAAACCCGACGTGGACGACTTGCGCGAAAGCCCGGCGGTTGAAGTTGTTCATCTGCTGCAAACTGAAGGCGCAAAGGTCAAAGCCTGGGAACCTTTCAAGCCTGACGCTAAATTAACCGGCATCGACATGGCCGCCAATCTGGAGGCTGCACTGAAAGACGTCGATGCAATCGTGTTGCTCGTCCGGCATTCCGAATTTATCAACTTGAAACCATCGGATATTTTGGCCGTGACCAAGGCTTGTCCTGTTATAGACACGGTCAATGGCTGGGATGCGAATGAATGGCGTTCCTCCGGATTTCAAGTGGCACGCCTGGGCGTAGGGAACTGATCCGTTTTCTTTGTTCAGTATCCTGTGTTCAGGGATCGGTTTAGAGGGATAAGTGAGCTCGATAAAATAATAATGAAATGAAATTGAAGTGTGAGAAAGGCATCAACGTCCAGTGACTAATCATCCACCATCGGTCATCAAGGTTCTGTCTGTTTTTGGAACAAGGCCGGAGGCCGTCAAAATGGCGCCGGTGGTACGGGCCCTGGCTCAAACCAGGGGCATTGAAGCGCGCATCTGCGTCACGGCGCAGCATCGTCAGATGCTCGATCAGGTCTTGGATCTCTTCCAGCTCAAACCTGATTACGATCTCGATCTGATGCGTGAAGACCAATCCTTGTCGCAGCTCAGTGCTGCGATTTTCACCCATCTCGATCCGGTGTTCAAAGACTTCAACCCTGATTGGGTCTTTGTCCAGGGCGATACTACCACAGTAGCGATCACCGCCCTGCTGGCCTACTATCACCGTATTTGCGTCGGACATGTGGAAGCCGGATTGCGCACGCATGATAAATGGCAGCCTTTCCCGGAAGAGATCAACCGCCGCGTAGCCGGGGTGACCGCCGACCTGCACTTTGCACCCACGGAATGGGCGCGGCAAAACCTGCTGCGCGAAGGCGTGGACGACAAGACGATCGCGGTAACCGGCAACCCGGTGATCGACGCGCTCCAATTTGTAGCAACACAGCCCGAGTTGGAAACGATCGCTCAATTAATTGTTAAACTGGGAATCGGGAAATCGAAATTTGGAAATCGAAATTTGATCCTCGTGACGGCGCATAGACGCGAAAACTTTGGCTCGCCGCTTGAAGCGATTTGCCAGGCTCTTAAAGAGCTGGCGGCGCGCGGCGACGTCGAAATTGTTTACCCAGTCCATCTCAATCCAAATGTGCAAGAGCCGGTCAACCGCCTATTGAAAAACGTACCGCACATTACCCTCCTGCCTCCACTTGATTATCTGCCTCTTGTCCAATTGATGAAGCGCGCCATTTTGATCCTCACCGACTCGGGTGGAATACAGGAAGAAGCGCCGGTCTTTGGTATACCGGTACTCGTGATGCGTGAAATCACCGAGCGCCCGGAGGGCATCGAAGCTGGCACATTGAAACTGGTAGGGACCGATACTGCGCGCATCGTCGAGGCAGCGCGGCAGCTTCTGGATGATCGCTCCGCATACGAGCAAATGGCGAAGGCCGCCAACCCCTTCGGGGATGGTCACGCGGCAGAAAAGATCGTGCAAGCATTGTTAGATTTTAACAATCACTGACTTGAGATCGAAAACCGGACCATCTACACAGGCTAATTGAACACCGCCGCGGAGTTCAACGGTGCAGACACCGCATTCAGCCAATCCCCCGCAGGGCATCGGCGTGCGAATGAGAACCTGCCCCTCTCCGCGTATTTTTAGCAGACCGATGGTATCCAGATGTTCTTTCAACTTTGGTATGGATTCTTTCGTTGTATCAAAAGCGAGGTAATCTGCCCAACTACAAACTTCGGACAGTGCTTGCAGCGGTTGTATTTCCACCTGTAAAGGCAGATCGTCAAGCGGACTCTCGCTGACCAGGGTCACTGCTGCTTCCTGCTTAAGAGCCAGGTCAAGCAAAGCAAGGAGGCGCCTCGGTGAAGAGTCGAAGGCCACCAGCGCTATCCGTCGCGCAGAGGCGGGTATGTTGAATCCATGTCCAAGTGGGCCGCGCAGGGTAAGATGTGCACCCGGAGTCCAGGATCCGGGCGTTGGCGGCGCGACCAGAAAACCGTCAGTTCCCATTCTCTGATGTTCAGCAAAAGATCTGGCTGCGAATACCGCAGCCGCTACAGCCGAATCTGAACCAGGTCTATGGGCAAGCAAGTAGGCTCCGGGTGATGGGATCAAGCGTGGCGGACAGGATATGTACGCGGCGGGAAGCCCATCCAGCAAGATCGATTCGACGACTTTTCCCTCAGCCTGCATGGTGCGATGGTAACATGGCTTATTGCGAGCAGCAAGCGATTATAATGATTCCAAGATTGTTTCCCGTGGAGGATCTATGAACATCTCAAGTGTTTTTCAAGGTATTGCTACCATAGCATGGGTAGGTTTCATCGGTTTACTGGCAATGACGTTCTTGCGCTCCAGCCGTGGTCAACCGACCAAGGGTCTAAGCTCGTTCGTCATTATTCTGCTGGTGTTGGCGATCCTATTGACCACCGTCGGTGTAGGAGTAGTATTCCTGCAAGCAGACCAATATGGCGTTGTGATCTCGGCCTTTCAGCCAAACGGCTATCGTGCTCAACCGTTGGGCCCGGGATTGCATTTGATCATTCCCTTCTTCGAGAATGTGAAGGCTTATTCAATCGCACGAAAGACCTACACCATGTCAGGCACCACCGGCGAAGGCCAGGTGGCGGGCGATGATTCTATCGAGGCCCGGACCAAGGACGGCCAGCAGGTCTATATTGATGCTTCCGTGATTTACACCATTGATCCGGCGCAGCTGATCAACTTACATATTCGCTGGCAGGACCGCTACGAAGATAACGTGGTGAGACCCGTGGTGCGCGCCGCCATCCGCGATGCGGTCTCGCAATACGGTGTAGAAGAAATCGTAAGCACCAAACGCAACGAACTTGAAAAGACGATCAATGACACGATCGAAAAAGGCCTGACAGACAACAGCCTGATTTTGTCCTCTTTCCTGCTTCGCAACATCCGCTTCAGCGACCAATACGCTCAAGCGGTGGAGCAAAAACAGATCGCAGAACAGCAGGCCTTGCAGGCGAAGCTGGTCGTCGAGCAAAAGAAGCAGGAAGCCGAACAGGCTCGCCAGGTGGCACAGGGCCAGGCCGACGCGGCTGTCATCGCGGCCAAGGGCGCGGCGGATGCGCGTTTGATCCAGGCCCAAGCAGAAGCGGAGTCCAACAAAGTAGTCACTCAATCGATCAGTCCGGCTCTCACCCAATATTTATACGTTATCAAACTGGCCTCCGGTGTACAGACGATTTTCATTCCAAGCGGCAACCAGTTCATATTGCCCCTACCGAATACAACGAACGGACAGTAATTAATATTCAGTGTTCAGTTTCAGGAGCCTATGAATCAGAAGAAACCCAGCGGCCGTCAGATCCGATTGACAAGCCTGGCCGCCTGCGCGGGTTGAGCCTCCAAACTCAACGCGGAAACGCTGGCGCAGGTTCTGCGCCCCATGCAGGAACTATTTAATCCTTCCGATTATCCCGATCTGCTTGTGGGACTCACAAGCCCGGACGACGCAGCCGTCTGGAGGCTGGATGATTCACGCGCCCTGGTCGTGACCACGGATTTTTTTACCCCGGTCGTGGATGACGCTTACGAGTACGGAGCGATCGCAGCAGCCAACAGCCTCTCGGATGTGTATGCGATGGGCGGCACACCCTTCCTCGCCCTCAACATTACGGCCCTGCCCGAAGACCTGCCGACGGAGTTGGCTTCGGATATCTTGCGCGGTGGCGCAGAGAAGGCGCGTGAAGCCGGCGTTGTGATCGCCGGCGGACATACCGTCAAAGACAAGGAACCGAAATACGGTTTGGTCGTGATCGGGTTCGTCGACCCGCAGAAGATGTTAAGCAAGGCTGGGCTCAAAGACGGCGATGCGCTGGTGTTAACCAAACCACTCGGCTTCGGCCTGACCACCACCGCTTTAAAACGCGATCAGGCCGAAGAAAAAGATGTGAAAGAAGTTGTGAACTGGATGGTGCGCCTCAACAGGACGGCAGGGCAATTAGCCGTTGAATTCAATCTGCGCGGCGGTACAGACGTGACCGGATTCGGCTTGCTCGGGCATGCGATGGAAATGGCTGAACACGCAGGGGTGGCGCTGGAGATCGATTACAACAAAGTCCCTTTCGTGAGCGGGGCGCGGAAGTATGCTGAAATCGGTGCATTTGCCGGTGGCTTGTTCGATAATCAATCTTATTTTGGACCACGGGTTCTTTTTAATGAAGCGCTCGATGAACCCGCACGGATGATGCTCTTCGACCCGCAAACCAGCGGCGGGCTGCTGCTCGGGATCCCAGATGAACGGCTCCTCGCGTTCACAAACCGCGCAGAAGAAGCGGGACAACCGGTCTGGACAATCGGAAGAGTCAAGGAAGGCAATGGGATTCGGGTAAAATAAAGATACCCATTCCTCCTCCGGACACGATCCATCTATGTCAGGGTACATACTCGAAGTCTTATTACTCATACTCTTACTCCTGATCAACGGCATATTTGTGATGTCGGAGATGGCTGTCATCTCATCCCGAAAAGCGAGGTTACAGCAGCTCGCCAATGAGGGTAACAAGCGCGCCTCTGCAGCCTTGGAGCTGGCGCAAAACCCCACAACTTTCCTTTCCACGGTACAGATCGGGATCACGCTTGTTAGCGTGTTGTTGGGCGCGTTGGGCGGCTCTGCCTTCTCGGCCCCTCTGGCCGCGTTGTTTCAGCGTTGGTCACCGATCAGTCCATATGCAAATACGCTGGCATTCGGTATCGTCGTGGTCCTCATCACGGGTCTAACGCTTTCGGTAGGCGAACTGATCCCCAAACGTCTGGCGTTACATCAACCGGAAAGGATCGCTGCAGCCATCTCAGGCCCCATGTCCACTGTCTCAAAATTATTTACGCCTCTGGTCTGGCTGTTGGGACGCATCACTGAATTCGCCCTGGAGATGATGGGTATTAAACCAAGCGACGAGCCACCTGTGACCGAAGAAGAAATCCACCTCATGATCGACCAGGGTACCGAAGCCGGCGTGATCGAGGAATCCGAGCAGGATATGGTCGAAGGCATTTTCAGTTTGAGCGATTCGCGCATTTACTCGCTGATGACCCCGCGAACCGAGATCATCTGGCTTGACATTACGGACAAGCCGGACGAGATCCGGAACAAGATCGTTGAAAGCCCATATTCCCGCTTCCCTGTTTGTCAGGATAACCTTGATACGGTGCTGGGCATCGTCAAAGCCCGCGATCTGCTTGCACCCCCTGGGCTTTCGAGCGAAGCCTTCAAGCTCAAAGACAAATTAAGACCGGCTTTTTACGTGCCTGAGACGATGTTCGCTTCGCGTGCGTTGGAGGTCTTTAAGGAGAAGAACGCTGAACTGATGTTGGTCATTGATGAGTTCGGAGGCCTGCAAGGTTTACTGACCCTAAACGACATCATCGAAGAGATCGTCGGTGACATAGAATCCGAACCCCAAGCCACCCAGCGCCAGGACGGTTCGTGGCTATTGGACGGCATGTTGGAAATGGATAATTTCAAAGAGTTATTCAAACTTGAAAAACTACCGCATGAGGATGAATATGAAACCTTGAGCGGTTTCGTGATGACCACCCTCGGACGGGTGCCGCAAGCCGCCGACCACTTCGAGTGGAACGGCCTTCGTTTCGAAGTCATGGATATGGACGGACGCCGCGTCGATAAGGTGCTGGTTACCACCCTGCCGCCGCGTTCCGCCACCCAACCCATTAAAGAACAGAAGAAATAATAGGGTAGCCGGTCTTCGCCTCGCGCAGACAGCTGCACGATCAGCCTTTTATAATCACAAAAGGAAGATCTTAGAATTCGGGAGTCCGAAAGATCTATTTATAATTAAAGAAAATCTCCCTTATGACAAGAGCAACCTCTCCTAACGGTTGCGGATAGGTTTTTAATGGATTAGAGACGTTTTTTGTCGGTTTTTTTCTGGTGTATAATTTGCGCCCGTATGAGCCCTGAAAATACGCCTCAAAAAACTCAAGTCTGTCCTACTTGCGGAACGCGTCTATCTGATACGGCCGTTCGCTGTCCAGTTTGCGGTACGGACTTGAGACCGAAACCCAAACCCTCGATCCCTTCTGCCAGACAAGAAGAAAGATCAGTACAGGCAACGCGCATGCCTGAAGTTACCCTCAGCCTGCCAATCGCCTTGGGTTTGCTGGTACTTTTCCTGGCCGTCGGCGCGACGGTGGTCTATGCCGGGTTGAGCGCCACGAAACGGGTGGTGAACCCAACGGATGTACCGACACAAACCGAAACACTTGCTCCATCGGAAACACCTACAGCCACACAACTACCTACTTTAGTCCCGTCCTTAACCCAACAACCACCGTTTGAATATACCGTCGCCGCGGGTGACACCTGTGGTGGAATCGCAATCACCTTCGGCGTATCGGCGACCAGTATTATTATCTTGAACAATCTGCCGGCGTCATGCAACAACCTCGTTGTCGGACAAAAGTTGAAAGTCCCCTATCCGACAGCCACCCCTCCACCTGTTGCAACCAATACCCTGGGAGCTGCGGAAGCCACACAGGCTGCCTGCGATAAAGTGGTCATAACCGTTCAGGCGAACGACACTCTTTCCAGCATAGCCCTTAACTACGCCGTTCCGATGCAAGCCATCAAGGATTTCAACGGCCTGGCGACTGATAATGTCTTCGTCGGGCAGTCGCTCACCGTCCCTTTGTGTGCGCGTGCCGCAACTCCGGGACCAACGCCGACCGCGACCATTCCCCCACCCTATCCTGCTCCGAACTTGCTCCTGCCCAGTGACGGTGCTGCCTTCACCTTGGCAAACGATGTCGTCACTCTGCAATGGGCTTCCATTGGCACCCTGCGTGACAATGAAGCCTATCAAGTGATCGTAGAAGATATCACGGAGGGACAGGCCCGCCGCATCGTCGATTATGTTACGGATACCAAATATGTAGTACCCACCACTTTCCGGCCAAAAGCTAATATAGCCCATGTGATGCGCTGGTGGGTTGCCCCGGTGCGGCAGAATGGCAGTGACGCCCAGGGTCAGCCAATTTGGGATCCTGCGGGAACGGCCAGCGACAAGAGAGACTTCACCTGGGTCGGTGCAGCGGTCGAAGCAACGCCAACACCTTAGCCGGTTGAATTTAACTCGATCGACAAGCCTACTGAAATCTTTGAGATTTCGGTAGGCTTTTTTTATCTTTTTAATTTCAGAGGATGGGAGAAATTCAGGCTTCTATTTGGATGAGTGAACCCTTTCCATGGGGTCAGTTCGTGATAGCTAAGTCAAGGAAATTCATTTCCCACATAATCATCTTGCCTTTAAACCTCTTAAGTTGTATAGTCTGTTATAAATCGGATAAATTTTGCCCGAATTCCATTTTCTTTCATTTATCAGAGCCATTCTTCTCTGCTTGGGGTACCCGAAGGCGGGCTCAAATGTATAACGCTCCATCCAAGCCACGATCGTCGATCAAGATCGGGTGTGATTTGCGAGGTTATTCAAAATGAATTGTACAAACGGATTTCAACAGGGCTATCCTCTTGTTAGATCTCCTGAAGGCCAGCATAAAAATAAAAGAATATCCGATCGCAACGCGATATTAAATTGAAGTGCAGGTGGGCCTCGTGATTTGTTTCGAAAAATGTATACCTTTAGTAATCCCACGAACAATGCAGAACAGAATGTTATCAATGGATACCAAAATGGGACAAATACCTAAGGCCGGAAACCGGTGGATTTTACCCATTTTGTGGAAGCAGTCAACAAACTCCGTTTGCATTGGATGGCAATGAACGAACGGCCTCCGCTTTTATATGGAGAACGATGGCAGTTCCCCTGCGCCTTTTAATTATCGAAGACTTAGACAATGACGCCCAATTGATCGTGCAGGAAATTAAGCGTGGCGGGTTTGAAGTTGAGTTCGAACGTGTGGATACGGCTTCCGGTATGCAGGCCGCGCTCGATCGCCAAACCTGGGACCTGATCCTATGCGATTATAAACTGCCAGCTTTTGAGGCGCCGCGTGCGCTCGAGCTGTTGAAAGCCAGAGGAATAGACCTGCCCTTCATTACCCTCTCCGGTTCGTTCGATGAAAAGACCGCTGTGGCGGCATTAAAAGCCGGGGCTCACGATTTTATGATCAAAAACGATCTGACACGCCTTGTGCCGGCGATTCAGCGTGAACTGCAGGATGCCGGCATGCGTCGTGAACGTAAGCAAGTAATGGATGCTCTAAGGGAGAGTGAAGAGCGCTTTCGCTTGATAGTGGAGGGCGTACAGAATGCGATAGTGGTTGTCGACGCTTCCGGGAAGATAACATTGGTAAATCCTCAGACTGTGGAAATATTTGGATATAGTAAGGAGGAGCTACTGGGCCAGCCGGTAGAGATGCTCGTGCCCAACCAATTTCAAATACAGCACGTAAATGATCGAAAGAATTATATGGCCGATCCAACCAATCGCCTGATGCATTCCAGAGGTGCTCTTTTCGGTCTGCACAAAGATGGTCACGAAATCCCTGTCGAAATTGGACTTTCACCTTTCCAAACATCAAAAGGGCTATTTATCCTGGCGCTGATCCTGGACATCACCGATCGTAAAAAGGCGGAGGAGGCCCTGCGCGAATCGGAACAGCGCTATCGAAGCTTGTTCGAAGATTCACCCATATCGATCTGGGAGGAAGATTTCTCGCTAGTCAAGCAGCGAATAGACGATTTGCGCCGGCAGGGGATAACCGATTTAAGAGGCTACTTCGAAAGTCACCCCGATGTTGTAAGGGAATGCGCCTCCCTGATCAATGTTGTGAATGTGAACAGCGTTTCACTTAATTTGTTCGGGGCGGAGAGCAGAGACGATCTGCTGAGCAGCTTGGGTAAGACACTCACGTTCGAGGGCTATGGAAGTTTTCAGAATGAACTCGTAAATATCGCCGAGGGTAAAACAGATTTTCAATGGGAAGGAGTCAATCGGACCCTGGCGGGCGATTATATATATATCAGCTTGCATTGGTCTGTAATTCCCGGATACAAGGATACGCTGTCCAGAGTGATGGTTTCTATCGTCGACATCACGGAACGCAAACAACGCGAGCGCGAATTGGAGGCAATTGCAAAAATAAGCGCTGCTTTACGTGAAACCCAGACGGTTAAAGAAATACTACCTCGCCTGCTTGATGAAGCCTTGTCCCTTCTCGGAACAGACTCAGGAAGTATCTGGTTATATGATCCGGGCAGCGCCGAGTTGAGTATGACGATCCATCGCGGTTGGGAGGATGAACCACTAAGCAGGTATCCGCGCGGTCAGAATATTCCCGACCTGGTCGTTGCACGCCGTGAGGCAATAATCGCTCGTGAGTTCAGGAATGATCCACGCGTACCAGAAGATCATCGTAAACGCATTCCGGAAGGCGTTGGGGGAGCGTGCGTTCCCCTGCTCGCTACGAATACAACCATTGGTGCATTGTTCGTCAATGTTCAATTACCGCGTGAAATCACACCCGGCGAACTGCGCGTATTAAATGCCCTGGCGGAGATCGGCGGGAATGCCATTCACCGTGCAAATCTCCTAGACCAGACCGTAAAACAGCTGGACCGGATGGCTGCTCTGCGCTCTATTGATATAGCTATCAGTAGCAGTTTCGATCTCAAAATGACGCTCAATGTGGTCCTTGAAAAAGTGACCAGGGAATTAAATGTGGATGCGGCTGACATTCTATTACTAAAACCGGAATCAACCATCCTCGAGTACGCTGCCGGACTGGGCTTCTGGTCGCGAACCATCGAGGCCACTACCATCTCGGTCGGCGAAGGCCTTGCCGGAAAAGCAGCGCTCGAAAGAAAAATAATATATTATGGCGATCTGTCAGTTAATACCAGACTGGTAAAGCGCGGTCAATTAGTGACAGAAGAGAAATTCATTTCCTATTATGGCGTGCCCCTCGTATCCAAAGGAAAAGTCAAGGGGGTGCTAGAAATCTTCAGCCGTGCTGCAATTACCAGGGATGAAGAATGGCAGCAATTCCTGGATGCCGTCGCAGGGCAAACGGCTATTGCGATTGACAGTTCCTCGCTGTTTCAGGATTTACAGCGTACCAACCTGGAGCTGGCGCTGGCATATGATGCTACCATCGAAGGCTGGTCACGGGCTCTCGACTTGCGCGATAAGGAAACCGAGGGTCATACCTTGCGTGTGACCGAGACGACCCTTAAACTGGCTCAGGTCATGGGTATTAACGATGAAGAACTCATCCATATCAGGCGCGGCTCTCTGCTGCATGATATTGGTAAGATGGGCGTCCCGGATAGGATCCTGCTGAAACCAGATAAACTCACCAAGGACGAATGGGCAAACATGCACAAGCATCCCGAGTTTGCTTATAAAATGTTGATGCCGATTTCTTATCTGCGGCCCGCACTGGATATTCCCTACTGCCATCATGAAAAATGGGATGGGACGGGTTACCCACGTGGACTGAAAGGTGATCAGATCCCGCTGGCGGCGCGTATATTCTCCGTTGTGGATGTTTGGGATGCTCTGCGCTCTGACCGTCCCTACCGGGCGGGTTGGAAGATGGAAGATATTTTGAAATATATCAAGGACCAGAGTGGGAAACACTTTGACCCGAGGGTGGTCGATGTCTTCTTAAATCAAATAGTCAATACTTAGGCAGTACCTCTTTCTGTTTACTTCTTTCCTTTAATGATACCTTCGGGTTAAGTCAACCCTGAATATCCATAAATCCTTTGAGAGATATAATACCTGCTATCCCGAACACTCGTTAGATTAAAGGAGAAATGGATGGCACATTCATTGGTTGACCAATTGCGGTTCACCCGCAGCGAATGGCTGCGCGGCCTCGACGGCATCTCGGACGAAAACGCAGCACATCACTTCGGGCCGATGAATTGCATCAGCTGGACCGTAGGGCATTTAGGATGGCACGAACACCGCTACTGGCTCGAGCTAGCGCAAGGCAAAATGCTGTTCCCAAAATTGAACGAAATATATGCGTATGGCGCACCGATGAGCACTCCGTCATTAAAAGAGATGTTAGAGATATGGCAAACGGTAATAAAAGAGGTCGATCCTTTCCTTAATACTCTGACCACGGAATCATTATTAATTGATTTGTTGCGTGACGGGAAATCGGTGGGACAAAGCATCGGGTCAGCGCTTCGGCGCGTGACCTATCATTACTGGTATCATATCGGCGAGAACCAGGCCATTCGCCAAATGCTTGGACACAAGAATCTACCGGAGTACGTCGGGGACATCGAGACCGAAGCCCCTTATCGTCCGGAATGACCGATTTATGGACGAAACCTTGCGTGTCGGAGAGCGCGTAAAGGTCAACCTTGATTCAAAATTCTGGAAAAGTGAAGGCTGGTTCGAGGGGACGGTGAGGCGCATCGACCCTTACTCTGAGCACCGCAGTTTCTACTGGGTGGAGTTGGATGTTGCGATCCAGACCGCACAAGGCGGCTCGACGAACCTGGTATCGGTGTTAAATCTCAAAAATATTAAGAGAATAAGTTGATAAGAAGAACATGTTGATCCCACTTTTACTATAAACCATGATTACGATTGTCCCTTATCAAACAAAATGGCCTGGCGATTTCTTGGCGTTGGGTAAAGACCTCCGACGCGCGCTTGGCGACCGGGCTTTACGAATTGACCACATCGGTTCAACCTCCGTGCAAGAAGAAATAATTGATCGATTTTCGAAATCCGATAAAAGGAAAATAGTGAATATATAATATGGACTCCCTTTCTGAACGCCGCAAAGCAATTCTTTTCATCATTCTGGCCGCTACGCTTTGGAGCACCGGCGGATTTATGATCAAGGCCACAAGCTGGCAGCCACTCGCTATCCTGGGCGGACGCAGCCTTTTTTCGAGCATTGTTTTGTTACTTTATGTGCGGCGCATCCCTTTAAAATGGACGAGGTGGAAAATCCTTGCATCCGCAAGTCATATCCTGACAGCCTCCTTGTTTGTCATCGCCACCAAACTGACCACTGCTGCCAATGCGATCTTCCTGCAATACACTGCGCCTGTTTATATAGTCCTGCTTGCAGCGTGGTTCCTGCATGAAAGACCCACCCGCATGGATTGGACTTCCATGGTCGTCATCTTTTCCGGTATGCTGCTCTTCTTTGGAGACAAGCTCAGCCTCCATGGCTTTTATGGGAATCTCCTGGCAGTCTTGAGCGGTATCACGCTGGCTCTTTTGACAGTATCCATGCGCGCTCAAAAGGACGGCGTGCCTGCCGAAAGTATTCTGATTGCGAATATCTTCACCGCAGTGGTTGGTTTTCCCTTCGTCCTCAAAGAAGCATGGACGGTTACGAACTGGTTGATCATTTTATACCTTGGTGTTTTTCAGATCGGCTTCTCCTTCCTGTTCTTCTCAGTGGCGATCAAGCATATACCTGCTCTTGAGGCAACTCTCATCAGCACGCTTGAACCGGTGTTAAACCCGGTCTGGGTATTCTTATTCATCGGTGAAAAGCCGGGATTATTTGCGTTGGCCGGAGGGATGATCGTTCTTGGCGGAGTGGCGCTCAATGCCATCAGCAGTGCCCGTGCAGCACCGGAACCGGCATAAAATAAATCCATGACCGGTCGCTCGCTTACAAAACTGCTCGACCGCGCGCTCACCGCGCGCGAGGAGCTTTTCGATCCGCAGCATGAGTCAGCCTTTCGACTTTTCAACGGATTCACCGAAGGTTGTCCGGAATTGGTCGTGGATTTATTTGGAGCTACCGTCGTCCTGAATAATTACGCAGACATACCCGAACAAGGCCTCACGTTTGTTCGTGAAGCCCAGGAATACCTGCAAACGCATTTGGCTTGGCTGCGTACAGGTATCGTTAAGAACCGCAACGGCAATACGCAGACCGAGAAGCGCGGCAAGATCTTGTTTGGAGCGGACCCAGACCACAAAATCAAGGAACAGGGTGTCTGGTACGCGCTTGACCTGACCATCAACCGCGATGCGAGTCTCTATCTCGACACGCGCAATTTAAGAAAATGGGCCATCGAAAACCTTAAAGAAAAAACCGTCTTGAACGCCTTTGCTTACACAGGCAGCCTGGGCGTTGCAGCCCTGGCAGGCGGAGCCCGGCGTGTCGTCCAGCTGGATTCCAACCGACAATTCCTGAACCTGGCAAAGCATTCGTATACTCTCAACGGGTATCCGATCCATAAGGAGGATTTCATCAGAGCGGATTTTTTCATGCAAGTCGGCAGGTTCAAGCGTGCAGGCGAATTCTTCGACTGCGTCTTTATCGATCCCCCGTTTTTTGCCACCTCGTCCAAAGGCAAAGTGGACCAGGAGCATGATAGTGCGCGCCTGATCAACAAAGTCCGACCGCTGATCAACGATGGCGGTCAACTGGTAGCGATCAATAATGCCCTCTTTGTCAGCGGAATAGATTATTTACAAATGCTGGAGTCGCTTTGTATGGACGGCTACTTGAAGATTTCCCGGT
This sequence comes from Anaerolineae bacterium, assembly GCA_041498515.1. Taxonomy (GTDB): domain Bacteria; phylum Chloroflexota; class Anaerolineae; order Anaerolineales; family Villigracilaceae; genus Fen-1038. Next base: position 18,933 of record JBGQIO010000033.1, read on the forward strand.
TGATCCCCGTCCCAGCTGATTTCCTCGGCTACGACCAAACAGTAATGGGTACGCCGGTTACCGACCCGGCACCGTTCAACCATTCGACCAAAATCGCCGTCCTTGAAGTGAAGCGAAGATAGCACTGGTACCGGTTGGTGATCGCTTAGGAGCGATATAAAGCTTATTATCCATCGAACAACAGAAAAGAGAAGGCCATTGCTTTTTATCGGTGCCTGAATGGCTGCAACTATTTTATGAAGGTATTGCTGATTAATCCACCTTATCAAACTTTTACATCCAACCTGGGTGCGGGACATCAAATACCATTAGGATTGCTGCTCGTCGGCGGTCCTCTGATCGACGCGGGTCATGATGTGCTTTTGCTGGATGCGGAATGTCAGAAACTATCGTTGGCTTCCATCGTCCGACAAGTCAAACGATTTTCACCCGACGTTGTCATGACTGGCCATGCGGGGTCCACGCCTGCTCATCCAGTCTGTATGAAAATGTTAGCGGCAATAAGAACAGCCTGCCCGAACATCCTCACGGTTTATGGCGGGGTTTATCCGACTTATCATGCCGAACAGATCCTGAATAAACATCCGCAAGTGGATTTCATTGTGCGAGGCGAAGGAGAAGCTACCGCGCTGGAACTGGTCAATACGCTGGCGAAGGGACTAAGCCTGAATGAGCTTGAGCTGGTTACCGGACTTGCCTTCCGGATAGACGGCAAGGCGCATCAGTCCCCTGATCGGCCTGTGCTGCATGACCTCGACGATTGCCGGGTCGGCTGGGAATTGATCGAGAATTGGGATGCCTATCAATGTTTCGGTTTGGGCCGTGCTACCATTGTCCAGTTTTCGCGCGGCTGTCCGCATCGCTGCACGTATTGCGGACAGCACGGGTTTTGGGTGAACTGGAGACACCGGAACGTCCAAAAATTTGCGGATGAAATCGAATGGCTTTACCGCACACACAATATCCGGTTCTTCACTCTTGCCGACGAAAATCCCACAACTTCGAAAACTATATGGCAGGCACTTCTGGAAAATGTTGCCGCGCGCAATCTACCAATCCACTTCTTCGCCACCATCCGGGCCACAGACATCGTGCGCGACACGAATATCCTGCCGTTGTACAGGGCAGCTGGCTTGCTTTATATTTTGATGGGGATCGATGCCACCGATCCCGAAACGATCCGGCTTATCCGCAAAGGTTCAACGACACGTCAGGACTACCTGGCCTGCCAACTGCTCAAAGAGAACGGCATCTTCTCGATCCTTGGTCATATCGTTGGCCTGGCGGATGACAGTTGGGATTCATTCCGCGCTGCGGGTAAACAGCTCAGGTTCTATGACGGCGATTTTTTGAACGCGATGTATGTTACTCCCCACAGTTGGACGCAGTTTGGTCAGGAGGCGCGAGACAGAACTGTCGTCCAACGCGACCAGCAAAAATGGGATTACCGTCACCAGGTGCTTGGCCAAAAGCATCTCAAGCCCTGGCAGGTCTTTTTGGCGGTAAAGTGGCTGGAGCTCTCTTTCCATTTACATCCCACCCGGCTGATAAAAATAGTCCGCCTTAGGGATCGCTTCACGCGCCGACAACTAAGTTGGTCTTTGTCTCGAATCAGCCTGGTATGGCTAGCAGAAGTTTGCGAATTTTTCTTTGCAACCCGTTTCGAAACGTAAAATCATCTACGCTCAAAACATGCGTGCCTGCTCAAAATTCGTCGAGTCGGCATCGTCCCAGGGCAGCGGCGGGAGAGGCATGCTTTTTGCAATCCTTTGATGAAATTCCCGGCACAACCAGGGTGCGAGCAGGTTATCAGGCGAATGACAGAAGACAAAAACATCAGAACCCTGGCGAAGTTGAGAAGTCAGGAAACTTCCCCATTCGTCCAGCAGCGGCGTATTAACTTTCATATGAGGGTGGCCTATATAACGCAGGAAGGAAAAATCCGCTGTTCGCTTCGGCAGGATCGGAACGTCCGGTTTGCGCTCTCGGGCTTCCAGCAGGGTCTGATAGACACTCCCTTCCAGGATCTTATCCCCCTCCAGGCTGCGGATCGGACGAGTATCAATGACCACCCGCGCCATATTGTGATCCGATAGCAGTTTATTGAGAGTTTCATCATGGTCCGAATCAAACCAGCCGATATGCCGAACCTCGACTCCCAATCGGACCCGGCGCGGCCAGGCTTCCAAAAAGGCTTTCAAATCCTTGAATAGCTCTGGCGAGTAACGCGGCGGAAGCTGGAGGAACATCGGCCCCAGGCGGCTTCCAAGCTGGCTCATAACTTCCACAAACAGGAGCGCTTCATCCATGTGCTCCACCAACTTCCCAGTGTGACTTATCTCGCGCGGCAGCTTGGGACAGAAGCGAAACGTTTCCGGTGTTTGCACAACCCATTGTCCTAATTTTTCCCGACCGGGGATTGCATAGAAAGTAGTATTCCCTTCGATGGCTGTAAGCCGGCGCGCATACTCGCGTAGAAAGTCGGCGGGTTTCGTCCCTTTGGGATAGAAGTTCCCCACCCAACCTTTGAACGACCATATGGGACAGCCTAGATAGAGCTGCATGGGAATATTATATTATGGCTTTATCCCGTAACAAGGCCCGGATAACAATACCGTATTGAAGCCGAAGAAAATTCGAAGGGTATAATATTTTAGCTGCCTGAAAAACAATAGAGAAAGAGGCTTACTGGTTAAAAGGAGACGATCTTATGGGTAAATCTCTTTTTTGGTTACTTCTATCTTCCATCTTCTATCTGGTTAGTGCAAGTATTGGTACTCTCGTCGCATTTCAACAAAATCTAACGGCAAATTTCGGAGGCATATTACAAAGTAAGGACATCCTCAGCGACTTTCTGATAATAAATGGAACGGCGCTGTCGCCACCCTTGCCCTTCTTGATTATTCAACTCCTCTTCACCATACTTATAACCAGAAAAGGAAAATCGGTGACGATCGGTGTCATCGGGCTTGTTGTGATGGGTGCAATATATACACCGGCGCAGGTCGGAGAACCAATCCTGCTTAAGCAATTCACGCCGGGAAATTTTGATCTTACCAAGACGCTCATCCTGACCGCAAATTTGATTTCCTCTCTTTTCATGTTGATATTTGGAATTATGGCGTGGATATCGGGGAAAGGAGAGAGGAAGAAGCAGCAAGTCATATGATCTGAAGCAACCCTTGAATGACTGGCGGGATAGCCTGGAAAGATTTGCTAAGGAATATTAAATTGTGTCTGCTATTTTTATGGCGGGCAAGCAGTTGGAAGTAGAATCAGTGGGAGATTGATTAAAATAACCAGTACCGAAAGGCGGATAATTTAATATGAGCTCGAGCATTCCAGAAAGTATGCAGGCCGTTCAGCTCGACAAAGATGGTGGTCCATTAAGCCTTCGCCAGATTCCCGTACCACGACCGGGTGATGGTGAAGTGCTCATTCGAATGGCAGCTTCTCCTATTAACCCCTCCGATCTTGGTTTTATCGAAGGCGGGCATGGGTACCAAAAATCCTTCCCGGTCGTCCCGGGTGTTGAAGGGAGCGGAACGGTCGTCGCTGCCGGGCTGGGTTTGCTGCCAAAATTATTACTGGGGAAACGCGTTGCCAGCGCCAGATCGGCAACCGGGGACGGCGCCTGGGCGCAGTATATGCTTACACGCGCCTCGCTCTGCGTTCCGCTGCAGACGACCATCTCACTGGAACAAGGCGCGATGCTGGTCGTCAATCCGCTGACCGTCCTGGCTTTCTTCGACATCCTCAAGCATGGAAGGCATTCCGCCATTGTCAATACGGCCGCAGCCAGCGCTCTCGGTCGGATGATGGTGAGATTGGCGCTGAAAAAAAACGTCCCGCTCATCAACATCGTGAGG
>JBGQIO010000034.1:0-22651 GCA_041498515.1 Anaerolineae bacterium
GGGATGATCACCATATACAATCTACTATCGAAGGTGTGGTACAACTTGGCAATCCAATCATTGTTTGGGGTACAGGAACCCATACCCTAAGACTATTATCTACAAGCCAACTGGGTAATGCAAAAATTCGGGCATTTGTTGACTCAAATCCGAGATATCAAGGAAAGCATTTAAATAACATACCTATCATTTCTCCAAATTCGTTAAAAGAATATCCCGAACCAATAATGATCTCATCTCGAGTATATCAAGAAGAGATAGCAGTACAGATTATTGATGGCCTGGGATTGGATAATAAAATAATCAAATTGTATAAGATGGATTAAGAGACGACCGTTCAGGAGTTTTCTGGATGAAATTTATAAGCATACTTACCCCTTGTTATAATGAAGAAGAGAATATTAATGAACTTCACGAGCGGATTGCTAAGGTTATGGAGAAAGTGGATTGCAACTACGAGCATATACTTATTGATAATGCATCTACCGATCGTACTGTCGAAATATTACGGAATATCATAAAGGAGGATCATCGAGTAAAAGTGATCGTCAATACGCGCAATTTTGGTCACGTCCGCTCACCCTACCATGCATTGCTGCAGGCTACCGGCGATGCAGTGATTGGACTGGCATCAGATCTACAAGACCCGCCTGAACGAATCCCTGAGTTCATCAAGAAATGGGAAGAAGGCTATAAAGTTGTTATCGGGGTTAAGACTAAAAGCGAGGAGTCGGGATTGCTATATTTGATCCGTAAAATTTATTATCGGGGACTTAGAAGACTCTCGGATGTTCCATTAATTGAAAATTTCACAGGTTTTGGTTTGTATGATCGCCAGGTGATAGATAACTTGCGTGAACTTCAAGATCCGTATCCGTATTTTCGAGGTCAAATAGCAGACCTGGGTTATGAATGGGCCCAAATTGAATTCAACCAGCCGCGTCGTGAACGCGGTCATAGCAAGAATAATTTTTACACGCTCTATGATCTGGCGATGCTTGGTATGACTGGCTATACTAAGGTGCCCTTGCGAATGGCAACCATGTTTGGTTTTACCTGTGCAGCCATCAGCTTCCTGGTTGGTTTTATCTACCTGCTTTATAAGCTGCTCAACTGGCAGAACTTCGTTCTCGGCCTTGCCCCGGTGGTAATCGGTTTGTTCTTTCTCGGCTCGGTGCAACTCATATTTTTGGGCATCCTAGGCGAATACATTGGAGCTGTATACACACAGGTCCTGCACCGACCGCTTGTGATAGAAAAAGAGCGGATCAATTTTTAGCTTTGTCCATCACCCCGTCCCCCAAAATTGACACTAATAAACAACATAATAACCGTTCTCGGTGGTTGCTGGTTTTCACTTTCTCCCTGGCAGCTTTACTTTTATATTTAACTTTGCGTGGACTTGATTGGGAGGCATTTTGGAATGCGATCCGATTTGGACACTATGAATTCCTTTTCCTGACTATCCCAATTACGTGTATCAATTACTTTATCCGTGCCCTGCGGTGGAGTTGTCTTGTAAGCTCTGAAAGAAAAATACCGCTCATATCCATTTTCTGGGCAAATATGGTTGGCTATATGGGTAATGCCTATTTACCGGCTCGCGCTGGTGAATTGATACGCTCAGCCTATCTCGGCAGACAACAAGGATTGGGAACGAGTTTTGTTCTAGCTACTGCGCTTGTGGAACGCTCGCTGGACGTCGTTGCACTCGTCCTCATCGGCTCCGTCTCCTTGCTTTTTCAGCCAGATATTTCCCCTCTTCTTGCGAACGCTTTGCGATTGATGGCCTTCGCTGGAACGGTGGGATTGTTGATCATCATTGCAGCTCCATTCCAGGAAAAATTGATCAAGAGTGTTATAGCTAAATTTCCACTACCCGATAAAATCTCATTATTAGTCGCTAAACAGTTAACACTTTTTCTGATCGGTATTCGGTCTCTGCATAACAGCCGCAGGTTGGGATTTTTTACGCTTCTGACGGCTGTTATCTGGCTGGTCGATGCGTTTGCCAATACCGTTGGGGTACGGATAATTTCGCAGACACTCACGATCAGCCAGGCGCTGATATTGCTTTCCGCTTTAGGATTATCGAGCGCAATCCCTTCGACCCCCGGATATATTGGCGTCTATCAATTCGTGGCCGTTGCTGTGTTGACACCCTTCGGCTTTTCTCGTGCAAATGCATTAGCGTATATCCTGATCAGCCAGGTACTCAACTATCTCTTGGTCAGTATTTGGGGTCTCATTGGTTTGTGGAGAATAAATAAAAGCAGACCATCTCCGGTCGTAAACGGATTGATCAAGGAATAGCATTGGGATCACTGAACTTCACCCTCCAGGACATTATTAGTACGCTCATCGCCTTCCTGCTTTTCCCATTAATATATGTCATACCGGGATATGTGATAAGTTGGTTATTTGATCTCCTTGATTTTAGAAATCGACTACCCGCTACTCGTTTTGTAATCGCAATAGTCTTTTCGATTTCTTTAAGTCCCATCCTTACATTTTTAACCTGGAACTTATTGTCTGTAAAAGCGACCTTTATCGTGCTCGCTGGGTTTGCGGTGATTTTTTTTATCATACTTCTGAGGACAAATCGAACCGAGGTCTCTAAGGATATAACACGACTTCAATCGATTTCGATCTATGTTGCGATTGGTTGGTCAATATTATCCATTTTATCTCTGATCGATATCCAGTGGGGTGATAAGCTCTATTACAATGTTGTTTCTTATGACTTCACTACCCGCGTTGCTATTATCAACGCGATGACACGGAGTGGCGTGCCGCCGATCAACCCCAGTTACTTTCCAGGCTATCCAGTCCGTTTGACCTATTTGTATTATTTCTGGTATATCCCCTGCAGCTTGGTGGACCAGCTAGGAGGCCCGTGGGTGAATGGACGGAGCGCTATGATCGCCAGTGTTGCATGGTGCGGCCTGGGTTTGATGGCGACCATAGCCTTGTACCTCCGGCTAAGAAATCCTGGTAAGGGACCGATGGCTTGGAAAGCCGGTCTGCTTGGGAGCGGGCTGCTCCTGGTTAGTGGTTTGGATTTTATTCCGTCGTTATTTCTTATGGTGGCTAGCCGTGTATTCAACGGATATTCGGTTCTCCGGGGCGACATCGAACTGTGGAACGACCAGATCACTGCCTGGATTGGTGCCGTATCATGGGTACCGCACCATGTTGCGGCTTTGATTGCTTGCTTGACCGGGATCATGCTGGTCCAATTTGCACGCGGCAAAAGTACTTCGCGCCAATTCATATTAATGGCAATAGCCGGGCTTGCTTTTGCATCCGCCGTGGGTTTATCAATTTATGTTACTTTATTATTTGTTGTTTTCTGGGGTATCTGGCTGATTACTCTCTTCTTACAAAAAGAATATAGACTCAGCCTGGCCATGGCGTTCTCAGGAATGGTCGCTCTTATTGCGATCACTCCATTTCTTGCCGGCTTGATCCGGGGGGGTACCCCTTCCTCAATCCAAGCTTTCCCGGTCGCTATTGCTGTTCGAATTTTTGAACCCATCGCACCCTTTGTCCTGAATTTTCCTTCGACAATATCCAATATCATTTATTTACTTTTCCTTCCAATGAATTATATATTGGAGCTTGGTTTTTTCTTTGTCGCCGGATTGCTGTGGGTCCAACAAAACGGAAAGGATCTATGGAAAAACAATCCATTTCAAACTGCTGAAATAATATTGGTTTTGGTAACTGTCCTCATCGGGTCGTTCGTCAAGTCCACCGTGATTGGAAGCAACGATCTCGGTTGGCGCGTTTGGCTGTTCGGGCAATTTATTCTCTTGATTTGGAGCGTAGATGTTATTCTACGAATTTTCCCAGATCTGAAGGTCCAGAAAGCGGCAATATCCTTTACAAATCGAAAAAACTGGAGGGCCTTGCGCATTCTGTTAATTCTTGGGCTGATCACCTCAATTGTAGATGTATTACTACTCCGAATATGGCCTATGTTTGTGGACACCGGCCTCGCTGGATTTCCGAATGGTTTCAGCACAGATACACAGCTGGGTAAGCGTACTTTTGCAGCACGCCAGGCTTATGAGTTCATCAATAGGAGTACATCTGAGGACGTTCATATCCAACAAAACCCCAACGATTTATTAAATCGCCCGATTGGGTTATATGCCGACCGTCCGATAGCAACTTCGGGTCATACGGCGTTTGGGATATCCCAACCAGAATTTCTTTCCCGTTCCGCCCTAGTAGCAAAAATATTTGTCGCCGAGACGAATTGGGATGAAATTGACCATTCATGCCAGGCAAATTTTATTGATATTATTGCTGTTAGTGACGAAGATCCCCTCTGGAGATATCTGCCGGCATTGAAGGAAGAGAGAAACCCTCTTTATGAAAACCCCTTTTATGCTGTCTATTCATGTGGGAACTTAATAAAGCCATAATCCCTGCTCACTTCTCATTCAATAGCGGAAGACATAAATTATCCAGCTTAATATTTTCCTTCGAATTCGGTATGATTAAAAAAACCAAAAGCAACGTGACATGTCCACCACTTTAAAGGATAACCGTGCCGATAGTTAATTTTACGGTTCAAGATTTACTGGGTTCGCTCCTGGCATTCTTGCTCTTTCCCTTTATCATGTTGATTCCTGGATATGTGATCGGTTGGGCGCTCGATTTATTTGATTTCAGATCCCGAATTCAGCTGATCAAATATTTGATCGGCCTCGTCCTGTCAAATGCGTTCGTGCCAATCCTCGCTTTTCTTATCTATCGCTTTACGTCAAGTTATTTTGTGCTGGCCAGTCTCTTTATATGCGCAGGAATATTCGTTTTCATAGATATTTTTCCACGAATTCGTAAAGGTTCAATTGGACTTTTTTCTAGATTTAACCGGATCTCAAATTATGAAAGAATGGCACTTATGCTGGGTGCCGCATGGGTAATTTTTTCCATGGGTTTGCTTCTTGATCTACAAATTGGGAATAAATTATATTTTCCAACTATTTCATACGACACCACTACGCGAATCGCGATTATTAATGCCATTACCAGGACTGGAATTCCTCCAATTAATCCGGGCTATTTCCCCGGTCATCCGCAACAATTGACTTTTCTTTATTATTATTGGTATATACCCGAAAGTCTGGTAGAACAAATGGGGGGAAACCTTATCAATAGCCGCCAAGCTATGCTGGTTGGGGTTATCTGGACGGGCCTTTGTTTGATGGCGACGGTAGCCTTATATCTACGGCTTCGAAATCGCAGAATGCAAAACGCCTGGAGCAAGCCGCTTATCGGTATTCAACTCTTATTGGTAAGTGGAGTAGATTTTATTCCTGTTGTGGTTCTCGCCCTGGCAGCCAGGAAAATAATTGGTCAAATGATGTTTAACGGGCAGATCGAGAGCTGGAACATGCCGGTCGTTTCATGGCTCAATGCCGTGACCTGGGTTCCCAACCACATCGCCGCTGTTACACAATGTATCACGGCCATGCTGGCGATCCTCTCGGTTTACGAAGGGACGAATAAGCAGCGTGTCGTCGCCGGCGTTCTCGCTGCGGCGGCCTTTGCTTCAGCTCTTGGGACTTCTGTCTGGGTGACTCTGGTATTTGTGGTCGTCTGGGTAATATGGGCTTTTAGCTTGGTCAGATCAAAAAGCAGCCGCCCTCTATTTTGGTTTATGGGTATTTCCGGTTTAATGGGATTTGTCTTATCGATCCCTTTCATCTTAGGTTTATTAAAATCCGGAGGCACCGGTGCTAGTAATTTCCCAATCGCATTCTACATTCGGCCCTTTATTCTAACCACTTTGTTATTCCCGGAAAAGCTGCAGCCGATTATTAATCTTTTATTATTGCCTTTGAACTATTTCCTGGAGCTTGGTTTTTTCTTTCTCATGGGAGTTTATTGGACCCAACACCGTAAAGCGTATGAAGACCAGAATCGCCCATTCATTACAGCAGAAATAATCTTACTCGCGACCGTGGCATTTATGCTAACGTTTATGTATTCGACTCTTATAGAGACGAACATCTTCGGTATCCGTCCCTGGCTTCTCGGGCAATTTGTCCTTCTCGTGTGGGCCACCGATGTAATTCATGGCTGGCTGGGAAATAATCCTCCCATACTTTCGGCATTCTTCAAAGCGAGTGGTAATAAACCCCGTATAGGGCGTACAGTTCAATTATTGTTGCTGATTGGTCTGTTGACAACCGGATTGGAGGCTTTCTCTACTCGAATGTGGCCATTACTAGTCGACTGGAATGTTGCTGGATTCCCGAATGATCTAAGTCCTGATAGGAATCTTGGCAGTCGCACCTACGATGCCAGGTTGGCTTATGAGGTTGCCAACAAGCTGCCGGCAACCGTTGTCGCTCAATATAACCCAAATGTAATTTTGGACCGACCGAGTGGCCTCTATGGAACGGTTCAATTTGCAATCTCGGATCGCACAGCCTATGGTGTTCCTCACGATATTTATCAGGTTATGAAAACTGGTATCTCGGATATCTTCGAAAGAGAGGATACCTGGACCAGTATTGATCAATCATGTAATAAATATTTTATAAACACCCTGGTTATTAACGACCTTGATCCTCTGTGGAAATATTTGCCTGTCCTGGAACTCGAACGCAAACCCGTTTATCAAAACGACTATTACTCAATTCTACAATGTGGAGCGATGGCTAAACCTTAACTAATTACATTTTTTATTATTAGAGTTAAAAATCATGAGGCCTGCAAAAACTTCTTTGCAGGCCTCATGATTTCGTATTATTTCAATTGTTTTCCCACGATCGACGGTGCTGGAGCCTTCGACCTAATTACTGCCCAGGCCAAAACACCGATCAACACGATCGCCACAGCCCAAACGATAAACAAAGCCGGGCCGGTCACGCCTGCATACTGGACAATGATCGGGGCTATGATCACAGATACCAGGTTGACAACCTTGATCATCGGGTTCAACGCCGGACCGGCAGTATCCTTGAACGGATCACCGACAGTGTCACCTACAACGCCAGCTTTGTGACGCTCCGAACCTTTGCCCGTGTTTTTCTTGGGGTTTTTCGGTTCATCCTCGATAAGCTTCTTGGCGTTATCCCATGCGCCGCCGGAATTGTTAAGGAAGACCGCCAGTAGTTGCCCGGAGATAATAATACCTGCCAGGAAACCACCCAACGCCTCAACGCCCAGCAACAAACCCACCACAATCGGCGTCAGGATGCCTAGTAAGGCTAACGAAACGAGTTCTTTCTGTGCAGCGGTTGTCGAGATTTCAACGGCTTGCCGGTAGTCCGGTTCAACTTTCCCTTCCAGCACACCCAGTTTGAACTGGCGTCGGACTTCCAAAACAATTAATGACGCTGCGCGGCTTACAGCCTGGATTGCAAACGAGGAGAACAACCAGGGCAGCGCGCCGCCAATCAACATACCTACGAAGACTTGTGGGATGTCCACGCGTATACCGATAGACTGGATCTGTGCTGCTATCGCGATCCCCAGACTGTTTTGTGTTCGAGAGACATCAACCAGGAATGAGCCAAAAAGGGATACTGCGGCTATCACAGCGGAACCAATTGCAACACCCTTGGTGATGGCTTTCGTGGTGTTGCCTACCGAATCAAGGTCGGCCATGATCTGTTGTGCGTCTTTGGTAGCTTTATCAGTTTTACCCGACCAAGCCATCTCACCGATACCGTTGGCGTTATCTGAGATCGGCCCGAATGAATCCATGGCAACGTTATTGCCGGTTAGGGTCAGCATACCGATACCGGTCATTGCCACGCCGTAGAGAATAAAAGTCACACTGGTCGTAGCGTTTGCTCCAGGGATCGTGCCAAATATAAAGATGGAGGCAACAATAGTCAAGGCAATGACGATCACCGACCAAACGGAGGATTCAAATCCAACCGATATGCCCTGCAAGATCAATGTCGCCGGACCCGTATCAGCGGCTTTTTTAATGGCTTTAACGGGTGAAGCATCGGTGCCGGTGAAGTATTCGGTTAAGCGATCAATTACTATGGCAAGTAAAACACCCACCCCTACCGCAGCAGGTGTTCGCCACCAACCACCCAAGGCCGGATCCTGAAGATAGAAAAAACCGGCAATGAAGAAAAGCACAGCCGAGATGGCAGCCGACGTGAGAAACCCGCGGAAGATGGCGACCATGGCGTTGCCGCTCATCCCTGTGCCACCTCGAACCACATAGGTGCCGATGATTGACGATAGAACGCCAATTCCCCGCACCATAAGCGGGAATATGATCCATTCAAGTCGCCCGGTAAGATGCCACAGGGCCAGGCCCAAGATCAAGCCCGAGACGATGGTCACTTCATAGGACTCAAAAATATCGGCCGCCATGCCGGCGCAGTCACCCACATTGTCGCCAACGAGATCGGCTACTACTGCTGGGTTGCGGGGATCGTCTTCAGGTATGCCGGCCTCCACTTTACCAACCAGGTCCGCGCCTACATCGGCTGCTTTTGTAAAGATTCCACCGCCTACACGCATAAACAAAGCCAGCAACGTTCCGCCGAAGCCGAAGCCGAGCAGGGCATCCGGCGCTGCGATTCCGAGAATGATAAAGATCGAGGTGCCGCCGAGCAGCCCAAGACCATCAGTCAACATACCGGTGATAGTCCCGGCGCGATAGGCTATCCGGAGTGAATCACCAAATGACTTCTTGGATGCAGATGCCACGCGCACGTTTGCCTGAACCGCCATGCGCATCCCGATCTGACCCACGGTCAGTGAAAAAGCTGCACCCATGACAAAAGCCACCGCGCGGGCAATACCGATAATCAAGCGAACCTGGTCCGGAGTACTATCCTTAAAGCGCAACAAAGCTTCGGGCGATGGAGGGACAATGTAAACTGACAAAAACAGGGCAACTGTTAGGATGATGATCAAAGGATAAATCGAACGAAGCTGCTTTCGCAGATAAGCGTCAGCGCCATCCTTGATCGCACCCCAAACTTGCTGCATTTTGGGTGTTCCCTTATCTTCTTTCAGGATCTGTGAGCGGAGGAAGACTGCATATAAAAGGCCGACAATGGCAATACCAAATACAACCCAGATTGCAATCGCCTCCAATGAGGTAAGTCCTGGCATGTAGTACATAATTAAGTATTTCCTCCTGGGAAATAATAAAATAATTAGGCTTGCGCCTAATGGAAAGCACCGAGATTTTACAGTCCCGAGGGGTTTGTGTCAAGCATGACAAATATTCAATTGAAACTTGGAGAATTTAATCACGATGAGGTGTCTGCAAGGATCATTTAAGCTGTACATTCCTGCCAATAGATTTTTCTTTCCTCCGTCCTGCTTTCTTCTTTTCACATTCCCTATGGCAACCTAATGGCTCTTTCTATAAATAAACATTTTTGTTGACATTTAAAGGGATATTTGATAAGATATGTCATCTTTACTCCTAAAAGGAGATTTACATGTTGCAAGAATTAGAAATCCAGACTATTGAACTTACCGCTGCGGCCTCCAAGGCAGTATCTGATATCCTCACCGAGCGCAAGCTTGAAGGTTATGCACTACGTATCTACGTAGCCGGAGGTGGGTGTTCTGGCGTCAACTTTGGCATGGCCCTCGACAATAACTTTCGTGACACAGATAATATTTTTGAATCTGGTGGTGTCAAAGTTGTCGTAGATGAAGTCTCGGTCGATTACCTGCGTGACGCTAAAATTGATTTTGTAAACGATCCTGAACGAGGCGCAGGTTTCCTTGTGAACAGCCCTAACGCGCTGGCGAATAGCCATTCCCACGGCGAAGAAGGCTGCGCTTGTGGTGGTTCGTGTTCTTGTAATAACTGATTCTAATTAACAAGAAAAATGCCGGGTTTCCCTTGTGGAATCCGGCATTTTTTATTTTGGATCACGAAATTGTTTTTGGTACTTCGGAATAGTAATGGGGATTAGATAAATTAATTTTTTCCTTCCGAAAATTTTTCGAAATCTCTTTCTCAGCCCTCTTACGTGTTGATTCGCCAAGGAACAGTTAACCTTATTACCTGCCTCGGAGAAATGAGATGATCGTACCCAGGGCGCCAATAATCAAAAAACCGAAGATCAAAAGACCTACGGGAATCCGGCTAAGGCGTTGAGTTTCGTCTACAAAGGTAGGAACGGCAACCGGGGCGGCGGGTGTAAAAGTTGGCAGCCGGGTCGCGTTTTCAACCGGAATATAAGCCGCTGCAAGTGTTGGGTTAATGGTCGGTGTGGAAGCTGGAGTCGGCGTGGGAGGAATATCGATCAATGGTAATTCAACGCCACCTGTACCCGTTAAAGATATATATAATGCATATACCCAACCGATTGAATCCGGAACACCTGCATAACGGATCATGATCCAATTATCATTGCCGCGAGCTCGTCCAAGGGCTGGCGCACTTTCACCGGTCAAGAGCACGCCGATAGCAGGATAATTAAAACTACCAGGGCCGGCATACACATCAATTTGTTCCAGACTGGGATCTACAGAAACTATTGGCCCAGTAGGAGTTCCTGTGACGGTGGGAATTACACCGGTTGGCTGCTGCGCGGATACTGGCATTCGCGCTGGAATACTTAATGCTAACGAAACCAGGCCAACTATTATGAAAAATAAGAACAGAGCTCTATGGAATCGCATTAGCGGCGACTAAAAATCGAAACCACCAATACAAGAACCCCGACAAGAGCGATCACGAGAATGGCACCACCAATTGGAAAACCTGTCGCCGGTTCGATCGGGTCCGAATAGGTGGGAATAATCAAAGGCGGTGCGGGAGTAAAAGTCGGTAGTCGCGTTTCTGTAGGTTGAATATTAAAAGCCGCGGCCAGCGTTGGATCAATTGTGGCGGTGGCCAACGGCGTCTCCGTTGGAGGCGGCTCTACCACTTGAAGCGTGCCGGTCAGTGTCACATTGGCAGCATAGATCCAACCTACTCCGCCGGGACCAGCCGGATATGATATTTCAATCCACTCGTGATGCGGGGAGGTGGCTAACGCCGGTGCCGTGGCACCTACCGGGAGCTTTCCGATAGTCGGGTAATCAACTGTACTCGGACCGGTGCGAACGTTGATGGCTTCAGTATAAGTTTGTGTAATGTATGCTGAACCTCCGTCCGCCGGAGGCGTTACTGTAGCTGCATCTTGTGCGTAAATGGAAATCCGAACTGGCACACTTAAATCGGAAATGCCACGGGCTTTATGGTACTTATTGAGTAAACTGGAGGGTCCAAGTACAACAGCGGTGGACAGCAAAATATAGGTTAATTGCAACCAGAATCTATTCATCTCGTTATATACTTTGACGATCTGTTAAAAAGATCGACACATCTTTATAAAGGATCAGCGAAAACCCTTCTTCTTATGAATGGCCCTTGCATAGGGTATGTTAACTTTGAAATTACATTTATCGATGGAAGAAGTCGATTTATGGAATCCTAGAATGTAAATTCAAGGTTACTGACTGCTCATAAAAGGGAAACCTGCTTTATCAAGGGGTTTTCCTTCTAATATTCGTTGTTATCCGTTATCCGCGGAAAGGAATTCGCTTCGCGATTATAATCTAAAACATGGATCAGCGAATCTATCATGGTAACTTGAAACCTGCCGATCTTGCGGAATCTCTTTTGGCAGAATTTAACCGCGGTAACTTGCGGGCGCAAATCGTTGGGCAGCCTGATAATCTGGCGGTACAAATCGGGACCCGCTTGGGGGCAGCCTCCGGGGGCCAGACGGCGCTAACTGTCACAATTCAAACTGCGACGGATGGTGTACTCATTCAACTTGGACAACAAGAATGGTTTGGCACAGCGGCATCTTTAGGTCGAACGACCATGGCTGCTTTGCTGAATCCATGGTCTTTATTGAACCGGCTCGATGATATCGCGCAGGACGTTGAAAATTTACAACTCAGCGAACACGTGTGGCAAGTGATCGATCAGGCTGCTCGAGCGCTCGGTACCGGGTATCAACTCACGGAAAGACTCAGCCGCCTGACTTGTGAATATTGCGGAACAGCCAATCAGGTTGGTGAAGCCGCATGCATCGCCTGTGGTGCGCCGCTTGGAAAATCACAACCGGGTACCTGCCCGAAATGCGGATTTGCTGTCAGGCCAAACGAGTTGAATTGCCCGAATTGCGGACAACCCCTGTAATCATAAAAACAATAAATGATTGCGAATACTTGAGTACCTTGACAGTACTCTTGCGGGCACTTAACCCCGCCTTTTATACCTCTGAACCCTTCTCATATTAATACGTTCTCACCAAATTACGATTAATCCTCTCACTTGTTGTCTGACCACCTTTAGGCTTCAAACTAAGAGGCAGTATAATAATTCTTCAGGCATGAATAATAAATATGAACCTACAGAAATTAGAATCCCGGTTGAGATCCCTGATTGAAGTTCACCTGATAAGCGTGTTGCCGGGTCAAAAACCGGAAGACTTAATCATTCAGAAACTCACCACCGCACTGCATTCCAATTTGATTGTACAGAAAGATGGATCCCTCGTCGCGCCGAATGTTTATACGCTTTTAGTCCATCCCGACTCGGCCTCTCATTGGAAGGAACCTCAATTGTTTGAAACGCTGATTGAAGTATTGAAGACTACCGGGCGGGATGCAGGTTTTCAGTTCGATTTGCCACCTACAATTACCATTTCGGAAGATCCAAAAATTAAGCCTGGAGACTTTAATATAATCGCTTCACTACGGGTAAAGCCATTGGAGGAAACAAAAGATATGAAAACCGATTCTGAGAATCAAAATAGTGATGGTGAAAGTTCCGCCATCCCGGAGAATGCCTTTCTAATTGTCGAAGGTGTCAAAGTTTACCCATTAAAACAGGCAGTTATCAATATTGGCCGTCGGTTGGATAACTTGGTAGTCGTGGACGATCCGCGGGTTTCCCGCAATCACGCACAATTGCGGGCAATCAAAGGGCGGTACGTCGTTTTCGATCTGAACTCCACAGGTGGTACCTTTGTTAACGGGCAACGCGCGAACCAGAGCGTGCTCTATCCGGGTGATGTGATTTCCCTGGCGGGTGTGGCTCTTATTTTTGGACAGGATAATACCCTCCCCCGTCCCGATCTTGCAGATACATCACCGCTTGGAGATGCCAGCGCTAATCGTACGACAGCAGTTATCCATACCCGTCCCCCTACACCTAAAAAGAAAAAATGAGCGGCCCGATCGTCCTGGTTCTACGCATTCTACTTGCGCTGGCGTTGTATTCGTTTCTGGGTTTTGCTTTGTGGACGATCTGGCAGGATTTGAAGCGGACTGGTTTGCAGTCCGCTTCACAAAAAGTTCGGATACTTCGACTGGAAGTAAGGGTAAAAAAACAGCCGGCCATTTATCGGTCTTTTTCTCAACCTGAAGTAACCCTCGGGCGCGATCCGGTCTGTGATGTTCCCATTGACGATGAAGCTGTTTCGGCGCGTCATGCCAGGCTTAGCTACCATCACGGGCAATGGTGGGTCGAGGATTTGGTTTCGACCAATGGGACAAGATTGAATCATGAAAAGCTGACCACAGCAACCGTGCTGACAAACGGGGATGAAATCAGATGTGGAAAAGCTCGCCTAGCCGTAAAACTCGGTGGTGAAGCTATTAATTCACATAGTGCTGCAACGAAGGACGGACATGACTGAGAACATTTCTATTGCGATCATTGGCGGCTCCGGCTTATATAATATGCGTGATTTGCGGGAGCCGAAGGAATATGTTTTGGAAACGCCGTTTGGAATTCCGAGTGCACCGATTGTAATCGGTTCGATGGAAGGTCATCGGGTTGCCTTCCTGGCCAGGCACGGACTTGGTCATCACCTAACACCTACTGAGGTACCTTATCGAGCTAATATATACGCATTGAAATCGTTGGGGGTTGACCGCATTCTTAGTATCAGTGCATGCGGATCACTTCGCGAGGAGTATGCGCCGGGTCACATCGTCATTCCTGATCAACTTTATGATTCCACCCGGAACCGGCCAAGCTCTTTCTTCGGTGAGGGGCTGGTAGGACATATTAGTGTAGCGGATCCTTTCTGTGAAGATCTTTCGAGTCAGCTTGAAAAAGCCGTGAAAGCCACCGGCGCGCAGGTTCATCGCGGGGGGGCTTTTATCACAATCGAGGGACCGAGATTTTCGACCAGAGCTGAATCGAATGTTTATCGAGCTTGGGGTATGTCCTTGATAGGCATGACAACCTCTCCAGAAGCCTTCCTCGCCCGTGAAGCTGAAATTTGCTACGCAGTAATGGCTCATGTCACTGATTATGATGTATGGCGTGTCAGCGAAGCGCCGGTGACGGTGGATATGGTTATTCAAACTTTGAACAATAACACCCAACTGGTAGAAGAGGCGGTTCGTAAGCTTGTTGCCAATTTAAATTCGACTCGCTCCTGTAATTGCGGTCATGCCCTCTCAGACGCTTTGATCACCCAGCGCAAGGTTATACCAAAAAAGACGATCAAGAAATTAGAATTGCTTGTGAAAAAATACATTGGAGACTAGCATAATGGATCAGCCGGGTAAGCCAGGGTGGGAGAATAAACTCGAAAAATCCCCACAATACCTTATCCTGATCGCGATTTTCTTGTGTACTTACATTATCCATGCATTCAGTCCGGTAACAACCAGCACCGATTCAGCCTGGACCCTCCACCTCGCTGCAAGCATTTTGCGGGAGGGTAATATAAACCTGGATGAATACCGAAATTTAATAGACCTGAAATTGGATTATCGCTTGCGGGTTTTTAATGGGCATTTTTATTCATATTATCCAATTGCCACTCCCCTGCTGGTCGCTCCGGTGGTTTGGTTCATAAACGAAATATATCCGCTTTTTTATCAGACTGATTTCTATACTTATCTTGCCCGCCACGCACCGGATGCACGTACGGCAAAAATTGAAAAGCTGATCGCCTCCGGCATTGTCGCATTATCGGCGGTTTTGACCTATCTTATTGTCCGTCAATATCTTGGGACCATCCAATCGCTATTCCTTACTTTTATATTTGCCTTCTCGACGTCCATGTGGTCTACAGCCAGCCGGGCTTTGTGGCAGCATGGACCGTCGGTCCTTTTCCTATCATTGGCCTTGTATTTACTAATAATGGCAAAAGAGAAGGCAACTTATATACCGTTGATTGGACTTTTACTCGGTTATGCTTATCTTATCCGCCCCACGAACAGCCTTGAGGTTGCATTCTTCGGGTTATATATCCTGATAAACCTTCGGAAATATTTTCTCTTATACTTGTTAGGCATAGCTGTCGTTTTGATCCCATATATAATCATCAATTGGATAACATACCAAAATATGTTTCCGCCCTATTCCTATCAGCTCTTTGAAAGATTATCTACCCTTAATGGTTTCGGTGAAGCGCTGGCGGGTACTTTGATAAGCCCGGCGCGTGGTCTCTTCATCTTTTCTTCAGTTCTTCTTTTCTCGATATGCGGCGCGTTCCTCAAAATAAAACATGGTCAGATCTCTATATTTAATATTGATTTATATGTCATCGGCATACTTCTCTCACATTGGGTGATCACGTCGTTATTTGAAGATTGGGGAGGTGCTTGGTCTATTGGCCCACGATATTTTGTGGACGTACTTCCTTTTCTCATATTTTTACTGATTCCTGTCTTCCAGTTCAATTTACTTGCAAGACCTGTCTGGAAATATGTTTTTATAATTACCGTCTTGGTTAGCACTTTCATCCAATTTCATTCCTCTACCAGCATTTATCCCTTCATGTGGAATGGTAAGCCACAAGCATTGGTGGACGCGCCTGAAAGAAAGTGGGATTGGAGCGATTTGCAATTCCTGCGCGGTTTTTGCAAAAATAACCCCCTCGAGGGAAAGGCTCCGGCTTGTTGGTTGACGTCAAATGACTGAGCAACGGGAAAGCCGTCTATTAATTTCGGCGGCCGTTTTTCTGTTTATATACGCTGTCATACTTACTCTTTCACCCAGCGTGCGTGAGCACACATGGGATGTCACTTATCGATTATCCCATTGGTTGGGGTATCTGATTTGGGCAGGCGCAGTATTTATCACGTATCTTGTCGTATCCCGTAGGCTTCCGGAACACGACCCTTACTTATTGCCACTGGCATCGCTCCTCGCCGGTTGGGGGCTGCTTACGATCTGGCGACTCGATCCAGGTTTCGGTTTGAGGCAGACTCTCTGGCTGGTGATAAGTTTAGCTGCCGTCTCTGCCACGCTTTATCTGCGGTGGGATCTAAATTTTCTTCGGCGTTACAAATATATCCTTCTTGGCGCTGGATTGATTTTAACAGCGCTGACCCTATTATTAGGTACAAATCTCACCGGATTTGGACAGCGTCGGTGGTTGGGATGTTGTGGCTTTTATTTTCAGCCCTCGGAACCGTTGAAGCTCATATTAGTAGTCTACCTCGCCGCCTACCTCGCTGATCGTATTCCGATTCGCCTCCGCATTTTTCCGCTTCTCCTCCCAACGATTTTTGTTACCGGGTTGGCCCTTCTTCTACTCGGTGTTCAACGTGATTTGGGTACAGCTAGCATTTTTATTATGCTTTATTCGATTATCCTTTATCTGGCAACTGGAAAAAGGCGGGTTCTTATTGCTACCACTCTTACGCTTTTGCTTGCTGGTCTAATTGGATTCTATTTTATTGATATCGTCCACGCTCGGATTGAAGCCTGGCTCGATCCCTGGAGTGATCCTTCGGGAAGGTCTTATCAAATCATCCAATCGCTCCTGGCGGTTGCTAATGGTGGAATTTTTGGACGAGGGCCGGGACTTGGAAGTCCCAGCCTTGTACCCGTTGCACTTTCGGATTTTATTTTCACCGCTATCGCCGAAGAAACAGGCCTCATCGGCACTTTTGGATTGCTGATCATTTACGGGCTCCTGTTCGCCCGGGGTTTAACTGCCTCTTTGCGCGCATCCGAGAAGTTTCATCGTTTATTGGCCGCTGGTATAACCGCCTATCTGGGTATCCAGGCTTTATTAATTATCGGTGGAAATCTTCGGCTTTTACCGCTGACCGGGGTCACCCTCCCCTTTGTCTCCTATGGCGGTTCATCACTTCTTACATCCTTTGCTGCCTTATTAGTTCTGCTGATCATAAGTAATCATCCTGACAAGGAACCTGCGCAAATAATTTCGCTCAGGCCTTTTTTCGGACTGGCGGCGATCCTCGGCATTGGTCTCATTGCTTCTTCAATAACCAATGCGTGGTGGGCGGTTATTCGCGCGCCCGATTTGCTCAGCCGCACTGATAATCCCCGCCGATCTATTTCAGATCGCTACGTATTACGTGGTGAGCTGCTGGATAGAAATAATCAACCAATAGATTTAACCCAAGGGAGCATTGGTTCTTATAAAAGAGTTTACTTATATACGCAAATAGCTCCCATTACTGGTTACACGCACCCCGTATATGGTCAAGCTGGGCTGGAAGGTTCTTTGGACGATTATTTACGAGGCCTACAAGCGAATCCCAATCTTTTGATCTGGTGGGATCAACTTCTTTACGGAACGCCACCGCCAGGCCTGGATGTCAGACTAAGTATCGATCTTGCGCTGCAAAAGCAAACTGATAGCCTGCTCGGAAACCTGAAAGGCGCTGTTGTCTTGATGAATGCACGCACCGGGGAAATTTTGGTGATAGCTTCACACCCCACGTATGACCCAAATAAACTTGACGAGATTGGCTCATCACTTGCTCAAGACCCGGATTCGCCTTTGATTGATCGAGCGGCCCAGGGTTTGTATCCAATCGGTACGGCGGTAAATCCATTGATCGATATAATCTCAAATGGGGACGGACCTACGGAAGAGCAAGTTAGAAATCTATATTTAATGCTTGGCTTCTATACAACTCCGCAGGTAAGAATGCCGGTGGGAACCGCTGTTACTAATATTGATATACAGAATTTGCGGGTTAGCCCATTGCAAATGGCAGTCGCGGCAGCCTCACTCAGCAATAACGGGATCCGCCCGGTGCCGCGTATCGCGCTGGCGGTTAATACTCCGCAAGAAGGGTGGATTGTATTACCAGCGCTTGGACAAACGAATCAGATCCTTCCGGCTGATATTGCAAACAACCTGGCGCTTCATCTTGCCGCTCAAAACCATACATATTGGGAATGGACCGGTTTAGCTCAATCAAATCAGGAGTTCTATACCTGGTATTTGGCAGGCACCCTGCCGAATTGGCAAGGAACACCATTGACCGTGGTTATTTTGATCGAAGGAAATGATCCATTGATGGGGCAAAATATAGGCCGGAATTTAATCCAGGCAGCCACCCGACCTTAACCAATCTTGATAAGCAATTTTAATGTGAGATCACAACCCCCTGGACTATTAATTGGAGCTAAGCGGAAAAGTATGAAATTAAACAGCCCGCTCAAAAATGAGCGGGCTGTTTTTAGTTTTCCTCATCCATTTACTTGCCGTCGTCGTGATCCTTGGCACCATACCCAGGGCCGGTTTTGAAAAAATCGTAATTTGGTTTGATGTCTTGCGTTAGATCGACGGTTTCACCTGCGGCAAGCTGTTTAGCAGTGTCGAGCACGATCTTATTGCCAAAATGGTTTGTGCCTTCGAAGTGGTCTGTAAGGTCTTTTTTACTGATAAACTCGCCGCCTTTGGCCGTGTAGGCCGCAGGTACCTCGTCTTCTGGGAAAATAGCCGCAAAGGGACATTCCGGTACACACGCACCACAATCAATACAAGTATCGGGATCAATGTAAATCCACGGCCATTCTGCAATCGGCGTTCCAGGAATCATACATTCCACTGGGCAAACTTCAATGCAACCACGATCACGAACACATAAACTAGTAACGATATGTGTCATAGTTTCTCTCCTTAATCAAAAAATATCTACATGAAACTCTATTATAACTTGCTTCTTTGCCTATGCAAGAGATAAATAATCTTTTTTGAATAAATGAAAATACTGAAAGAAATCGATTATTGAATTGAACCCAATTCTTTGAAAATTAAAACGGGAAGCGTCGTATACCAATTCCGCTTCCCGTTTTTGAATATCCCGGTCTTAATTATTTAGCCGCAAAGCGTTTCGAAACTTCATCCCAATTGATCACATTCCACCAATTGGTTACATATTCAGCCCGGCGGTTTTGGTACTTTAGATAATATGCATGCTCCCAGACATCTATTCCCATGATTGGAGTGTTGCCGTCAGACATTGGGTTATCCTGATTTGCGGATGAAACCACACTCAACCCGCTGCCCTTTTTGATCAACCAGGCCCAACCGGAGCCAAACCTGGTATTAGCGGCCTTTTCAAATTCGACTTTGAAGTTATCGAAGGATTTGAAGGCCGTATCAATTGCCTTTGCAAGATCGCCTTTTGGAGCGCCGCCGGCTTTGGGGGCCATGATCTCCCAAAACATCGAATGATTCCAAGTCCCGCCTCCATGATTGCGCACAACCATTCGTATGTCCTCGGGGATTGCGTTCAAATCATGTAACAGCGATTCAAGCGCTTGTCCTCCCAGTTCGGGATGTTTCTCAATTGCGCCGTTCAAATTAGTGACATAAGCCGCGTGATGCTTATCGTGGTGGATGGTCATTGTTTGCGCATCAATATAGGGCTCCAATGCGTCCACCGCATATGGAAGTTTGGGAAGCTCGAAAGCCATTTTCCTCTCCTTTGGATTGGTCTGCTCTTTAGCAGATATTACGAGAAATATCGTCAAAATTGTAGCTTAGCGAGATTAGCCTGTCAAGAAAGCAATATGGATGTTAACAAATTGCATATGCAGAATTGGATGATTGTAAAGTTTTCCACTTTCCCTTTTCACTTATTGCCTATCTAGTTTCATCTAATTTCCAGCTCCCCGCGACCTCGATTTTCTAATATTTTTAAGTGTAAGTGTATACTTGATCTACCTATTAATATTTAACCAGCCTTTACAATGGATAATCCTACTAATCGCTTCACCCTCCCGATTGTTCTTTTTATTGGAATTTTATCTGTCTCCGCCGCTTCAATTTTTATCAGATTTGCGCAGAGGGACGCACCTTCGCTAACAATAGCCGCCTTGCGATTAACCTTCGCGAGTCTGGTATTAGCTCCTATAGCTCTGACGCGATATCGGAAAGAAATATATTCGCTAAAGCGGTCTGAACTTCTACTCGGTTTACTCTCAGGTTTGTTTCTCGCAATTCATTTTGCTACTTGGATCTCCTCGCTTGCGTTTACAACCGTTGCCAGTTCTGTAGTGTTGGTAAGCACAGGACCATTATGGGTAGCCCTGCTCTCGCCGATTTTCCTCAAGGAAAAACTATCACGCGCTGCTTTTTTTGGATTGGGATTAACTCTCGTCGGTGGGGCTGTGATCGGTTTGTCTGATGCCTGCTCTTGGGATCGTGGTTTGTCTTGTCCTTATTTAGCACATATCTTTCATGGAAGGGCTATGTGGGGTAATTTTCTTGCATTGGCCGGCGCCTGGGCGCTTACTGGCTATTTGATCATTGGACGCCGTCTTCGTAGCACGCTGTCATTGATCCCTTATATTTTTATCGTTTACAGCATTGCAACGTTGGTATTAGTTGTCGTGATGTTCTCTTCCGGTGAAACACCTCTCGGTTACCAACCTATGACTTATGTCTGGTTATTGTTACTGGCACTTTTACCGCAGCTTATTGGTCACTCCATTTACAATTGGGCTTTGCGCTACCTGCCTGCCGCATTCGTTGCAGTGACAACTCTGGGTGAACCCATTGGATCGGTCATTCTTGCTTATTTCATACTAAAAGAAAAGCCGGCACTTTCCGTATTTTTCGGCGGCATATTAATATTGGTCGGAATTTACCTTGCTTCAACACACCGCGGGAAAAATAATAATACCTTGCAGGTTGACAATGAAACTGCCCTCACATCTTTACCTTGATACTCTCGGGATCGCTTACGATACCCGTAGTTTCTCGACTGAAATAGATAAGGGTGCAGCCTCTGTCGCTCATGAAATTGGAATTTCAGAACGGCAAACTGTTAAGACTTTGATCTTCCAGGTGGATACAGGCGAACGCGTGCTTGTCATGCTCGGCGGAGATCAAAACGCTATTTCGGGAAACCTCAAAAAGGCGATTGGCTCACGGAATATTCGGATGGCTGCGCCGGAAATCGTCAAGGAAACAACGGGATACGTGATCGGTTCCATTCCACCTTTTAGTTGGCAGTCAGAGGGGTTCAGATCTTTCTTGGAGGCTTCGCTATTAAACGAGAAATTTCTCGCTGTTGGCACTGGACAGTGGGGTCAGGAGATCTTCATCACACCCCAGGATTTGATAAGGGCCAGTAAGGCGATAATCGTAAATTTGATGGATAGGGGGAGGCCTGTCTTTCAAGATTAATTAGATCTTTTGATCGGTATTCCCTATTTTTCTAATAACCAAAACAACTTGCCCAAACCTCTTCTTGAAATTCGAACTTCCCGCATCCAGGGACTCGGCGCCTTCGCCTCAAGGCGCATCCGTCAAGGCACTCGCATTATTGAGTATGTAGGCGAATTGATCACTCCTGCGGTAGCCGATAACCGCTACGATGATAGTCGGGATGAGCATCCGCTGGTATTGCTCTTTAGCCTGGATAAGCGAACTGTCATTGATGCGGGTGTGAGGGGAAACGAATCGCGCTTCATCAACCATTCCTGCCAGCCAAATTGCGAACCTGTGATCGATAAGAACCATGTTTTTATCGAATCGCTTCGGACGATTTTAAAAGGCGAAGAATTGACTTATGATTACAACCTCACTCGCGTAGACCAGGACGATGACGAATTAGAAAAACGCTATTCCTGCAATTGTGGTGCGAAGACCTGCCGTGGCACGATGTTAAAACCGCGCCGAAAACGGCGTTAGTCAAGTAGATGTTACGCCCCTCTAAATTGAATTGTGCTACTCCTCTAATTAGAATTGAAACTATACGGCCTGGTTCCTGAATTATTAGGGAGAATCGTTTGAGACTCATCATTGCTATACACGATGCGTCGAACTCCCCCTGTTAACAACCTTTATCGGTTATATAAATAATTTAGTTCCTTCAGTTTTTCTTTCAATTCATCACTCGTGTCACTTTCTTTCATTCTCCACTCCCAGTTGCCGCCCAGCCGGCTTGGATAATTCATCCGCGCTTCCGATCCTAGATCAAGCAGATCTTGCATCGGTGTTATCGCAAATACTGCTGTAGAAGACCAGATGGATCGGATCAAGCTCCATGTGAAATCTCGTTTGCTTGATTTAAGATACCGAAGCGCAAAGCTGCGTTCGACCTTTGGAGAGGAATTAAACCATCCTCGTGCAGTATCGTTATCGTGAGTGCCGGTATAAGCGACACAATTCGGGATGTACGAATGGGGAAGGAATGGATTCTCCGGTCCTGAAAAACCAAACTGCAGGATCTTCATTCCAGGCAAACTGAATCGTTCCCTTAGTTCGATCACATCGGTTGTGATAACTCCCAGGTCTTCTGCAATAATAGGCAGCGCGTCATAGCTTTCAGAAGCATTGAGACTTTTGGCCACGACATCCAACATATCCGAACCAGGTCCGGCGACCCAACGCCCTATTTCAGCTGTCGGATTCCCTGCAGGTATTTCCCAATAACCCGCAAA
>JBGQIO010000035.1:0-22562 GCA_041498515.1 Anaerolineae bacterium
AACCTGATCCCGGCGGGGACTCTGGATGGTGGTCATGTTGTTTATTCCTGGTTTGGCGAGAGAGCAGCCAAAGCTTTTCCTTATATCTTTGTAGCCCTAATCGCTTTAGGCATATTCTGGAATGGCTGGTGGATTTGGGCTGTTCTTCTACTCTGGCTCGGACGCGTTCATGCCGAACCGCTAGATCAGATCACTCCACTTGACTTGAACCGCCGCGCGATAGCAGCGCTGGTAATCCTCCTATTCATCCTCACATTCAGCCCGGTACCGTTCGCCGTCTTCAGCGGATTATGATCCACCCGCGCGGGCCAGCCGCAAAGCACAAAGGACTTGCACTGCTGCCCTTGTTACTGCTCACAGCCTGCCAGCCCGCCCCACCGAATTTAACCGCCCCATCACCCGCACAATCTACAGGGACGGCGCGGTCTCCGTCAACACCAAGACCGGGGGAACAGCTCGGCATTCCGAAGGAAGCCCTTAAGGGGATCACCATCCAGGTATGGCATCCATGGTATGACGTCGAATCCAATCTGTTCGAGTCGCAGGTCAAAGAATTCAATCAGACCAACGAGTGGGGCATCACGGTCCAATCCAGCAGCCAGATCAATTACTCACAGCTTTACGGAAACGTTACGGCCTCCCTGCCTACCGCAGACCGGCCTCAACTTGTGATCGCTTTCCCTGAACACGCTCTCGCCTGGGCATCCGACGGTTTAGTGACCGATTTAAATCTCTATATCAACGATCCGCAATATGGATTCACTCAGGCAGATGCAGAAGACTTTCCTCCGGTTTTTTGGTCACAGGACGAGATCGGAGGCAAGCGAATGGGAATCCCTGCCGAACGATCGGCCCGTTTCCTCCTTTATAACGTCAGCTGGGCGCGCGAGTTGGGGTTTTTGACACCACCAAAAACTGCAATAGAATTCCAGCAGCAGGCTTGCCGCGCTCATCAGGCGATGTTAACAGATATTGATAAAACGAACGACGGTCAGGGCGGCTGGTTGGTGGATACTGACCCAATGACCCTGCTCTCGTGGCTCATGGCTTTTGGGGGCGGGGTCCTGGATGGCAACAATTATCGCTTTCTAACACCCAAAAACATCGCCGCGCTGACTTTCGTCAAGCAGCTTTATGATGACGGCTGCGCGTGGACAGCCCCGTCCGATGCCGACCCATTGGCACTTTCTCCGGTCGCAGGTCAGGGTTTACCCGATGCATTTGCAGGACGTAAAGCATTGTTCGCGACTGCCAGTCTGGAGGAATTGACAACTTACTCACGGGCGATGGCCTCCGCCGGTAGTACCGATGAATGGACGGTGCTTAGTTTTCCCGGCGATATACAAACCGGGTTGATCATCTACGGCTCATCTTATGTCGTATTGAAATCGACGCCGGAACAGCAACTGGCCTCGTGGCTTTTCGTGCGCTGGCTTCTTTCACCTGAAAACCAAAAGAAATGGGTTGAAGTGACCGGGTTGTTCCCGCTGCGGAAATCATCACTTGACCTGCTAAATGACTATAAAAACAGCCATCCACAGTGGAGCGCGGCAGTTGACTTGCTGCCGCAAGCCCAAATACAGCCCCAACTAGCATCGTGGCGCGAGGTGCGCGTAATGCTCGGTGACGCGTTTCAGACGATGTTCACCTCCAACACACCAGCTGGTCGAGTTGCTGAAATCCTGGCGATGATGGAATCAACAACCAGGGATTTGACCAAATAATCCATAACCTGTATTCGGTGGAGCAATAATCCTGGATGGGCTGGTGATGAATCCTCGCCAACCATATCCACCTAATGTCATGATAAACATACTGCGCGACATGCTCCTGCAGCATCGACGGAGCTTTCGAGACGATTCACACGCTATTATTTCACGGACCGAACTGCCATTACGCATTCAAGGAGAGGAATTCATCCCCTCCAGCGGACCCTGTGTGCTGACCATGAACCATTACACATAGACGGGCTTTAACATCTGAGGGAGAATTTTACCTACACTTCGGTAAGGCTTACGAATTGAAGGTCTATCACGATCTGTCCGCGAAGGATAAGGATAGACTTTCTGCAGTGATCATCATGAGCACGATTGCCACTTTGGAGCCATTTGAATTCCGCGGAGAATATAACTAAATTAACCCTATCCATAAAATCCAGGAGCGGTCGGATCTTGGTTCATGATAAAGGCAAGCTCCGTCAAGATGAAAATGGAGCGATTTTTTGAAAAAAAACCTTTCCTTGGTACAAATGCTGGTACTCAACGCGAATTGGGTGGGACTGTCGTTTATGTGGAACGCGCTTCACCCGATCATCCTGCCCGCTATCCTGCTTAACTTTGTGCCGGATGCCAGGAAGAATACATACCTGGGCTTATTGACTTTTGCCGGCCTGGCGATAGCGATGGTTATTCAGCCGCTCTCCGGTGCGATATCGGATGGCTGGGCTTCGCGGTTTGGGCGCCGTCGTCCATTAATGTTAATCGGCACACTTTTTGATCTAATCTTTCTTTCCATCCTGGCTTGGGGCGGCGGTTTCAGTTGGCTGATCATCGGATACATTGGCCTGCAGTTCAGTTCCAATATCGCACACGGTCCACTCCAGGGATTATTACCGGACCGCGTCCCGGAAACCCAGTTGGGTTCGGCTTCCTCCCTCAAGATCTTCATGGACACTCTCAGTTTGATCATCGCCTCGCTGCTGGCAGGACGCTTGCTGGATCCCCATACACGCAACCCGACCACCATCATGATGGTCGTCATTGGATTATTGGTTGTCTCCGCATCTATTACGATTCTATTCACGCCCGAAGAGCCAACCCAGGACCGCGCTCGCATGAACTGGGCATCACTGCGCGCGCGATTCAGGATTGATTTTCGTCAAAACTCGGGATACTGGTGGTTGATCGCGGAACGGGCTTTATTTCTATTGGGCATATCCGGCGTGCAAGCCTTTGCCCAATATTATTTGCAGGATGTGCTGCGCGTCCCTGACCCACCCAGGCAGACCGGCGATCTGCTGGCCTCGATCACCCTGGGACTTGTGATCCTTATACTGGCAGGCGGCTGGTTGACGGACAAATTCGGCGCGAAATTAATTCTGTATGCTGCCAGTTTCATCAGTGCAATCGGAATGATCCTCATGCTCCTGACGACCGATGTGCGCGGTCTCACTATATTCGGAAGCGTATTGGGCGCTGGAATCGGCCTGTTCCTCACGTCAAATTGGGCGCTTGCAAATCGCCTCGCACCCAGGGAGGAGGCGGGGAAATTCCTCGGCTTTGCAAATCTGGCCACCGCCGGTTCGGGCGCCCTGGCGCGTCTCGAGGGCCCACTACTCGATTATCTCAATGCGGTCTGGCCAACCGCCTGGGTTGGCTATAAGGGACTGTTCTTATTCGGCGCTGCCAGCATGCTGCTAAGCATTCTATTTCTCAGCAAAATCCGATTCCGAGAATGACACCCGGGCATATTCCAGATGAGCGTTCGTATTATGAGAACGAGGGTCGAAATGTCCGTACTTTGGAAGGCGAACCGCTAGCTTTCCTTCCTTTTGGCTTCATTCCAAAGCTCATCCATCTCTTCCAACTTCATATCCGATAGATTTCCACCCTGTTTCTTTACAGCCTGCTCCACATAACTAAAGCGCTTTTTGAATTTCAAATTCGTCCCGCGCAAGGCAGACTCGGCATCGACATTCTTCCAACGAGACAGGTTCACCAGCGCGAAAAACAAATCGCCCAGCTCAGATGTTAACTGTTCCTCGTTATTTGCTCTTTTAACTTCCCGGATCTCTTCGGAGATCTTTTCCAGCACGCCTTCGATCTCCGGCCAATCGAACCCAACGCGTGCGGCCCGGTCCTGATATTCCTGGGCCTGGGAGAGGGCCGGCAGAGCCGCGGGCACGCCATCCAACAATCCCTTATCCCGTTTCGTTTCTCCTTCGCGTTCCTTTTCCTTCAACTTTTCCCAATTTGCCAAAACGCCATCCACGCCGTCGACTTTGACATCGCCGAAGACATGCGGATGCCGGCGGATAATCTTCTCATAAATCCCTTTCACCACATCATTCAAGGTGAATTCGCCTTCTTCGTTTGCGATCTGAGAATTCAACATGATCTGCAAAAGCAGATCGCCAAACTCTTCGCGCATGGCCGCAAAATCACCGGAATCAATGGCCTCAAGGGCTTCATAAGACTCTTCCAACATGTGTTTTCGCAATGATTCGTGCGTCTGCTCCCTGTCCCAGGGACAGCCATTTGGCGCACGCAAATGGGCCACAATTTCCTGGAATGCTTCCAACGAAGTCCCTTCACCCAACGATGGGACAAACAGCGCGGTCAGTAATCCTATATGCTCGCTCCGATCGATTTCATACAAGGCGAGCTCCTCAACAATTTGATCTTTTGTGCCGGCATTGTGAACCAATTTCACCGGATGTTCATCGGGATAGATCGCGGTCAGCGTAGATTTAACTTCTGAAGCTACCAACCGCGAATAGATCTGGGCAATCAATACCGGCGCATCGGGTGCGAAGGCAGGCACATGCGCCCCTCCAAGGGTCAGTGCATCGAAGAGAGTCAGGCGCGGGTACGGGTCGAGACCGAGGGCAGCGAAGGTCGGCTCAAGAAATGATAGTCCATCCACAATTTGTATCGATAGCCCTTCCAGCCGGGCGAGGCGGGCAATTTCAGGACAAGTCGATTCAGATACATATGGGTGCCCGGGCACGGCATAGATCACCCCCTGATTGCGCCGGCCAAGTTCCAATACTTTTTGCGTGATGGCTGTGTAGATTTCATCGAAAGAATCACCGTTTTCATACAGCTCATCAAAGGAATGAATTCTTACCGAGGCCGGAAGTCTATCCACGGTGGGATGTTGACGCGTCCGCAAGTAAATCTCGTCGGCTGAAGAAAGCAACTCCCAGGCTTCGCGAGTCAACTGCCCGGGATCACCGGGGCCGAGGCCGAGCAAAGTTATTCCAGGCATGTTTTTCTCCATTAAACACATAATGCGTAATCCGTATTGCGCAAGATGACCTCACGCAGATGATTACGCATTACGAATTACGTTATGCAAACAATTTAACGCTTGGTATAAGTTGGTGCCTTGCGGGCGCGCTTGAGACCTGGCTTCTTGCGCTCTTTGACGCGGGCGTCGCGGGTTAGCAGGCCGAACTTGCGCAGGGACGAGGTCCAGTCCGCATTGATCATCACCAATGCGCGCGCCAATCCAAGTTTGACCGAGTCAGTCTGACCAGACACACCCCCGCCGCTTACAGTGACCGTGACATCGTATTTTACGGCTTCCTGACCGCAGGCTTTGAAAGCCAAAAGTATATCATTCATATCGCCCAGGCGGGTGAAGTAAGCCGCGGCCTCCTTTTCGTTGACCGTAAATTTGCCGCTGCCGCTCATCAAGCGCACGCGGGCGGTGCTTTCCTTGCGGCGACCAATACCTTCGTAATACTGAACAGCCATGAGTACTCTTTCCTTTCTAAGTAAACGATCCCGGATGATCCCAGATAAGTCCGAATTCCAATGTTACTCAATTCTCGTTGTCATGTGACTATCAACGGTTCAGGGTTCTGCAAACCATGGGGATGGTTCGGTCCAGCATAGATCTTCAACCTTTTTAACAGTGCGCGACCCATCTTGTTGTGCGGAAGCATACCCCAAATTGCCGTGCGCAAGGCGCGGTCCGGGTGATCGCGCAGTTGTTCGCGCAATGAAACGGATTTCAAACCGCCCGGATAACCGGAATGATGGTGATAGACCTTGGTATCCAGTTTCACGCTAGACTTGGTGCCGGTCACGGTCACACGCTCGGCATTAATGATCACGACATAATCACCCATCTTCACGCCGGGCGTAAAGGAGGGTTTGTGCTTGCCAAGCAGAACGTGAGCGACATGCGTCGCGAAGCGGCCTAAATTCTGGCCGTTGGCATCCGCCACGTACCACTTACGATCTATTTCGCTGGCTTTTGGATAATACGTTTTGTACACTTTCGTTCTCCGTTTCAATCATGTTGTTGTCAGCGAAACTGGCAATGACAACTTATTAATATGTTACTTCGAAGAGTACCAATCCATGTGCGGAGGCAAGCCCCGCGGGGATCTCATTCTTTGACTGTGGTCTCGCCAGGGCTTTGATCACAGCTTCATTGTTACATCTACCCTGCCCCACAGCTACCTGGACAAAGACCAGTCTGCGCACCATGTGATATAAAAACGCATCCGCCCGGATTTCAAACTGCCACTCATCCAAGGCAAGCCTTTTCCACTCAGACATTTTCACCGTACGCACCGTGCTGCTCTCCGCGTGCGGCACCGAACCAAAGGCCGCGAAATCATGCTTCCCTAAAAATAATTGCGCCAGCTCAACGAGGCTCTCAGCGTTGATCGGAGGCCATACGCGCCAGGCTAATCTCTCGCGTAACGGATCCCGGATATGCCCGCAGTACAGGCGGTAATGATAGCAGCGTGAGGTCGCATCGAAACGCGGGTGGAATTCCTCAGCGGCCATTTCTATCCTGCTTGCCGCTATATCGGCAGGCAGGCCAGCGTTCAATGCACGGAGCAGAGCTGCGAGGTTATGTTTCCACTCCAGATCGAAGGCAGCCACTTGCCCGGAGGCATGCACACCGGTGTCGGTGCGCCCGGCTAAAATAACAGAGCGACCCAACCATCCCAAACCACGTAGGGTTTTCTCAAGTTCGCCCTGCACGGTCCTGTGTTTCGCCTGCCGTTGACTGCCTGCAAAAGCGGTGCCGTCATAAGCAAGGATCAATTTGTAACGTGCCATAGCGGTTGACAGTATTTGGCTGACCGCCAACACTCAACTTTAAGCAACCAACTATTCTTCGACCAGTTCGAGGATTACCATCTCCGCCGAGTCACCGGAGCGCGGGCCGAGTTTCATCACTCGGGTATACCCGCCATTTCGATTGGCGAAACGCGGTGCGATCTCATCAAAAACGCGCTTGAGGATCTGGTTGTCACCCAGCTTGGAGATAACCAGTCGGCGAGCGGCAACTTTTTCGGAATCACTTCCGTTTGCGCTGTTGCGAGCAATAGTGATAATATGTTCCGCCTCGCCCCGGATTGCAGCGGCTTTCGCCCTTGTCGTGCGAATCCGCTCGTGGGTGAAGAACTGCTTGATCAAGTTACGCCGCAAAGCAATGCGTGCGCCTTTGGTCCTGTCAAGTTTATAGCCTGCTACATTATGTCGCATTTCTCAATTACTCCGAGGGTTGATCGTCCTTGAGGAAGCCTTTTTCATGCATCTTCTGACGCAGCTCATCGAGGCTTTTCTCGCCAAAGTTGCGGATTGACATCACAGCCGATTCGCCTTTGTCGAGCAGTTCGAGCACATCACCGACGTTGGTGATGCCGGTGCGTTTAAGCGAGTTGAAGACGCGCACCGAAAGATCGAGGGCTTCCACGGGCGTCTCTGCCAGTTCACTCGAAAGACGACTGCCGCCCACTTCACGTTCCGTGACGACCGTGAGCATTTCCTCATTGATACCGGCGATCAATCGCAAATGATCAATAATAAGTTTGGCCGAGGTACTCAGTGCACGCTCAGGCGAAATCGTGCCGTCGGTCCAGATTTCGAGGATCAGTTTGTCATAATTCGTGCTCTGACCCACACGGGCAGAGGTCACTTCCCAGTTGACGCGCTTGACGGGACTGAAGATCGCATCGACTGGAAGCTCGCCGATGGGCATGTGTCCACTACGTTCATTCGCAGGCGAATAGCCGCGATTGCGTTCGACCGTGAATTCAATATCGAGCTTGGTCTTGGAGCTGTCCACCGTAAACAGATAGAGTTCGGGGTTGACAATCTCCACTTCGGCCGGCGCAACAATATCTGCAGCAGTGACCGTGCCCTCGCCGCGCACCTCAAGGTGCATGCGAGTGCTTTCCACTCCATCCAGCTTAAGCCGGATCTGTTTGATCTGCAGCGTCACCTGGATTACATCTTCGCGCACACCCGGGATGTCACTGAATTCATGCAGTACATCGCCGATGCGTATGGACGTAACCGCCGCGCCGTCCAACGATGATAGCAGCACGCGGCGCATAGCATTTCCAAGCGTGACCCCATAGCCGCGTTCGAGCGGACTGATAACAAATTTACCGTAATTTCGAGCCTCCGCTTCGCGCTCGATCTTCGGCATAACCATATTCGTGATACCTGTCACGGTTCACCTCTCCCTTTTAGAAGCAGAAAGTTAATAGATGAGGGACAGTAAGCCATCCACCCACCTAACGCAGCCAAAGAACTAACGGCGCGAATAATACTCGACAATAAGCTGTTCGTTGAGCGTCCCTTCGATCTCGGGACGGTCGGGCATACGAGAGACCGAACCCGACATCGCCTTGATATCACGGGACAGCCAGGCCGGCGACGTGCGCTTCTCCGCAAACGCGGGCATTTCGTTGAAGTAGGTCAACTTGCTGGAGCCTTCACGAACAGCAATCTGATCACCTTCCTTTAAAAGCATGGAAGGGACATCGGTCCGTCGGCCATTCACTATAAAATGACCATGAGTAACCAACAAGCGAGCCTGCGAGCGGCTGGAGGCGAATCCCAGTTTGAAGACGACGTTATCGAGTCTGGATTCGAGGATCTGAAGCAGGTTCAAACCGGTCAGGCCGCGACGCCCTAGAGCCGTCTCGTAATAACGACGGAATTGGCGTTCCAACACGCCATACACGCGGCGGGCTTTCTGCTTGGCGCGTAACTGGCGGGCAAAGTCCGACTCGCCAGTGCGGCTTGCGTTCCGACCGCGGCCAGCGGTTTTGCCGTGCTGGCCCGGAGCGAACGCGCGTTTCTCAAATGCGCACTTCGGAGTGAAGCAGCGCTCGCCTTTCAAATAAAGTTTTTCGCCTTCACGCCGGCAAAGTTTGCAAACCGGGGTAAGTGTTTTTGCCATATTTCTACTACCTCATCTTATTAGACACGGCGCTTCTTCGGAGGCCGACAACCATTATGCGGGATCGGTGTAATATCGGACATCGAACGCACTCTTAATCCCATGGACTGGACGGCGCGGATCGCATTTTCACGCCCAGGGCCCGGGCCTTTAACAAATAGATCCACTTCCTGGATGCCGAGCTGCTGGGCGGCTTTGATCGCCTGTTCGGCTGCAAGACGGGCTGCGAAGGGCGTGCTTTTCCGCGAGCCTTTAAAACCAGCGGAGCCGGCGGAGCCCCAGGCAATCGTATTGCCTTCGGAATCGGTCACCGTCACAATCGTATTATTGAAGGACGCAAAAATGTGCACCTGTCCGGAAGACAGATTGCGTTTTCCCTTCTTGGCACCACCTGTAGCGCGGCGCGCAGAGCGAACACTTTGAGCCATAATTCATCAACTCCTGTTTTACTTCTTACCGCCGCGGCGGCGTCCGCGCCCCGCGACTGTCTTCTTGCTGCCCTTGCGGGTACGCGAATTCGTGCGAGTCCGTTGTCCGCGGACAGGAAGGTTACGACGATGACGCAAACCGCGATAAGAGCCGATTTCGATCAGGCGCTTTATATTCATCTGCGTTTCGCGGCGCAAATCGCCTTCCAACTTATAGTTTTTCTGGACGAATTCACGGATCGCGGTAACTTCGGCTTCCGTCAAATCCTTGATACGTGTGTCGGGACTGACTTTGGTAGCAGCCAAGATTTGACGCGAGCGCGTCGGCCCGATGCCGAACAAATAAGTCAGGCCTACTTCCGCCCGCTTATTGCGGGGTAAATCAACGCCTTCAATTCTCGCCATGGGTCACTCTAGCCTTGTCGTTGTTTATGTTTTGGATTTTCGCAAATAACGTAAACATGGCCTTTGCGCCGCACGATCCGGCACTTGGCACATCGTTTGCGAACGGAGGGTGATACTTTCATGATAACTATCTCCTTACTTTGTTAATACAGCAAATTAACAATTATACATTTTGTTGTTCGTTCCGTCCAGTGCAATCAAGTCAAGGGACAGTCAGGAGCAGGGGATCTCCTTCGGTGACGGCCACCGAGTGTTCAAAATGAGCCGTCAATGACTTATCTGCTGAGATCACAGTCCAGTGGTCGCGTAAGACACGGGTTTCATGTGTCCCGATCAGAACCATCGGTTCGATTGCGATGGTCATTCCGGGACGGAGAGGCATTCCGGTGCCCGCTATCCCAAAATTTGGGACCATCGGTCCTTCGTGCATCTGCCGCCCCACACCGTGGCTGGTGTATTCACGTGTAACGTGCAAGCCCCGGCTTTCCACATAATTTTGTATTGCTGCCGAAATATCACCGGTGCGGTACCCAATGCGCATTTTCTCGATCGCGGTATACAAGGCACCTTCGGTGACCTCCAGCAGATGCTTCGCCTCGGGAGAAATCTCCCCGACTCCGGCCGTAAAAGCCGAGTCCGCTACAAAGCCTTCAAATACCGTACCGCAATCTGCGGAGAGGATATCGCCCTCATGCAAAATGCGTTTCTTGCTCGGTATCCCGTGCACCAGTTCCTCGTTGACACTCGTACAGATGGAGGCCGGATACGGAGGCTGGCTGTAGCCTTTGAAAGGCGAAGGACAACCGTGTTTCTTCAGCACGTCCTCAGCAGCCGCATTGAGGTCCGCTGTAGAAACGCCGGGTTGTATCAAATTTTTAACGGACGCCATGATCTCGGCATTGATGCGCCCCGCCTGACGCATTACCTTCAACTCGTCGGGGCTCTTGATGTGGATTTGGCGACCATAATTCATAAATTATTTCTTTATTGCAGACAGCAGCGAGTCCGTTACAGCTTCGATTGACTGGGTGCCGTCGATTTCAACCAGCTTATTCTTACCGCGATAATAATCAACGAGCGGCGCGGTCTGATCAAAGTAGACCTTGATGCGGCGCGCCACGGTTTCTGGTTTATCGTCTTCGCGTTGGTAAAGTGCTGATCCGTCAATGTCACACCTGCCAGCGACTTTGGGCGGATTGAATTTTTGATTATATATATGGCCCTGGGCCCGGCAGGTCCAACGACTGCTGGCACGTTCGACCAGAACCTCGGGCGCGGCGGTGATGAACGGAACAACGTTCACATCACCCTTAAATCCAGCCAGCATCTTTTGCAGAGCGTCCGCCTGGGCCGGAGTGCGGGGAAAGCCGTCTAAAATTGCACCCGCTTGACAGTCGGGACGGCTAAGGCGGTCTTTAACCATGGCAATCGTGACGTCATCGGGAACCAGTTCGCCTTTGTCCATGTATGATTTGGCTTTCTTCCCCAAATCAGTGTCGTTCTTGATGTTCTCCCGAAACAAATCCCCAGATGAAATATGCATGAGGCTTGTTTTCTGAGCGAGGATTTCCGCTTGAGTCCCTTTGCCTACGCTCGGCGGACCAAGGAGGACGATATATTTTGCCATGTTTGCGCCTTAATTATTAATGTACAAGCAAAGTATCCTGATAGCCATGAAGCTTCAATTCAGCTTCGATATTAAGGAAGGTATCACGCACTACGCCGACCACGATCAACAAGCCGGCGGAGGAAACCAGGAACAATCCAGCCGATGAAGATGACGAAGTTATATTAAATAAGGCCAACAGCTTGCTCAACAGAAACGGCATGGCTGCCACAAGGCCCAGAAAAAATGCGCCCGGGAGAGTGATACGCTGCTGAACTTTGTTGAGATATTTCTGGGTTGGTTCGCCGGTATGGACACCCGGAATCTGCGCACCTACCTTCTTCAGATTATCACCATAGTTCTGCTGTTCGAACAAAACCGAGGTATAGAAGAAAGTAAATGACACTACCATCAGGAAATATAACAACCAGTACACCCAGTTATTCGTTCCCGTTCCGCCGAGCGTGCTCTGAACACCAAGGGCAATGCCCTTAATCGTCGCGTTTTGCGAACCGGTGAAGTAGCTGGCTATAATGGCCGGGAATTGCAGGATGGCACTTGCAAAGATCAATGGGATCATACCTGCCAGGTTTACCATGAGCGGCAGGGTTCCTTTTACAGGCATGGACATACGGCTGCCCATGCGGCGACCCGGATACATAACCGGGACATTCCGGCGACCTTGCTGCACGAAAACGATGGCGAAGATCACCAGAACGATCACAATCAACGTGAAGGTCATGAGGAATACAGCGCTGTTCGGGTCGGCAAGAAGACTGATCAGATTATTGGGCATCCGCGCCACGATGCCCGAAAAGATAACGAGCGAAAGCCCCTGGCCGCGAATGCCATATTCCGAGATCAATTCTCCGAGCCAGATGGCAAACATCGTACCAGCCGTCATAGCCAGTAAAATCGTAAGGGATGGCAGCCATAAGTCACTGCTAAAGCCAAAGGGTACGATCACTTTATTCAAAGCCTGGACCGAAAGCGAATTGAAAATGTTGATCTGGCCGATGGCAGAGAGTGCGGCCATCGGGACTGCCAGGAAGTACGTCCAACGTTCCATCCACTGCCGGCCTTCGCGTGGGTCTTCCTGCATGCGGCGCTGCAACGCAGGGATGATCGGGATCAACAATTGTAAAATGATCTGGGCCGTGATATACGGGTAGACACCCATCGAAAGCAGTGAGAAGTTGGATACCGTACCACCAGATAACAAGTCAAGGAAACCAAGGAAGCCGCCCGTGCCGGCACCGCTCGATCGAAAAGCCTTCAGCGCCGCAAAATCCACTCCCGGGACAGGTACATTAGCCGCCAGACGATAGAGAGCCAGAATAGCCAGCGTGATCAACAACTTCCGCCGGATATCTTCTGACTTCCATAAATAACGCCAACCTGAAAACGACGATTTCATAAGGGTCTCCCGGTCACGGAATTACTGGATCATTTCAACGGTACCGCCAGCCGCTTCGATCTTGGATTTGGCGCTTGTGCTGATCTGATGGACCTTCAATTTGAGCGCGACTTTTAATTCGCCGCGTCCCAGGACTTTAACCGGGTTGCGCGCATCCCGGAGCAGGTGTGCTTTTTCAAGAGATTCCGGATTTACTTCCGAATTGGCCTTGAAGGCTTCAGCCAGTTGATCAAGATTGACTTCATTAAAGGTCACCTGATTCGGAGGAGTAAAACCTTCACCTCGCATGAACGGAAGCCGGCGATAGAACGGCAGGTTTCCACCCTGACGGTAGAGACGGCCGCCTTCCCCGGAGCGCGAACCCTGGCCCTTCGTTCCACGACCGGCAGTCTTGCCCTGACCGGCGGAGATGCCGCGTCCAACGCGTTTACGATCCTTTTTGGAGCCTGTGTTCGGTACAAGGTCATGTAATTTCATCGCTACTTACTCTTCAATCTTCAAAAGATGGATGATCTTGGTCAACATTCCGCGCAGGGCTGGCGTGTCCTTGTGCTCGACCGTTTGGTGCATGCGGTGCAAACCCAGCGCCAGCACCGTAGCTTTCTGGTCTTTGGTGTAGCCAATAGGGCTGCGAACCAAAGTAACGTGTATGGTCTTCCCCATGGATTCTTTCTTAGGCATGCTGCTTCCTCCGTTCCCAGAACGGCAACAGGTCTTCAACCTTCTTGCCTCGGCGTGATGCTTCAGCCTGGGCAGACTTCAAGGTTAATAGCGCGTCGAAGGTCGCCATCACTACATTCAAAACGTTGGCGGAACCCATGGATTTGGTCAGGATGTCACGCACACCTGCAACTTCGAGCACCGCGCGTACGCCGCCTGCCGCGATCACTCCCGTACCGGGAGAAGCAGGCTTGAGAAAAACACGCGCGCCGCCCACCTGTCCAAGAGATTCGTGCGGGATCGTCGTACCGGATAAATTCACAACCCGTATATTCTTGCGGGCACGTTCGGAGGCTTTGCGCATCGCATCTGGTACTGCATTCGCCTTGCCGCTGCCCACACCAATCGATCCCTTCTTATCGCCAACTACAACCGTTACGCGGAAGCGAAAGCGGCGGCCACCCTTCACCACCTTGGCAACACGGGCGATCTCGATGACGCGCTCTTCAAAACCGTCCTGTTGTTCGACGTTATTTTTTTCTGCCATATCAACTCCACTCGGCCTAGAACTGCAGGCCGCCTTCGCGCGCGCCGTCTGCTAAAGCTTTGACGCGTCCAATATATTTGAAGCCGCCGCGATCAAACACAACCGCAGTAATACCCTTGCCTTTGGCACGCTCGGCCACCATCTGGCCAACCAGCTTGGCTTGTTCAGATTTTTTGAGGCCTTTGACTTTTTCCCGCAGTTTTTTATCTATTGAAGAAGCGGAAACCAGGGTATGGCCCGCCCCATCGTCAACAACCTGGGCATAGATCTCGGTTACACTGCGGAAAACGGCCAGGCGCGGACGTTGAGCGGTGCCGGACAGATCCTTTCGCACGCGTCCATGACGACGCAGGCGAGCTTCTGAACGAGAATGATTAGCCATGACTTACTTGGCTCCTTTCCCGGCTTTACCAGCTTTGCGGCGAATATGTTCACCCAAATAGTGCAAACCTTTACCATGGTATGGTTCGGGTGGACGTACATTGCGGATATTCGCGGCGATCTGGCCAACCAGTTCTTTATCGAAACCCATCACTTTGATCTGGCGGGTTTTCGCATCTGCTTCGAATGAGATCCCGGCAGGAGGTTCGACCTTTACCGGATGAGAATATCCGACATGCAGAGCCAGGTTCTTGCCTTCCATTTCAGCGCGGTAACCGACTCCATCCACTTCGAGGACAACTTCAAAGCCCTTGCTCACACCGTTGACCATGTTGGCAAGCACAGCCCGCGTAGTGCCGTGTAGAGCCCGTTCCGCAGGCTCATCGGATTTGCGCGTGATGACCAACTGGTTATTCTCCATTGTTATCCCAATCGAGTTGGAAAAGGTGCGCTGGAGTTCACCTTTCGGGCCCTTCACATGGATGTTAGAACCTTTGACATCCACCTTTACGCCGCTCGGAATTTCCACCGGCAATCGTCCAATACGAGACACTTTGTACCTCCTGCCTTCTACCAGACCTTGCAAAGGATCTCGCCACCCACGCCCAACTGGCGGGCGCGCGCACCGGTCATAACACCTTTGGGAGTCGAGAGGATGGCAACGCCGAGTCCCGACAACACCCAGGGGATATCCGTCTTTTTGGAGTAGATGCGGCGGCCCGGCGTGCTGACCCGCTGGATGCCGCTCAAGACGGGACGGCGCTCGCGACGCTCGCCCACGTATTTAATCTTTAAGCGCAGCACTTTAAATGTGGTCTTTTCGTCATCCACGACTTCAAAGCTTTCCACGAAGCCTTCATCCTTCAAAATCTTGGCAATCTCGGCTTTGATCTTGGAACTCGGCATCGCAACCTGCCCCTGCCCCGCCAAAACGGCGTTGCGAACACGAGTCAACATATCAGCAATCGGATCATTTATAGTCATGAACTAACCTCCACCCGGTTACCAAGATGACTTCACCACGCCAGGGATTTTGCCCTGAAGCGCCAGTTCACGGAAGCAGATGCGGCATAGGCCGAAACGGCGGATATAGCCGCGCGGACGTCCACAACGCTGACAGCGATTGCGAATCTGAACCTCATTGCGTCGACGGAGTTCACGGTATTGCATGCATTTCTTCGCCATACTTTACAATTCCTTCTTGCTAAACGGCATACCGAGCATCTGCAGCAAGGCGCGCGCATGCTCGTCGGTTTTGGCAGAGGTCACGATGGTGACTTCCATGCCT
Organism: Anaerolineae bacterium; assembly: GCA_041498515.1. Lineage (GTDB taxonomy): Bacteria > Chloroflexota > Anaerolineae > Anaerolineales > Villigracilaceae > Fen-1038. The sequence continues at coordinate 15,676 of JBGQIO010000035.1, forward strand.
CGCAATTTATCAATTTTGTCATACTCGATCTCTGGAAACACCAGTTGGTCTTTCAGACCGAGAGTGTAATTTCCGCGTCCATCGAAGGCATTGGCCGAAACGCCTCGGAAGTCACGCACGCGCGGCAGGGCAATGTTCAATAAGCGGTCGAGGAAGGCCCACATGCGGTCGCCGCGCAAAGTGACCTTGGCCCCGATCAAACGACCTTCGCGCAACTTGAAGTTGGCGATGCTTTTGCGAGCTTTGGTCGTGACAGGCTTCTGACCCGTGATTGTGGTCAGATCACTCACCCCGGCTTCTAGCGCCTTGGGGTTATCCAAAGCCTCCCCCAGGCCAATGTTGACCACCACCTTCTCAATCCGCGGCACCTGCATGACGTTCTTGAAATTGAACGCCTTGAACAAGGCTGGGGCAATTTCTTTCTGATATCTTTCGTGCAAAATATTCATCTTCAAAGCTCCACGACCTAGTCAATCAACTGTCCACAGCTTTTGCAAACGCGATGTGCACCGGTCTCATCCCGTTGAATGCCGACGCGCGCTGCTTCACTACATTTCGGGCAGACCAGCATCACATTCGAGATATGGATCGGCCCTTCGAACTCGATACGGCCCGGATTTATCTGGCGTCCAGCCTGGGTCTGGACCTGGCGCTGGTGTTTGGTATGGATGTTCACGCCTTGGACCACAACGCGACTTGCATCCACGAGCACATTGATGACCTCACCACGCTTGCCTTTATCTTCGAGGCGGCCGCTAATAATTTCAACGGTATCACCTTTGCGGATCTTTACTCTCATTGCTTTGCTCCTGCGCCAGCCTTACAGCACTTCCGGGGCCAGCGATACGATCTTCATGAATTGCTTATCGCGCAGTTCGCGGGCCACGGGCCCAAATATGCGTGTACCCTTCGGGTTTTGACCATCGGCATCCAGGATCACAGCTGCGTTATCATCAAAACGGATATACGAACCATCCTCACGCCGCCATTCTTTTGTGAGGCGGACGATCACAGCATGGACGATCTCGCCTTTTTTGACCGCCCCCTGGGGTGAGGCAGATTTAACAGTGGCCACTACCATGTCGCCGATATGTCCATATCTGCGCTTTGAGCCGCCAAGCACGTGGATAACCAGCAATTCGCGCGCGCCACTGTTATCAGCGACCTTCAAACGAGACTCGTGCTGGATCATGGTTGAGTCTCCTGATCCGGACTATTGCCAGTCGGTATATCGGCAACAGCGACTTCCTCAATGCCGGCATCCGCCGTGCGCGTCTCATGTTTGATAACGGATTCTACGACCCAGCGTTTATCGCGGGAGTAAGGACGGGACTCCACGATCTGAACACTGTCTCCGATTTGACAGCCGATCTCGTCATGCGCCTTCACACGCTTACTGGAATAAACGACCTTTTTGTAGAGCGGATGGCGGAACTTGCGAACGATCTCGACCACCACGGTCTTGGTCATCTTGTTGCTTGTAACCTTTCCAACGATTCGACGACGATTGTTCATGCTTTACCTTCCGTAGCAGCCGCGCGCAAAACCTGGTTGAGGATGGTCTCCATGCGGGCAATATCGCGGCGCAGGTTGCGCAAGTGGCTGGTGTCGGTCAACTGGCCGGTCACTTGCTGGAAGCGAAGCTTCATCAATTCCTCATGCGCATCGGAGAGCTTAGTATGGATCTGTTCCACCTGCATTTCCCGGATTTCTGCAACTTTCATCTTCTACTCTCCTGCTTCGTGACTGCTCACGACCTTGGTCTTGATCGGGAATTTGTATTGTGCGCCCTTCAAGGCCGCAATTGCCTGCTCGGCGGGAAGACCACCTACTTCGAACATGATGCGACCGGGCTTTACCACCGCGACATAGTATTCCACACCGCCTTTGCCGGAACCCATGCGGGTCTCAGGAGGACGATGAGTGTACGCTTTGGCCGGGAAAATGCGAATCCAGACCTTACCACGGCGCTTCATCTCACGGACAATGACGCGGCGTGCAGCTTCGATCTGGCGTGCAGTGATCCACGCAGGTTCGAGGGCCATCAGGCCGAATTCGCCGAATGAAATCTCGGCGCCTCGCAAGGCCTTACCTCGCATGCGTCCGCGCATTTGCTTGCGCCACTTAACGCGTTTTGGCATCAACATAGCAATAACCTCTTCTTCAGGGAGTCATGACTCGTAATTCGGGGTTCGGAATAAGGGTAAACCGAATGCCGAATTTCGCCCAGCGATCCCTGTTTACTCACTAACGTATACACCTTCGGTTGCTTCCACTTTCTCTTCAACTTCAGGCACGACCTCGCCCTTATAAATCCAGACCTTTACGCCGATCTGACCGTAGGTGGTCAGCGCTTCAGTCCTGGCAAAGTCGATGTTGGCGCGCAGGGTCTGCAGTGGTACGCGGCCTTCCCGAAGCCAGACATCGCGCGACATTTCCGCACCCCCCAGTCGTCCACCGACCATGATCTTGATACCCTGGGCTCCCTGGCGCATCGCTTGTTGGATAGCACGCTTCATAGCCCGGCGATAAGCGATGCGGCGTTCCAATTGATCGGCTACGTTCCGAGCAACCAGCGTCGCATCGGTATCGGGTGATTCGATTTCTTTAACATCGAGATCGATCTTCTTACCGACTAAAGACTCAAGCGCCGCACGGATCTTCTTTACGCCTTCGCCCTTGCGGCCTATCAGAATTCCCGGTTTGGCGGTGTGGATGGCAATGCGGATCTTGCCTGGGAATCTCTCAACATCCACACGCGAAATACCCGCTTTGCCATTCAGAACCATTTCGGGAAGTTCTTTTCGCAATTGAATTGCGCGGCTGTTCATCGCCGTGCCGCCTTTGGAAGTACCGCCTAATAACAAAATGCGGATGCCAAAATCCTGATGAAGTTGTTCCCGGTACGTTTTGCCTTCTGCGAACCAGCGGCCCTGCCATGGCTGGTTAATTCCAAGACGCATACCGATCGGATGTACTTTGCGACCCATAATTTCTTCAGTCCTTTCTTACGACCCGCGCTCACGCAGGACGACGGTGATATGCGATTGGCGGCGTAATATCGGCTTGAAGCGCCCTCGGGCTCCGAAACGGCGCCACTTGCGGGTGGGTGCTTCATTGGCAAAGATCTGGGCGATATACAACTCGTCGCGGCTCACGCCAAAATTCTCCTCCGCATTTGCCACCGCAGACTTGAGCAATTTGAGCACTGGCTCCCCTGCACGCTTATTGACAAAACGCAGGTTCTCAAGCGCATCGTTCGCGCCCAAGCCGCGCACCGTATCCAACACCAGGCGAACCTTTTGAGCGGATTGCGGCAGGAAATTAAGTTCAGCCTTTATATCGGTCATGGCTTATCCTCCTGTCGGTGGTGCAGCTGGGGCAGGTGCGGCAGTCGCTTTTTCAGCAGTCTGATGGCCGCGGAAAGTGCGGGTCGGCGCGAACTCGCCAAGACGGTGTCCGACCATGTTTTCCGTGATGTAGATCGGGACATGGCGGCGTCCGTCGTGAACCGCGATCGTGTGTCCGACCATCTGTGGGAAGATCACGCTGGCCCGGCTCCACGTACGGATGACCTTTTTTTCGCCCTTGTGGTTCATAGCCTCCACGCGCTTTAATAGTTTGGGCTGAACATATGGGCCTTTCTTAAGGGATCGAGACATATCTACCTCTTACTCTCAGTGCCTAGCGGTTCGTCTTGCTACGACGGCGCACGATATACGGATTGCTCTTTGTGTTGCGGCGGGTTTTCTTGCCAAGTGTGGGTTTGCCCCAAGGACTCTTTGGTCCCGGGAGACCGATCGGTTGACGGCCTTCCCCACCACCGTGTGGATGGTCGCGGGGACTCATGGCTGAGCCTCGTACGGTGGGGCGAATGCCTTTGTGGCGGTTGCGCCCGGCCTTGCCTAATTTAATATTGCTGTGATCGAGATTTCCAACGGTGCCAATCGCAGCATAACATACCTGGTGGATCAAACGCACCTCACCGGACGGCAAGCGCACCTGTGCGAAATCTCCTTCCTTACCGAGAAGCTGCGCCGACCCGCCTGCTGAACGGACGATCTGCCCGCCGCGACCTGCCTTCAACTCAACGTTGTGAATTAGTGTTCCGACCGGAATATGGGAGATCGGCAGATAGTTACCGGGACGGATCTCAGCATCCGGACCGGAGATCAAGGTATCGCCGACTTTCAATTCGAGTGGGGCAATTATGTAACGCTTTTCGCCGTCAGCGTAATGCAGCAAAGCAAGGCGAGCGGTGCGGTTCGGATCATATTCGATCGCAGCGACTTTGGCGGGAATACCAAATTTCTCACGTTTGAAATCTACGACGCGGACAAGCCGACGATTACCACCGCCGCGATGCCGTACGGTAACCCGGCCATAAGCATTACGACCACCGTGACGTCCGAGCGAAACCGTTAAAGATCGTTCCGGCGTGGACTTGGTAATTTCTTCAAAGGTGTAACCCGTCATCCCGCGCTGACCGGGTGATGTGGGTTTATATTTTTTGACTGCCATTACTTCACCCCTTCAAAGATCTCGAGGGTTTGTCCCTCGGCGAGGGTTACGATTGCTTTCTTAAAACCGGATTTGCGCACAAGAAGCCTGCGGGATTTAGCTCGACGTCCCCGTTTGGCAGGTGCATTCATTACGTTCACTCGCACCACTTCCACATCGAACATCGTTTCTACGGCATCTTTCACCATCGTGCGGGTCGCATCCTCCGTGACCTCGAACGAATACTGGCTGAGTTTACTGGATTGACGACTGGACTTCTCGGTTACCAACGGACGGCGAAGCACTTCATAGATCGTCGTCATGGTTTACTCCTTGCCCAAATGCGCCGACAGGACGTCGAGCGTCTGAAGCGGCAATATGACTTTTTCATAGCCGAGCACGTCACGTATATTAAGATACGAAGCCAGCAGGATCTTGGCATCGGGGATATTGCTCCCGGCTCGCGTCACGTTTTCATAAGCGGCATCTTTCGCCGGCATAAGCAGCAAGGCGCTGGATTCACCGACCAGGTTATTCAAAGCCGCCGCCATGACTTTGGTCTTGAGTTCATCGAACTTCAACTCATCCACGATCACAATACCGGACTCAGCTGCCTTAGCGGATAAAGCCGAACGAAGTGCCGCCTGTCGCATTTTCTTTGGCATCGCCTGGGTATACTTTCGTGGGTGTGGTGTATGGATACGCCCACCGCCGACCCACTGCGCAGAAATGGTGGACCCCTGGCGGGCACGGCCCGTACCCTTTTGTTTCCACGGCTTACGACCACCGCCCGCAACTTCGGCTCGAACTTTCGTCTGGTGAGTACCCAGCCGCGCGTTGGCCATCTGGCGCTGATAGGCTTGGTGCATCAGGTCGATATTCACCTTGGCTTCAAAGATCGCTGCGGGCAATTCCACCTGCCTGATCTTCTCACCCTGCATGTTAAGAACGTCTACTTTCATGGCTATTCTTCCTGTATCCTCAACGCCTACTGCTTGCGCGTTTCATTCAGTACGACCAGACTTCCTTTGCCACCCGGTACTGCGCCGTGCACGCCGATCAGGTTGCGTTCCGCATCAACCATGACGACTTTGAGGTTCTGAGCAGTGACGCGGTCCATGCCCATGTGACCTGCCCGGCGCGAACCACGATAGACACGGCCGGGAGTGGTGCCGGACCCGTTGGAGCCGGGGGCGCGATTCCGGTCCGAAGTCCCATGAGTGGCGTCCATTCCGTGGAAGTGGTAGCGTTTGACAACACCGGCAAAACCTTTGCCCTTGCTCACTCCAACCACATCCACGCGTTCGCCAACTGCAAAGACTTCAACAGTCACCTTGTCGCCAACGTTCACATCGGGGGTCTTTGCGCGAAATTCACGCAGGAAACGCAGAGGAGGGATCTTGCTGGCATTGAGATGCCCCAGTTCGCCGTTCGTGAGACGCTTGGGGTGTATTTCCGCGAAACCCAATTGCACTGCGGAATAACCTTCCTTTTCCGGCATGCGTATCTGGGTAACGTAACATGGCCCAGCTTCGATGAGCGTCACAGGATACGCGACGCCTTGATCATCGAAGATCTGGGTCATGCCGATCTTCTTGCCAATCAGCCCTTTTAACATGGTCAATTTTTCTCCTTCAAAAGTTTTTGCGAGACTGTCAGACGGGGCTTCGTCTGCATCATCTCTAGGCAGGGCAGTCATACGATTTGGCGGGATGCGCAGTTTTTTGTTATCCCACGCAGAACCGTTCTTGCACTGTCGAATTAGTAAGTTGAATAATGATAAATAAGATCAGTGATGGTTCAGGTTAACCTGAAAATTATCTCTCAGATTCTCTATTATTAAATCTTGATCTCAATGTCCACACCCGCAGGCAGATTCAAACGCATCAGCATGTCAATCGTCTTGGAGTCGGGATCAAGAACATCGATCAGGCGATTGTGTGTGCGAATTTCAAAGTGCTCGTGTGAGTCTTTATCAATGAAAGCAGAACGACGTATTGTAAAGCGTTCTATCTTGGTTGGCAAGGGTACGGGACCCACCACCTGAGCGCCGGAGCGTTCGGCAGTCTCGACGATGCGCTTGGCAGATTGGTCGAGAACACGATGATCGTAAGCCTTAAGGCGAATGCGTATTTTTTGTTTTGTCATGGCTGCCCTATTCATTAATCTTGGTCACGACACCGGCGCCGACCGTCAAGCCGCCTTCACGAATGGCGAACTTCGAGCCCTGCTCCAATGCCACCGGCACGATCAACTCCACCGACAAGTTCACATCATCCCCAGGCATCACCATCTCCACCCCCTCCGGCAAGGTGATGTTCCCCGTCACATCCATCGTCCGGATGTAGAACTGCGGTCGATACCCGGTGAAGAACGCCTTGTGCCGC
>JBGQIO010000036.1:0-22422 GCA_041498515.1 Anaerolineae bacterium
CAGTCAATGCGCGCAGGAGGTTTTTACCGCGAAAGTCAAAGCGGGCAAAGAGATAAGCAGCCGGAAGGCCAATGAGAAGAGTAAGAATAGTTGAAAGTATGGCCTGGTAAAAAGTAAAGATTAATACATGAAAAGCAAGTTGAAGATTTGTTAATTTGAGAGCATCAACATTAAAACTATAAGCAAGGATACGGAAAAACGGGAGGAAGAAAAAAACTGCCAGAAATGACAGAGGCAAAAACCAAAGCAACAACCTGTTTAACCACAAAGGAGCGATCGCATTTAGAAAATTAAATCTTCGTGCCATCGCATCCGGGCTCCCGGTCCTTTGAGGGTCGTCGTGAGAAAATAAAGTCATTCGATCATTTTAAGACCGCGTCGCTCCAAGCTTGTATCCATGCATCGCGATTCTTAGCAATTTCGTCGAATGCCAGTATTGCAGGCTGGGATGGTATTTGCGCGAATTTCGTGAATGCATCGGGCAAAGCGACTCCCGATAGGACAGGATAAACCGCCATTTGTCCGGGCATATCGGCTTGAAATTGACCGCTTAACATAAAATCCACAAACTTTTCAGCAAGACCTGGTTGTTTCGTCCCTTTGAGAATGCCGACAAATTCGATCTGGCGGAAACAGGTGTCGGGGCCAATAACGGCGGCAACCGGTGAATCGGAAAGCGGTGATATGGAATTCATGACTTCATAAGCGGGATCTGTCCCATACGATACTACTAAGGACTGTGTTCCATTACCTGACTGACCACTGAAGTTGGTATAGTACGCGGTCTCCCATCCATCGACAACCACCAGACCATTATCGCGTAATTTTTTCCAGTAATCGAGATAGCTCGGATCGCCGAAATGTTTAACCGTGGCCAGTAAAAAGTCCAGCCCCGTTGAAGAGGTGGCAGGGTTTTCGGTTACCAACAAACCCTTATATTCGGGTTTAGCAAGGTCTTCGAGAGTTTGCGGAGCTGCCAAGTTATGGGTGCTGAAATAGGCCCTATCGTAGACCACGCACACATAACCAAAATCAACAGGCAGAGTGTTATCGGTTGCGTCAAGTTGGTATTCAGACGGAATATTTTTCAAGCTCGGAGAAGTATACGGCTGATAAATACCTGCAGCCAGGGCACGAGAGAGAAGAGTATTGTCCACGCCGTAAAGTACATCGGCCAGGGGCGAGTCCTTGGACAGAATGGCTTTATTGAGTGTCGCTCCCGCATCGCCGCTTTTGATGAAAGTTACTTTGGCATTATTCGCCTGTTCAAATGCGTGGATCACGGTATCGGTCGCGGCAAAAGAGTCGTGGGTCATTACCGTTAAGGATTGCGGCCCGGATGGTTTAGAAGAGCATGAGGAAAGAATAATAATGGAAAGCAGAAAATACACGATACGTTTCATGGTAACCCTTTCATATTGTGATTGGCTAATATGGAAATTCGAACTTCGGTTTTTCATTTATGATCCGCGGCGATGAATGATCAGCAGCAAACCGGCAGTCAGGCTGACGCTGCCATTGGTACCGAGCAGCTCATTGCTGATACCACGCGTCCTTTCGGGATAGAGAGTTTCATTATGAAGCGGCCATTTGAGACCTTGTGTGTGGATTCCTTCAACTAAGCCGTGCCATGGTATAAGGGAGACAAGGTCACCGCTATTTCCGTAAAGCTCGGACCGGCTTCGGCAAAAGAAAGCTTCTTCCAGGCCGTCATCGAGCCGCATGTCCAGCGCAGCTAGTCTCTGGTCGCTCATCAAGGCTAAGTTACCGAGAGTCTGATCAAGGCGATCCCCTAGTGCTGCGAGGATAACAATTGAGGTCGGCTTAAGTTCCAGCGCATGATGAATGGCGAGTTCAAGGTCAGTTTCATTCTTATCATGGGAATATCGAACAATTTTTGCGCCTGCTCTCTCAACCTTCTTCCTTTCTTCTTCGGAGAGAGAATCAAAATCACCGATGACCATTGAAGGTCGGACACCCAAGGCAAAGGCATGACGGGTACCACCATCCGCGCAGAGGATGAAGTCGTCTGCCTGAAGGAGCGAACGGGCTTTTTCGACGTCTGGCAACACACCGTTGGCAAAAATGAGAATACGAGACATAAGCAATGATTCCTCAACCTCCCCTCTCAAACGGGGAGCGAGTTAAGAAAAAAAGCCATCCTCTGCGGAGGATGGCTTTGGATAAGTCTATGGTCCCTCCGCTGGTATTAACCAGATCAGGTAATGCGGGTCGAGCGTTTCACGCTCCTCTCAGCCTGTGACTTAGGCACTGAAAGACCACAGTGCAAGCAGGCTCCCCGTTCGTTTAATTATTATGTTGTCAAATATACTCCAAACTTACGACATGTCAACCTATGAAAGCAGGGGATGAGTATATTTCAAAAAAAGGAATATTTCTTGTATGGCAAAATCCTCATCCCTAGAATTTGATCCGGTATATTTTCGTAGTTCTTAAACTTCACCATATTCGGGATAGGTGACGCGATAACCGCTCAGGTATCCTAACATTGCCAGGGGTGCAAGAATAACCCGGGCGGCACCTACCGACAAACCTGGAGGACAAGCTCCTGGAAGCGTGTAGTTGCCAGAGACAATCAATTGCAGAGGATTAGGTAGACCGTCTTTGTTAACTTTACCATCACGGGCCATCCCGAAGAGTGTGATGCCGGTGTTGAGAGCAGCATTCAGACCAGCCAAATCGGGCGGATCGGCTTCTGAAACCAGTCTGACGCGCAGTTCTTCGTTGCTATCGCTCCAGGGGTGCAAGTGCTGAATTTTCGGAGGAAAGATCACCTGTTCACCTGGACCCGCTGTATCTTCCTTCTTTCCCAATAAATAGCGCGCTTTGCCGGCGAGAATATCGAATCGTTCGGTGTAGGTCGGGTGATAATGCAAGGGCAGCACACCTTTTCCTGTGAAAGGCTGGCAATCGTATTCCATTTCAAAATAACGGCCACCTGTCTCTGCAGGGAGCTTGATGAGCAAAACACGCTGCCCAACGATTGGATTCTCTATCCAGGTACCGGCGGTCATCTTTTTCATAAAACCTCCTTAAAATCTCTCCCATAATATAGACATAAAATGATCCTTCTTTTCTTCAATACTCATGTTAGTAACACGTATCCTTTCTTCAAGTGACGATTCAAGTTGAGAGAGACAGAATGTTACAATAGAATTTGGAGATGAGAGCGATGAACAGGAAATACGATGTGATCATAGTCGGCAGTGGTCCTGCCGGTGGGACAGCCGCCTTTTATCTAGGTGAGGCGGGGAAGCGGGTATTGGTAATTGAGAAGGAAAGCCTGCCGCGCTACAAGACCTGCGGAGGCGCCGTCTCAACTCGTATGTTGGAACAATTCCCATTTTCATTCGAAACGGTTATTCAATCGAAAGTAAAAGCGATCTCGTATGGATTGAGGGAGGCCACAGTCACCATCCCTCTACCAGATCGATCACTTAGCATGGTCATGAGGGCAGAATTCGACGAATATCTCTTAAAGCATGCGCGAGCTGATGTCCGTCAGGGAGAAACGGTGCGCGCGGTAGATGAGGGTATAGAAGCGGTGACAGTCGAAACATCCAAGGGCGAGAGGATTCAAGGTGAGTACCTGATCGCTGCAGATGGAGCGAATTCAATCGTGGCGCGCTCCCTCGGTTTACGACGCCGGAAGGTCATTGCCGGGGCGATCGAGATCGAGGCGGCGGTACCTGCCGAGATTTTTGACCGCTTCGCGGACAGGCCGTTGTTGATTTTCGGCGAAATCGGGGTTGGCTATCTGTGGGTTTTTCCAAAATTGGATCATCTATCTGTAGGGATCGGCGCATTGCACCCAAGGCCGGGAGAGCTTCAGTCTGTATTGGCACGTGTTATGAACCGGTACGGCATCCCCATCAGTGGACAACTTCAGAAGGGACACCCCCTGCCAATCTACACTCGAGGTGAGCAGATAAGCACGGCGCGGTCGCTGCTTACCGGGGATGCGGCGGGGTTGGTTGACCCTTTCACAGGTGAGGGAATCCGTTTTGCGATCAAGAGTGGCCGGATGGCGGCTGAGTCGATTCTAAGCGGCCATCCCGAAAGATATCCTTACCTGGTGCGCCGACATATCGACAACAATCACCGACAGGCCCTGGGCCTGACAAGCGTGTTCTACCGCTTTCCACGGCTCTTCTTTGAATTAGGTTTGCGCAACCCCGCTCTCAGCCACGCACTGCTTGACTTGCTGGCGGACCAGATCGATTACGGTGAGGTGTTGCTGCAAACGTTTGCCACCTTGCCAGTTTTCCTAGGCAACGAAATGGCTTCTGCATGGAGGAGGGTTGAGCGGGTAGATTCTCTTACATGAGACCACTCACCTGCTTTTGTCTAACGGTCTGTTAGGAATGCGACTCCAGATATGCCTTCAGGTTCGATAACATTGCTGTTTCGTCTTGCATGGATTTCTGGATCATCGGACCCATAAGCTTCGCCAAACCAGATGGCTGAAAGTCTAATATGAAGGTCAGTATCGTTGACTTCCCATCAGCTTGAAATTGATAGGTACCAGTGGGTCGAGCGGGACCTGCAGTCACTTTGAATTTTATCAACTCACTAGGTTTGCATTCCACGATTTCATAATCTCCGTCGATCCTGCCCCCGGGACCTTTAAGCCCTTGTTTAAATACAGATCCGACTCCATAAGGTTTCGCATTCATAGCTTTTATATCGGTAACCGAGGAGCGCCAGAGCGAATTATTCGCTCCATCTAAAATGAAATCAAACACGGCCTTGACCGGACGATTGATTGTGGTTTTGCCTTCAGCATGTGCCATATATTTACTCCTGTTCTAATATTGAAGCTTCGGCTCAAACATTATCAGTATTTACTGGTGGTGATACTGCTTCGTTTCACCTTTTCCCGTAGCAGGTAGAACGCCTGCTACGGGAAAAGGAATTCCAGGTATTCTTCCAGGGACTATGAGTGGGTATGATTATTATAAAGAACATTTGTTCTGTTGGCAAGCTAAATAATTCAAATGTCCTAATTGTTCTGGATATGCGTGCTCCTAATGGCAATCTCATTTGGATCGACCAGATCACCAAATCTAACTAGTATCGCTCACCTGCCCGCGCGCCGGATGCAGAGGTCTTTAGAAAACGTGATCCAAGCTGCGCTAAAAATGAAATCCCACGAATTAACTGTCTCTATTTTTTCTGTAGGATCCTAAGTTTTATACTTTAGGGAACTTGTTCTGCGCATCAGTTACCACCGGCCCGTGGCCGGGACAAACAGTGCTGGCACCGAGGGCAGCTTGTTTGCGGACGGACTCGTTGGCTTTGGCTTCGTCCCAGGTATTTGCCGGACGTGAACTATATAACCCCTTCTCATCAGATACCATCGAATCGCCGGGGAAGAGCACCTTTAAGGTAGGTGCATAAAACGAAATGTGACCGGGGGTATGACCAACGGTCTCCACCACGCGCAACCCGCCCAACACTGGCAGCACCTCGCCATCCGTCAAGAGTTCGTCAATTTGCATTGGAGCAGCCTTGAACCGAAAACGTAAAAAGAAAAAGAGAACCCTGCGTAAAAGATTCGCAGGCTTGATCTGGCGCGAAGCCCGTCCAAGGGTAATAGCCTTGGCCTCGATGTCACTGGCGTAGGTGCGCGCACCGCTAGCCTGTTTGAGAGCGAACAAGCTGCCGACGTGGTCAAGGTCGGAATGAGTAAGGAGGATCCGTTTTAAGTCCCTAGGGGAATGTCCCAGGTCAGAAATGTATTGGAGGATCTTATATTCACTTCCTGGAATACCCGTATCGATCAAGGTCAGACCATCAGGTTCGACGATCAAGTATGGGTTGGCAATAATACCAGGGATGAGATGAATATTTGGAAGGATTTCCATGCCACGCTTCTCCTCAGGCCGGGGTTTAGGGTTCAATGTTGAAGGTTTGAGGTTAAAGGATAATATTTAAAAGATAACGACTTAGTGTTTTTAGACCATATTAGCTTCATAAAATCTACCTTCCGAAAAATAAACAGTGTATGGCTTAGGCAAATACCTTTCCAATAATGAAGGCCAACATACCAAATAAACCGACGAGGTAGATGCTTCGCAGCGAAGAACGTCCTTGATCGAGCGTTCGGCTTCTGAGCAGCCTGATAGCGAGAATGATTGTAAATACACTGGATATTGAAATGATTACCAAGTAGATGGTTCCCATCCAGCCTAAAAAGACCGGAACAAAGCTTATTAATACAACAAGGAAAAAGAGAGAACCCGCAATGCGGATGGCAAAGGGCCGACCCCTCACCAAGGCTATGGACCTTGACCTTCGTTTTTTATCGCCCTCCATGTCCATAGCATCTGCTCCGATCTCTTCACCTAGGTCGAGGAAAAAGCCGATCAAGCCCACCGTCCAAACGATCTTATTCCAGGGTTCGCCGACAATCATCCCACCAAGAATGAACGTAACGCCAGTCGAGGCACTGACCATTAAATTCCCGAGCAAGCCGGCTTCTTTATATTTCCAGTTATAAAGGAAGCCAATGCCCCAAAATATGACAGCGATCAAAAACTCGGGAAGACCGATCAAATAAGCTGACACAAGTCCGAGCAGGGTAGTGAGGATGGATAAAGCCACAACCTCCGGCTTCGAAACCAGGCCAGACGGTAATGGACGCTCCGGCGCGTTGATCCGGTCCACTTCGAGATCGAAATAATCGTTCAAGATGAGGGCAGTAGCGGATAGGAAAAACCCACAGAAAAAACCCAGCGCCGCATCCCGTAATGCTGGAAAATTCCCAAGGGCAATAATCTCCCCCAACAGAACGCAAATTCCAGCGGCGAAGGGCAGCTCTGGCCGAAATAAGCGGATCAATCCTCGGAGCTTGTTGTTGGCCCTCATAATAAGGAGATTCTATTTAGAATGCGAATTTCCCCTTCCAAACCCACCCCACGCCGGCATCCCGCGAAACAGAGGATGGAAAGGGTCTGATAAAGTAAATTAATGCCAACCGCCAGTTTTCAAACGGTTCCGAATTTCACTCTGCAGCGCGGATAACATTTCCTTGAAAGAGGCCTTATCTGGATATTGCTTTTGCGCTTGTTCTTCAAGCTGTTCCAGAAAATAAACCGTCCAGGACAACCAAGTCCGAGGGTTGCTTTGAAGGTCAGAGACTTGTTTGGCAGTTTCATTTAGAACATCACGCAGTTCGTCTTCTTTACTCATTTGTCATGCTCCTAAGCCGGTTCGGTGTACGAAAATAACTTATAAGAATTTTATCACCCCAACAAAATCCGGGTGAAGTTCATTTTTACCCAAATCATCCTAGATTTTACGAAGGTAGGCGGTATTCGAAAAAGCAGACCCCATCACCCGTGTCCTTTACTAGGCAGGCAGGCGATGCCTGGAGCAAGTGGGACGTGATCAATAAGTCGCCAACGGCCCCTCCTGTATTGAGGGTTACAAGAAATATAATGATCAATAGCCAGCCTGCCGGCGCTATTAAAATAAGCATCAGCCCGATCACATCAATAGCCACCAGCGGAGCCAACCCAATGATCCAGTATTGGCGAGCCGGTATAAACCAATCGGGAGCCGCCGCGTAGGCATAGGCCAGATGCAGGGCATAAACAGGTTTACTGCGGGTGAACAACCAGAAGAAAAATCCATGGATGAGTTCGTGAAACGCCAGATTAAGGGCGACCAAAAGGATCAAACCCAATAGGGCCCCTACTGTGGACAAATCTCCCTTAACTGCAAAACCGCCGGTAAACTGTCCTGGACGAACCAAATTCGCGAATAGATATAACAATAAGAATGTGAAGATAAAAATGATGAGACCTACAACATTGAGGAGGATTGCCAGACCTTTGTTTTTTGCCAAGTTTATTTCATACGTTTGAATATAGCCGTCAGGTAATGTTTGAGTCGGAGAGATCATACCTATATTTTCGCCAATGCCGATTCAAGATCGGACAGGAGATCATCTGCTGATTCAATGCCCATGGATAAACGGACCAGCCCATCAGGAATCCCAACGTGCGCCCTTTCCTCGGGTGTAAGTCCACGATGGGAAGAGGTCGCGGGGTGAAGCACGAGCGAATAAATATCGCCAAGCGAGGTAGCGGGCAGGAAGATCGTCAATGCCTCCATGAAGCGATATACCTGCGACTTACCTGCACCCTCCAGCTCAAATGAGAGCACGGCGCCAAATCCTTTGCCTTCGAAGAGCTTTTCCGCCAGGGCATGTTGAGGGTGACCCGGAAGGCCAGGAAAATTGACTTTTTTAACGCGCAGGTGTTTCTGGAGCCATTCAGCCACTTGCTGTGCATTCCTGAACTGTTGTGCCACTCGAATTGGTAGCGTCTTCAAGCCGCGCAAAGCCAGAAAGGCCTCAAAAGACCCAAGCACACTGCCGACCTGTTTGTTCAACTCAAACAGCATCTTTTTATTCGCTAAGGAGGTGGCTACAACGCCAGCCAGCACATCCCCGTGTCCGGAGATATATTTCGTGGCACTATGGATCGTATAATCGGCTCCAGAAAAAAGTGGATTGAAGAGATAAGGCGAAGCGAAGGTGTTATCCACCAGCAAAGCTGCACCGTGACTATGCGCAAGGCCAGCAAGTGTGGGAATGTCTGCGATTTTAAGCAAAGGGTTGGAAATTGTCTCGACCAGCAAGCAAACAGGTTTTGTTTCTTTAAGCGCAGATTCCACTTCGCCCAGATCGGTCACATTCACCATCCGAGGAATCACCCCAAGGGTCGTGAACAACCCGCGCAACATGGTGAAGGTCGCGCCGTAAACATCCAGGGCGGCAACGACCGAGGAGCCGGCTTTAACACCGGATCCCAGTAGAGCGGAATGAATGGCAGCCATGCCCGAGGCGTACGCCTGCGCAGCCTCAGCTCCCTCCAGACTGGCAACCGCCTCTTCGAAGGCCGCTACCGTGGGATTGCCATAGCGCACATAGACGTAGCCTTTTTTGGTTCCCGCGAAGACAGCATCCATATCGTCCATGTTGTCATAGAGATAACCGACAGCAGTCGAAATGGGCGTCGTGACCGGGGTGTAATCCGCCCTTGAGCCGAGTTCGCCCGCATGCACGGCCCTGGTTTGAAAAGACTTGCCGGAGATATTTTTCATGGATTCACCTTTTTATGGTCAATATATGATTGTCTTTGTCTTCTCTTACTCCCTCCAGTCGCATTCGGCAGCTTACGGTATCTGTCATTGTAACCCCTCAGGGTGAATTTTGAGTACTATTTTTCGGAGTAATAATAACAATTTGTACCTCGCCTTCGTTTCATAACTTCCAGACCTACCCCCGGCACTGAGCAGTGACACTGGTAATCATACCGCTTCGCGCCCACAGGATTTCCTACACTTATGCGCCGCATCACAACGAATAATGCCAGGGAAGTAGACGCAGGAATTGGTAACAACTCAATGCCTCAAAAAGCGGAGTCGAAGAAGCTACACGATTTCAAAATAAGGATTTAAAAAAGGTTCGAATGGACCATCTTTCCCGTAAATTACGAGTAAAAGTAGATTGAAAATTTGGAGGTTCGAATGAGTTTCGAATCGGAGGTCGGCGATTTCCATCGGTTGTGAAAACATACCAAGTATTATAAAGAACATGCGTTCTATAGTCAAGCAGTAACTACTCACACTCCTGCCGCTAAAGGGAGTGCGGGAGTGCCGAACAAATCTTGGATTGCGAGGAAAGGAGGCGTGCCTTTCAAAGCAGCCGTATCGATCACAGACGCCAGAGCGGCATAGGTTCGAGCCCCCCAGCCTGAGCGGAAGCAGCCGATAACCTTGCGATGAATAACCGAAGGGCGCAAGTTACGCTCACTGAAATTGTTGGTCGGCTCGAGGTCATTGCGGTACAGGAAAACGAACAGGCTGTCCCTATACTTCTGATAGCGTCGGAGCAGGATACGAGCCTGCGCTCGTTTGAGACGGCATTTCAACAACTGGTTGCACTGATCTTCCAGGCTTTGGACTTGGGTCAGGAACTGTGTGGAAGAGAGTCGGTCTCGCTGATGGTGTAGATGAATAGCCGAACGGAAGACGGCTTGCATCTCCATCGGCCAGGCATATTTCGGATAGTGGTCGATCAGGGCTTGTAGATTGCGGATCTGGTGAGCCAGGCAAAGCTGGCGCTCGCGGGCCGGTGCTTTCAACTGGGCACTCCAGCAGTCGCTGACCCACACTTCGGCTTGATGACCAGCCATCACATCCCGGATCACATCCACGCTGCGATTGAAGCGAATGATGTGCAGAACTGCACGGGCCGAGCCAAAGACCCATTGCCACCAGGTTTGGCCGTTGACCCGGCTGCCGGTTTCGTCACAATACACCACTGCACTTTGCTGGATCTCAGACTGGATCGCTGCGACTCGCTTCAAGGCTTTACGTCCCGCGCGCTGCATGATTTGGTCGACCCCGCCCTGGCTGATCTCCAGGCCATGCAAGTTGTGAAGCGTTGCCAGAGTACGCACATAACTCATATGCTGTTCCTGCCGATAGTACACCACCGTGCTTTCCAGACGCACACCGAACGTGCGGTTCATTTCCAATCCAGCGGGCGGCTGGCCGATCTGCTCCCGTCCGCATTCAGGACACAGCGCCTTGTATTGTCTCACTTCGATCACTTCGGCATGTCTCTGCGGCAGTTCCGTGATCTGGTTCACATCCATCAGTTGCTGCGTTTCCTGACCCAGATCGGTTTGACAATGTTCACACACCTGCGATTTCACTTCCACAATATGATCCGGTTGGACCACAAACTGCCGTTCGTATTTCACATGACCCACCGGTGGACCGTGTCGATGCCTCTTCTGTTTCGCAGGCAGATTCCCTTTCCAATCTTTCGAGGGCGGTTGCGAAGAATTGCTCGAATTGGTCGGCGGTTTCTTGCCCTTCTCCACTTTCAGGCGCAGTACTTCAATCTCGGCTTGCAGTTTGGTCATTTGCTGATACTGCTCAAGCACAAGATCTATCAATTCTTCGTAGCTCAGTTGGGTCAGCTCGTTGCGTATCATCCTGACCCATCTTACCAAATCTCACTCTCATCGCGTAGGGTGTGAGTAGATACGTCAAGCAAGGATGAGTCCATAGCGTATCATCTTGTATCAGGCGTTTTAGAGTTTTTGAAATTCGAGTCGAGATTAGATGATTAGTTAATCGGTTATCGAGAATTATTATCTTCCTCGCCGTCCGGACTCGATGGTCATTTGATGCAACGCGTATCCGATAGAATATCAAAGTCTATGGCGGGCTAAGAGATAGCTTTGTCCAATTGAGCAATATCATGCAAGACAAAAAAAGTTAGTCTGTGGTACAAAATAAGAGCAGAGGCATCATGCAGACAAAGGAATGGACGAAAATCTGGCATAACACCCATCTCGATGTTGAGCTTTTGCACGCTCATTATATTCAACACGCTTATCCACGGCATAGTCATGACTATTATGTGGTTAGCCTAATTGAGCGAGGTCGTCAGTCTTTTACACATAAAGGCACAAAACATCTCACTTCGCCGGGCGGGATAATTTTGATCAATCCCGGTGAAGTTCATACCGGAGAAGCCGTGGATGAGCATGGTTTTGAGATGCGTGCGATATACCCTACAACTACCCATATGGAGATGGCGGTTTTTGAATTAACCGGCCATCATCGGGCGTTGCCGTTTTTCAACAATGTGCGAGTCGGCCATAGTTGGGCAATGAGTAGTGTTCTATCTCTGCATAGATCCATGTCCCAGGGGGCAAGTACATTGGAGCGCGAATCGCGCTTTATCTGGACCTTGGCGCAACTCATCAAGCGGTATGCTGACATCTCTACTACGGTACAAAAAGCAGGAAATGAGAAAAAAGCGGTACAACAGGCAATCCGTTTTATTGAGGAGTTTTTTGCCCAGGGTGTCAGTTTAAATGAATTAGCTCAACATGTCGGCCTCAGTCCTTATTACTTTCTGCGTGTTTTTTGCGCCGAAGTCGGTATGCCTCCTTATACTTACCTAGAAAGTGTACGTATTCGTCATGCACAACGCCTCATCGAATCCGGCAAATCGCTAGCGGAAGTAGCTATCGAGGTCGGGTTTAGCAATCAGAGCCATTTGACGCGCAGTTTTAAAAATATTATCGGTGTAACTCCCGGTCAATACGCTCAACAAGTCAGATCGTGAGCATCTATTTACATCTTCGCCATTCACTCCCCTCCCATTTGATCGAGAGGCAATCTTACGATTACCAATTTATTCCCATTAATAACGTTCATCATAATATCCAGTTTCACACCGGGCCCGAGTAATATTTCCAGCGCGTCGTTGGCTCTACTCCATGGCTACAAAAATACGTTGATATATCAGGGGGGCTTGGCTGTGGGGGTTTTTATCCTGATGGTATTAAGTGGGTGGTTTTCCACAATGCTTTTGAGGCTCTTTCCCGCCCTGGAACCTATCATGCGTTATGTTGGCGCAGGTTATATTCTATATCTCGCCTTCGGGACGCTAAAGACCAGTTATGCTTTCACCGAAAAAAATGTGAGACCATTAGGCTTTGTACATGGACTTATGTTGCAGATATTAAACCCAAAATTAATTGTTTACGCATTCACCCTTTTTTCCACATTCCTAGCCCCAGTCAGAGAAAATATGGCACTCCTGATGTTGGTGAGCGTACTTCTAACGGCAGTATCGTTTTGCGCCACCTCTTTATGGGCTTTATTTGGAACAGTCATTAAGACTTACCTGCATAATCCCCGCATGAAAACAACTGTAAATCTCATCCTATCGCTTTTATTGGTCTATACTGCATTTACACTTATTCGCGTTCTACAATGATCGAGTCCCCGCCAAACCAAACGTTGGTGGGATGATAAATGTCCTAACATTTCAATGAGAGGGACGTGCGATGGGTCTATTACCTGCCGCGAGGAGGCGATGGTCAATTGATCCACCGCGTTTCCGAAAGTATTTCAAAGTCCGTGGAGCGCGGGATCAAGTTGAAGGTTTGTAGCATTTTATGGGTTGGAGGGACGGGCTTGCGTGTCGTTAGATCGAGGATGGTTCCTTCGATATCAAGGCTGACAGCTTTTTTCCTATTGGATCTGATGAAATCGTGATGGACTTTCCAGCGCATCCCTTCCGGTGAAAGCCCGGACAGGGAATAGGTAATGACCAGCGTTTCGCCTAGAAGTACTTCCCGCAAGAACCGCGCATGGATGTCGGTATAAATTGGCCCGATCCCGAGTTGGGCGAATCTCTCAGGTAGAAATCCCTTTTCGGTAAAGAAACGGTAACGAAGGTCATCTGCAGCATCAATATAGGCGGCATAATTCACATGGCCGTTGGCATCCAGGTCTGACCACCGAATTTCATAGGTCCTTGAATATTCATCCATGAGATTTTCTCTACCTATGTTCTTAATACGGTACGGCCATCGCGAATCATCCTTGCTGATAGGAATGATATCATTGAGTTATATAAATAGAATCGTAATTGGATTATTTCCCAGGATCTTATATGGTGCACCAATGATTGCCTTAAGTGTGTGTATGAATCCCCAGCCCGGCAAGTTTACCGCACCCTTCTTTTCCACTCCTCTTTCAACTGCAGTTCGCGCGGGCTGAGACCCGAATCCAGGGCCAGGAAATCGGTGAGGAGGCGGTTGAACCGGGCAGCTCCATCCATCATCGGGAAATGACCGGAGTCTTCGAGATTGATCTGGTGCATATTCAACCCGAAAGATTCGATGCTTTCCACTTCAGGGACGTGAATGGCAGCATCATTTTCCCCATAGACCAGCAGGCAGGGCACTTCCGAGCTTCGGAGCGTGTTAAATAATCCATCCGATTGAAAGCTGTTCATGGAAGCCGCCACGGCGCGTGGATCCGTTTTGGATGCATCGGAGAGGGCGCTCAATGATTCGGGCGAGCGGTCCGAGAGCCAGTCCACGAGTTCGGAGGCGGCGCTGGCAGTCTTGAGCCGTGTGTGGATCGAATTGAAATCGAGCGGGCAGTTGACCGCCATGATGCGATCCACACTGGCGGGCTGCTGAGCAGCGAAATAAAACCCTACCAGCGCACCGAGGCTGTGTCCCACGATGGCGATCTTGCCGATGCCCAGCTCATCCAGAAAGCCGCTCAAGAGGGCGGCCTGCTTGTCGAGCGAATAATTCAGGGGATCGTGAGTCGTATCGCCATAGCCATACAGGTCGAGCGCATACGCCCGGAAAGAGGTCGAAGCCACTTGCATGGAGGAAATCCAATACCGCCAGGAGCCCACCCAGCCATGCAGAAAGACGATGGGACGGCCGCGTCCCAGCGCTTCATAATGAATAATGGCTTTATTAAGAAGGATGGCGCTCATGATGTTTAAGGACCCCTCAACCCCCACTTGCCTTGGCAGGTATCCAAACTTTCTTTTCTACACGAAAGAAGGAGAAGGCACGAGGAGAGGGTAAAGGGATTTAGTTAATCATTTCCCAAACTTCGCCAGGATAGCTCGTACACGATTCGTCAATTGGTCGGGTGAGAAAGGCTTTAGCAAATATTCCTCGGCCCCTGCCTCCAGACCTGATTGGATCTCGGCATCCTGACCTTTGGCCGAGAGAAATACAACCGGGATATCCTTTAAGTCTTCGCTGGCTTTCATCATCCGGCAGGCATCGTAACCGGTCAAACGCGGCATACGCACATCCATAAGGATGAGGTCTGGCAGTTCACGCGCAGCCGTATGCACAGCCTCCTCCCCGTTGGAGGCAGCGACCACCTCATAGCCGCCAAAGCGCAGCGTAAAGGCCACCAATTCCCGGATATCGGGTTCGTCTTCAGCAATTAATATCTTCGCCATTGATTCTCTTCTTTGATAAATTCCTTAGATTTTATTATTGAAGAATGAAACGCGGAAAATGAAATCCACAAATATCTCTGATTTTGCAGATTTTGATCTGAAAAACGCGGGATCTTCGACAGAATCCGGACTGAAGAATACTGGAGATCTTCAACCATATTTATCCTTCGCAAAGGTCAAGGTTTTTCTCTCGAGATAGGCAGGGTAAAGGAGAACGTACTCCCCTGGCCTGTAACGCCCTTACTCTGTACCCAGATCCGTCCTTTATGCATCTCAACCAACTGCTTGACGATCGCCAGGCCCAACCCGGTGCCCGGTGTAGCCAGCACCAATGGATGCTCCCCTCGAAAGAAGCGTTCAAAGATACGTTCCTGGTCTTCTTTGCTGATGCCCACACCGGTATCTTCGACATCCACCTGCACTTCTCCGATCCCATTCAGTGAATGCAGGTGCACGGTGATCGTTCCGTTCTCCGGAGTGTAGTGATAGGCATTATCCAGAAGGTTTTGCATGACCTGCTTGATGCGATCCGCATCACCATGGACGCGAGACAGAACGCGAGGTACATCAAGGCTAAAGGTCATCGGCTTTTTATCTTCCTCGGAACGATGCTGGAAGTCGGAAATCGCGCTTCGGGCTATCTGGCGGATATCGAGCGGCTGACGCGTAAGCGTGACACGACCGGCTTCGATGCTGGAAATATCGAGCAGGTCACTGACCAGGATGTTCAAACGATCAATGTTGTTCTTAACGATATCCAAAAAGTGCGCCTGGTTCTCGTTGATGGCGCCGGCCGCGCCCATCATCAAAATATCCACGTATCCTTTAATGGCTGTCATGGGTGTGCGAAGTTCATGGCTCACCGTTGCGACGAACTCGGACTTCAGCCGGTCTACTTCCACCTCGTGCGTGATATCGCGGAAAATGGACACGGTGCCGAGGAATTCGCCTTGCATGATCACCGGCGCCAGGTGGACGAGCACGATCCGATCATCGCCCAATTCCAACTGTTCGGCATAGGTGTCACCGGCTTCATAGGCGCCGGGCATCTTGGACCAGCGGCGTATGGTTTCGATCCAGGCAAAGCCGGCTTTACTGAACAAGCCGCCAAAGTCATCCAGCGATTGACCCATTACACGGCTGGATTTTATCGAGAGGAGTTGTTGAACGGAGGAATTAAGGAATGTGATGCGGTTATCGGGACCCGTGACCAACACACCATCTGCCACGGCCTCCAGGATGGCATGAGAGCGGCTGGCTTCCTCCTGCTCCTTGCGCAGCATCAGCCCGAGCCGTTCCGCCTGATCGCGGATCAGTTCATACAAATGCGCATTGTTGATCGCAACCGCTACCTGTCCGGCAATGGCTTTGACCAGGTTGAGGCTTTCAGGTGTGAAGTAATTCTCCATACGCGAAAAGACCATCAGCACACCGATAACATCTTCTGAAACCAACAGGGGTGCCACGATCGCGCTGCGGTGCTGCCCAGAGGCTGAACTGGAGCGAACCCAGCGCGGGTCCTTGTAAAGATCGGTTGCCAAAGTGGCCTCCCGGTTTTCAACGACCCAACCCGCCAGCCCTTCGCCGACTTTGAGAGTAAGTCCGCGGTCGCTGCCCGATTTATCGGAGACATAGCCATACCCGGCGCGATAATGCAGAAGATTATCTTCCGCATTGACCAGCATGATCGTGCCCTGGTCCGCGCCGACCGCATCATTAAGCAAGGAAAGTGTGCGGTTGAGGGCGCGGTCAAGGTCGAGGCTTGAAGAAACCTCCGTTAGGATTCGCAGGAGGGTCTCGGTATTTTGCTGTTCGCGGCGCAGCTGTGCAGTACGCTCGATGACGCGTTGTTCGAGTTCCTGAGCCAGCCGTTGAGTCTCGCCAAACAGACGACCGTTTTGAATGGCAACTCCTGCCTGGTTGGCGAGCGTGCTCAGGATTTGAAGATCTTCCTCCGTATAGACATTGGCCTGATAGCTTTGCGCGGAAAGGATGCCTATCGTTTTGCCGCCCAGGACCATCGGGACTGCCAGGGTTGAAACCGGCGCGCCGTGTTCGCCAACCGTTATGCCGCCCAACACCTCGGCGTTTTCGGCGCCGTTGATGAGCAGCGGTTCGCCGCTCAAAATCACACGGCTGCTCAGGCCTTCTCCCAACGGTACGCGCATATTCGGCATCCGCTGGTTAAGGTCCATCAAATAAACACCCTCCACTTCCTGTTTTTCCTCATCGAGCAAGCTGATGATAAATGCATCCATCGGCATCAGCCGTTCAGCCGCGCCGTGGATGGACGCATAAATCTCACCCGCGTCGAGGCTTACGCCAATCTCTGCGCTGGCCTGATTCAAAACCGCAAAGCGCTCGGCGGTACGCACGGTTGCCTCATACAAGCGGGCATTCTCCAAACCGATGGAGGCCTGATTGGCAATCGTGCGGGCTAATTCGATCTCAGCTAGAGTGAAACTCCTCTCGCCGGTAATTTGAAGGAACAACAGAGCCAGCAAATTCTGACCACTCGCCAACGGTAAAACCAGGAGCGCATTCACATCTTCGCCAATAAATTCCTTCAACGGGAGCAAGTCGGGCTCGCCTTTCGCTCTTTCCGTAATAAAGATGCCATGCGATTCGCGCAGGCGGCCAAACAAAGGTGCATCAGGGAGAACCAGAGGCAGGTCCTTGTTGGATCCGGGGTAAGCGGCTACGCAACGAGCCTGCCCGCGTTCAAAGGAAACCGCGGATACCTTTGTGACGTTCAAGGCTTTCTGCAGTTCTTCAGCAGTCAAGTTGAGGATCTGACCTGCATCCAACAGTCCGCTAAAAGAGGCAGAGAATCGGTTTAGCAGTGCTAATCGCTGCGAACGCTCATCCAACTCGGCCGCATGACTGAGACTATTTTCATAAAGGTTAGCATTCTCCAATGCAATGGCGGCTTGACTGGCAAACGTTGTACCTAACTGTATTTGCTCACCGGTGTAGAAGTGCGCCTGCCATTTTTCGAGCGCGATCAACCCGACTAGTTCTCCTTTCGCGATCATCGGGAGGCCCAACCATGAAAGCCGAGGCGCTTCCACGGAAGGGAAGCGTAGATCTTCCCGCACATCCCCGACCGATATCGGCAGCCCACTCTTGATCATTTCCCTGAATAGGGCACTGTCCGACACCGCAATCGTCAAGCCGAGACGCTTTTCAGCGTCTGGAAAGCCGCGAGCCGCTGCAACAGTTAACCGGTCTTTGTCGCGCAGCCAAAGTGTTGCAGTGTCCAGGGGCAGGACGGGAACCAGCTGTTCGAGCAGCCCGGTCATTAATTCGTCAACCCGCAGGCTGGAGGTCATGGCGGTGGCGACGTCGTTCAATGCTTGTAATTGACCGGCACGTTCGGTCATGGCATGGACCAATCGTACATTCTGGAGGGAGAGAGCCACCTGTTGAGAAAGTGAAACCATCAGCTCTTCATCTTCCGGCCTGAAGGCTGAGATCGTATTAAAGTTGTCCATTACCAGTAAACCAATGCCCTGTTCACCTGTCATGATTGGCACCATCAAACTCGATACCGGCAAACGCCCTCCTGTACCCTGGCGATAAAGCCCCAAGTTGTCAGAAGATAAAACATAGTCTCGCGAGAAGTTCACTTCGTCGATCCTGCGCGGCTTTCCGCCAGCAAAAACAGCTCCTGGCAAAGCTTCACCGCGACGGTAGGTGATTCGTATCAGGCTCTCGTTATCAGCGTAACCGGAAACAGCGCTTGCTTCAAGCGATTGGCTTTGTTCATTCCAGAGCAGCACAGCCCCGGCATGTGCAGCTTGCAGCACACGACGACCGCTATCGAGCAGGGCTTTCACGATTTGATTCGGATCAAGACCGCCCAATCGGCGGCTAAATTCGAGCAGGAGATTAACTTCCTGCAAGCGACGACGAGTCTCACTCAAGAGGGATATATTCTGCAAGACCACCGAGGTCTGCCGCGAAATCTGGAAAAAGACCTGCCGATCCTCTTCGGTGAGAGCAGGCATGGGTTCCGTGTTGATGGCCAGCATGGCTGCGATCGGACGGTTTTCGACCAACACCGGCAGGCAGAAAACACTCTTGGCGTGCATCTGGGCGAGAAGAGGCGTTTCGCGCCACTCATCGTTATCATCCAAATTGGCGATCAAGATCGGTTCACCGTTTTGCAGGGCGGTCCGCAGAGGATTCCTCTGGCCGAATAAAGCTTCAGGGTTGCTCGGTCGCGGGATACTCCCAAGGACGTGCATCAGGCGTGGTCCCTCTGAGGTGTTTTCTGCAACAAACGCAATAGACATGCCCAATTGCGTCAAAGTTTCACGGCCGAGGGCCAGCAGAGCTGAAGATGCATCCAACTGGTGACTGACCGATTCAGTGATAGCCAGACCGGCGCGCACGCGCTGCGCACGGTGATCAAGATTATGCATGGAAATCGTCTGTTCAAGGTCTTTACGGAGCAGGACGGGCAGGTCATTCTGCGTGACTTTCAAGAGTTTCTGCTGGCGGCTTAAACCGGAAGTTAATGAATCGATCCGTCCATGAAGTTCGCTAAATTGCAGATAATTACCGATCACCTGAGTGGCTTGCGCGGCAAACAGTTCGAGGGAATCCAGCGTGGCATGGTCGGGACGCAAGCCGTCCCCCGGATCGTCGAGGCTGATCAAACCGAGCGACCGGCCTTCGGGATCTTCGAGAGGAATAAGCAGGAAGTCATCGGGATGCCAGGCGTTCTGTTTGACTTGAGCCTCTGAATATTGACCAGCATACACATAATGGACATCTGACGGCATCACCGGCGTTTGGTCGGCAGGGATGTAATAGGAACGCCCCACCTTGAATTCCGGTTTCATCAATTGTCGCAGGCTGACAAGGGGCTGCTTGTGTGACAACAACTCAGCCAGGGTCTCAGGAACAATTCCAACACCGGTCACCCGGCGCAGCATGCCCGTTTCCGTCTCATAAAGACTGATCAAGACAACGCGGAAAGGAGTCGAATCTTGGATACCCTGTGCGATCGAGGTAAGCGACTCTTCGAGCGGTTGTTGAGGACTGAGAGAAAAACTAGCTGAGGAGAATTTATTCAGCGTTTCAGCGCGGCGGCGCAAAAGCTCGGATTGTTCCCGCTCTTCATGATACTGCCGGGCGTTATTCAAAGAGATCGCGGCTTGAATAGCAAGCGTTTGAGTTATTTCGAGTGCATTCGCATCAAAAGCTGCCGGGGTGGTCGCGTGAAGTTCAATCAGACCGAGCACTTTGCCGCGTAGCGAAATAGGCACGATCATCGCCGTGCGGATGCCTTCATGGGGTGAAGTTAAATTTTCCTGATTGAAATCTGGGATGAGGGCGGGTTTATCGTTATCAATCACAGTCCGTTTCAGCCCAGTAAGCTCTCGACCGGAGGGACAGCCTTCGATTTGAAGAATTTTCGGCTCCTGCACTCCTTGCTCTGTATCAAGTAGGATGATCGAACCGCAGTCGGCACCTGTCGAGCGAAGGGTCTCACGATGGATCACCTGGAGCAAATGGTCCACCGAAAGGGAGGCACCCATCTCGCGGCTAACTCGGGCGACGGAGGTCAGTTGATTGACGCGTCGGCGTAGAGATTCGTCAGTTTGCGAAACTAGACGCGAGCTTTCAATCGCAGCCGCTATTTGCCCAGCGGCGGTTTTTACCACTTGCAGATCGTAATCATTAAAAAGATCTGTTTTACGACTGCCTAGCATCAACTCGCCGAGAGATTTTTCATGCAGGATCAATGGAACGATCAGAACCGATTCTAAAGCAAGCTCGGTCACGAGCGGACGATAAAAGGGAAGCAGGTCTGGGTCGACACTTAAGCGACCAGAAGTAAAATGATGCATACTTCCCGATGCCGTATTATGAAATTCAGGATCATCGATGACCAGACTCGGGAAGGAGGCCGCCACCTCTTCAGGCACACCAGACAACGAAGCAGGATGGATGCGAAGCTCACCACGCTCCTCATTGAGCAAAAAGATCGAGGCAGCATCAGTCTGGAAAAGCCGGGCGAGTTCCTGTAACGAGTATTTTAGAACTTCATCCAGTGTGGCAGTAGCAGCAGACAGGCTCGAAATACGTCTTAAGGAGTCTGCGCGCTGCGTACGCTCACGGCTTTGTCTGACGAGCAGCGCATTCTCTATGATCGCTGCGGCTTGGTCGCTGACGATTTGCATCAAGCGCAGTTCAGAGTCGGAGAAATCCAGCGCACCGTTACGATGATGCGAGACCTGGAAAAACCCCACCATCTGACCTGCTGAGATCAGCGGCATGAGAGCGGAGTCTCGCAAGCTGGCTGCAACGGCAATATCGGTCAAGCCGAGGACCCCCCAGTTTTCATCCAGAGCGGCATTCCTCGTAAGGATCGGCTTGCGTTCCTTCAGCAGTGCTTCCGCCGAACCATTGGGTGAGATAGTGGTCCGATAGATCCGGACGATGTGAGGAGGCAATCCGAGGAACGGTACCTGCCCTTCCAGAGTGTGTTTGTTTTCATCATAAAGCAAAAAGCCGATAATCTCCGCTTCGAAAAGTGGTTTTACACCATCCACCAGGCGGCTGAATAAATTCTGCGGTTCACGGATGGCGCTGACTGCCTGAGCCAGATTTGCCAGGCCGGAAAGTTCAATAGTGCGCTTGTGCTCTTGTTCATAAAGCAGAGCGTTACGCAAAGCAACACCTGTCTGGCCGACCACCAACTGCAGCAAATCGAAATCACCCGTCGTGAAAACAGTGCCCTTCGTTTGCCCAGCTTCGAGCAAACCCACCACTTCACCGCCCGCCATTAAAGGAAGGCCGAGATAGGACCCTATTGATTTATAAGAAGCCGCCTTATTTCCTGGTGTGACCTGGGCATCCGCAACGAGCAGCGGCTTATGATTTTCGAGCAGCCGCTCGGTGAAACTACCGAATTGACTCTGTGTTGAACTGACAAGTTTATGACCCAAGCCATTCATGTCCTGATAGCGAAAAGCGAGATAGGTTTGTTTATCCTCATCCCAGACTTTGACTTCCATTAAATCCGCGGGCACTAGCTGATAGACATTATCCAGGATCGAGCGTACAACCGACTCAATATCCAGGCTGGAGGCGACGGATTGGCTGAAATCTGTGACGATTTTAAGGATCGAGGTGGATAACTCTTTATCGCCAGCCTGCAACGCAGGCAAAAAATCCATGCCACGCAAGGAAACCAACATCTGTGGATAAACGCCCGGCACTTGATAAGAAGTAGCCTCGACCTGTTTGCCATTCAGACTAAGCCGTTTTTGCCCCGGAGCGGCGCACACATCCAGAAAATCATCGGGCGGACGCACACGCCTCAGCAGCCGTTCCAGGCTGGCCTGGTCATTCTCCCGAAGACCAAACCATTCCCGCGCCCGTGCATTGACATAGTCTACCCGCCCTCCAGGTTGGATGACCACGATTGCGTCGGCAGATTGATTTGAATCTAGAAGAGAAACTGGAGCCTTATTTTGTCCTACAGCCTGACCGCGCGGCAACAGGGTGACCAATCCCCAGACCAATATCACAAAAACCAGTCCGGCGATGACCAA
>JBGQIO010000037.1:0-22383 GCA_041498515.1 Anaerolineae bacterium
CCCTTATCGCGGCGTGCGCGCTTGTGCTGGGTGCTTGTTCTCCACCAGTCACCGATGTATTGCCGCCAGCTAATAAAAATAATGTAGCTGAAATAGCGGGGTCAAATAAAGCTGTGCCCACTATTGCACCGGTCCTTCCCACTCCCCAGCCCATTGCAAAATCTATTTCTTATGGTCCGAATCCGGGGGATTTCCCGGCAGGCATCAACCCACTTACCGGAGAGGGTGTGAGCGACCGATCGTTATTGAAGATCCCCGCACTCCTCATCTCAATATCCAATTTTCCGGTTACTGCGCGTCCACAAGCAGGTCTCTCGTTCGCGCCTTTTGTATATGAATTTTCAATCACCGAAGGCCAATCAAGATTTCTGGCAACGTTTTATGGGCAATACCCTGAACCCGAAGTTCCGGTGATCGGGAATTGCGAAGTCCGTTCGAATATATTCAAACAGACCGGAACCATTATCGGTAATCGAGTCTGGCTCGATATGAATAAAAATGGCATTCAAGATCCCGGTGAGGTGGGAATTGGGGGGATATGCGTTAAATTATATGATGCGCAGGGCAGCCTCCTCCAAGATACTACCACCGATACGAATGGTTTTTACGGCTTTAATGTGGAGAAGGGCCAGGTTTACACCATTGAATTCGTCAAACCGTCGTACTTGGATTTTACGCTTCAAAACGTCGGCGATGAAAATCAGGATAGTGATGCCGACCCTCTAACTGGAAAGACAGAGTTGATCAGTGTGGACAAAGACAGTTTATTATGGGATGCCGGTTTGTACATAAAGGAGGCGGTTGGTCCGCCAACTCCTGATACCAAAAATGATCCTAAACCGCAGGTCGGACCTGTACGTTCTGGTCGTCTTCTCTATGCCTATATCGGCGGATTTTATCAAAACAGTTGTCTTATCGATGCTTTTGCATCCCCAGAAGTATTGGTAAAAATTCCCCATTGCTCCTATGTGGCTCACGAAGATTCAGGCGGTGGCTCGATGCTGGAAATCGAACGTTTGAAGGCAATTGCCGAAGATAACATGCGTCACACCGCCAGCCGACCCTTCAATTACACAAGCAATGTCTACTCTGATAAGGTTCCAACCGGCGGCCTGCCTGCCTCCCAGATTAATATTTTCTTTGCCAACCTAAATCAATCAAGTTGGAGTTATGATCCACTCTATCAAGCCTACCTTCGGTATGTCGATTCCGCGGACAAAAATAATCCCGGCGTTCTACATGCGGATACAGATCGTCTCACCGGACGCCAGCTTTACTTTGAGAATGTGATCGTCGTCATGGCTGACACCGATGTTGTGTCACCGACGAATTTAGATATCCATCTCGATGAGGGCAATAGCGGCTATGCATATCTGTTCCGTGATGGGCAAATGTTTCCGATCAAATGGAGCACGAGAGCCGGTGAGTATGAACAGCAGACTGGATTCCGACGCCCGATTCAATTTTTGAATAATGATGGTTCACCTGCCGCCCTCCGCCCAGGTCACACCTGGGTGACCATCGTCACACCGTTTAGTACGGTTCAAGCAGAACAGTCCGGTGTTTATTTGGTCAGATATGCAGCTCCGGATGGCGAAGCTCGATAATATTCATTATTAACTCAAATCAAGGATTCGTTCAGCCTGAAAATCCCATCGTGAAAAAGTTATTACTCTTCCTTATCATCCTGCTTTTGGCGGCTTGCCAGACGAGCACTCAAACGCCTACCCCCACCCTCATCATTCCATCCACTGTACCCAGCACAACCCCCAGGCCCAAGGTAAATATTCCCTCAGGCGTAAACCCGCTCACCGGGCTGCCTGTCATTGATCCATCTCTACTAAAAATTCCTGCTTTGCTAGTCTCCATTTCGAATTTTCCAGCGACAGGGCGTCCCCAAGCCGGGCTTTCATTCGCGCCGTTCGTATACGAATATTACATTACTGAAGGGGCGACGCGTTTCCTGGCAGTATTTTACGGAGAATTTCCAGCACCCGAAATTTTTCCTTCAGGAGGGTGCGAAGTCCGAAGCCAACCCTTCGTTAAAACCCAAACCATACTCGGCAATCGAGTTTGGTTGGATACGAATGCAAATGACCGGCTGGATGTCGGTGAGGAAGGCATTCCCGGTGTATGCGTAAATTTATACAATGCAAGCGGAAACCGGGTTCAAAAGACTACTACAGATACAAATGGTTATTATGGATTCAACGTTCAGCCTGGAAGATATACCGTCGAGTTCGTTAATCCAAAAGGTATGGATTTTACAGAAAAGAAAATCGGTGACGATTTAGAGGATAGCGATGCAGATCCAATGACAGGACGAGTAAATGTCGATGTTCCTAAAGATACTCTATCTGTGGATGCCGGCATGGTTCCTTCAAAAAACAAACCGCCTATCACGAATCCTTTGGTCAATATGCCATTGGCACAGATCGGGCCGATCCGTTCGGGTCGGTTAATCTATGGCTATATCGGGAATTACTTCCAAAATAGTTGTCTAATCTATGCCTTTGCCTCTCCTGAAGAACAGCCCCGCATCCCTCAGTGTTACATGGTATTCCATCAACTTGCCGGGGGCGGATATATGCTGGATATCAGCGATCTGATAAAGGTTGCTCAAGAAAATAAAAAGGAAAAAGGATCTAATTTTGACTACACAAGTAATATCTTCGTAAATGATCCTCCAACTGGAGGAGTGCCAGCCTCGAATTTGAATGTTTATTTCGCCTATCAAAATCAATCAGGATGGCTATATGATCCCCTTTATCAAGCTTACCTGCGGTATGTAGATACATCCGAATATGACCAAGCAGGAATCCTGCATGCCGATACGGACAGATTAACCGGAAGGCAATTGCACTTCGAGAATGTCATCGTCCTATTTGCGAAACACGAGGTTGTCTCACCCACCAATCTCGATATCCACCTCGATCCAGGCAGAAACGGTCAGGCTTTGTTATTCCGAGATGGTCTGATGTACAAGATCAAATGGAGCACGATACCCAATGAAGGTGAACAACCGACTGGATTGAAGCAGCCAATTCAATTTTTGAATTTAGACGACAATCCAGCTGCGCTTAAACCCGGGAACACCTGGATATTGGTGGTTACACCCAATTCAATCGTGGAAGAAAAATCTGCAGGAGTTTGGACTCTGACCTTTTCGCAGCCACCCGGTGCAAATTAATCAAGGATCATGGATTTTTACAATGACTATCGACCAATCACACTAGGTCCTAATCTAAATCGCTCCGAGCAAGTACCAAATAATCCAAAGTTGATGATAAATACTACTACCCAGATACCTGCACCTTTATTCGTCTTTCATAATAATGGTTAGAAGCTCAGCTTTTATGCAGCCTGAATAGAAGGCTATAATTGCCAAGGAGCTTCTAAGCCAAGGAGAGACCATGAGCAAAGAGACTGAAGCTGTGATTTTAAGCGCAGCTCGCACACCCATTGGAAAATTCCAAGGCGCATTGAGCAGCATCCCTGCTACAAAACTTGGAGCAATCGCCGTCAAAGCCGCGGTGGAGCGCGCAGGTGTTAATCCCGAAGAGATCGAAGAAATCATCCTGGGGAACGTCGTGCAAGCCGGTGAAGGACAAGCACCCGCTCGTCAGGCTGGTATTTTGGCCGGCGTTCCCGCTACGGTTAGCGCAATGACAGTAAATAAAGTTTGCGGCTCAGGCTTGAAAGCCGCCATGGTGGCTGCCCAAGCCATTCGTGCCGGCGATGCCGATTTATTTGTTGCCGGCGGGTTTGAATCGATGAGCCGTGCACCCTATCTAATTGAAGGCCGACTGGGCGAATTGAAATTCGGCAACACACAATTGACCGATGCCCTACTGCATGACGGGTTATGGGATCCGTTCGAGAATTGGGGCATGGGCAGCGCGGCCGAATTTATCGGTGAAGAATATGAAGTAACGCGCGAAGCTATGGACCGATTTGCGCTCGAAAGTCATCAGAAGGCAGTAGCTGCCCAGAAAGCAGGGAAATTTAATGGGGAGATTACAGCTGTTGAAGTCACCGGACGCAAGGGAGAAGTAAATATTGTAGAAACCGATGAGGGGCCTCGCCCGGATGCCTCGTTTGAATCGCTTGCAAAACTCAATCCGACTTTTAAAGCTGACGGAAAAGTGACGGCGGGCAATTCATCCAGCATGAACGATGGCGCCGCGGCCCTCGTAATTTCCTCACAAGCGTTCGCGGAAGAACATAAACTCAACCCTCTAGCAAAGGTTGTTGGATACACGCAGGTTGGTGTGAATCCCAAATATTTATTTGCCGCTCCAGCGCTTGCTATTCCCAAACTGCTTAAAGTTATTTCCTGGAAATTATCAGAGGTGGATTTGATCGAACTCAACGAAGCCTTTGCTGCGCAAGTCCTGGCAGATAGTTATGCCCTGCTCGATCAGGGTTGGGATTGGAGCAAAGTCAACGTTAATGGTGGCGCGATCGCGCTGGGACATCCGCTGGGTGCCAGTGGAGCGCGCTTGCTTACGACATTAATTTATGCCCTAAAAGATCGTGGCTTAAAACGCGGCATCGCCAGTTTGTGTCTAGGCGGGGGTGAAGCGGTAGCGATGGCCATAGAGTCGGAGGGTTAGCCCAATCTGCCTCGAGACTATCGGTGAATTGTGATTTCCTCGACGGGTTTGAACATTTATTCAATAAGGAGTTACGATGGACAAAAACGAACGCAATGAGAAGATCGAACAGTATGGACGTGGGTTCGCCCTGTTAAGCTCCGCGCTAGCCGGGCTCCCGCGGGAGGCCTGGGACTTCAAAGCCTCACCCACAGATTGGTCAGTCCACGAAATCATCGTTCACATGGGTGACAGCGAGTCTATGGCAGCTCTACGGGTGCGCAAGTTGATCGTCGAGCCAGGCAGTACATTGATGGGTTATGAAGAGGCCAAATGGGCGGGCGCTCTCGATTATCAAAAGCAAAACCTTGAGGATTCACTAGAGATCATCAAATTTGCCCGGCAATCGACTTACCACCTGCTCAAGTCAATACCCGATGAAGCATTCACTCACTCGGTTACACACCCGGAATACAAAGAACCATATACTTTTGAGAAGTGGCTGAATATTTATGCCAACCATATTCCCGATCATATCGAGCAGATCAAGAAAAGCGTGGAGGATTGGAAGAAAAGAAAACCTTCAAACTAGGAACCCATCAAATTGGAAATTTGAATAAGTGGGTTGGGTATACCGGATTTGCCCGGCCTGCCAATTTACCGATCTCATAGGATTCCAATCAGGAGGAAGTCATGGAAATTAACCGCATCCTCGTCGTTGGCGCCGGGACCATGGGTAATGGCATAGCCCAAGTAGGTGCCACCTCCGGGTACCAAGTCACCTGCCTGGATGTACTGCCCGCCGCGGTGGAAAACGCTAGAGCCGTTATCGCAAAATCTACAGCCAAACTCGTCGAAAAAGGCTCACTCACCTCCCAGCAAAAAGCAGCTGCCGATAATATCACTTTCGTTTCGTCCTATGAAAATGTTCCAAATGCGGACTTCGTTATCGAAGCAGCCACCGAAAACCCCGAACTTAAATTCAAGATCTTCAAAGAGCTGGATGCTTTTGCGGGGAACGGAATAATTATCGCAAGCAATACCTCCTCCATCAGCATAACCAAGATTGCTGCGCATACAAAACGACCGGATAAGGTCATAGGCATGCATTTCATGAACCCCGTTCCCCTGATGACACTTGTTGAAGTCATTAAAGGGTTGGCAACCAGTGATGAAACCCTGCGATCCACACTGGAGGTTTGCAAGAGGTTGAGCAAGACGCCTGTCGAGGCAAACGACTCACCGGGCTTCATCTCTAATCGCATTCTATGCCCGATGATCAATGAAGCGATTTTTGCTCTGCAAGAAAACGTGGGCACACCCGAAGCCATTGACGCGGTCATGAAATTGGGCATGAATCACCCAATGGGACCACTTACATTAGCCGATCTCATAGGCCTTGACGTCGTTTTATTTGTAATGGAAGTCTTGCAGCGCGATCTAGGGGAGGACAAGTATCGTCCTGCACCACTTTTGAGAAAAATGGTAGATGCGGGATATTTGGGGAGAAAGTCGGGACGGGGATTTTATAAGTACAGCCTACAGACGTAAGACATTGAAATTAATTATCGTGAGGAGTAATCATGAAGGATTTCAAAACAATCCAAGTTTGGGAAAAATCACATAAGCTGACATTAGATCTTTATCAGGCCACCGCGTCCTTTCCAAAAGAAGAGCAATATGGACTAACCTCGCAAATTCGCAGAGCTGCATCATCCATTCCCGCTAATATAGCTGAAGGTGTGGGGCGCGATACGCAGTCTGAATTAGCCCGATTTATCCATATTGCAAGCGGCTCAGCCAGTGAGCTAGAATACCATCTTATTCTTGCCCGTGATCTCGGTTATTTCAATCTACCAATCTATACCGAATTAGATTCGGCTATTAATGAGATCAAGCGGATGCTTAATGGTTTTGAAAAGACCGTCCAATCCGATCTTTAGAATGATTAATGCCTGAAGTCCAAAGCCTAAAATCTCAAGTCTATGATTACATCATCATCGGATCGGGCTTCGGCGGGTCCGTCTGCGCCACGCGGCTGACCGATAAGGGTTATTCTGTTTTGGTTTTGGAAAAGGGGAAACGATTTAAAGATTCTGACTTCGCAAAAACCAACTGGCAATTCTGGAAATATTTGTGGCTGCCCGCCATCCGTGCCTTTGGCATTTTACAGATCAGCATTCTCAAAGGGGTCATGGTCTTACACGGTGCGGGGGTGGGTGGCGGAAGTCTAGGCTACGCCAACGTCCTGGAAATCCCTTCAAACGAAACCTTTGCCACGCCAGCTTGGAATCAATTTGTAGCCTGGGGTGAAGTATTGAAGCCTCATTATGAAACCGCCAGGCGGATGCTCGGTGCAGCACGCAACCCCAAATTGTGGACGGCCGACAATGTTCTACGAATAATGGCCGAAGAGCGAAGGATGGGTCATTCCTTTCGCGCCACAGACGTTGGCTCTTATTTCGGTGAACCGGGTATCACTGTCCCAGATCCTTATTTTGGAGGGACTGGCCCAGATCGGTCCGGCTGTAAACATTGCGGCGGGTGTATGGTTGGCTGCCGATATAATGCCAAAAATACTCTTCCGAAAAACTATCTTTATTTTGCCGAGAAGAACGGTGCAAAGATAATTTCGGAGGCAGAGGTGGTCGACATTAAACCGATAAAGATCAACATTGATGATCAGGTAACGGCGGACAACCTTCCACGTTACGAGGTCATTTATAAGAAAAGCACAGCCATCTTAAAAAAGGATCGGCAGGCCGTGAGCACCAGACATGTTATTTTATCGGCGGGAGTTATGGGTACGGTTAAACTTCTGCTTAGCTTGCGTGATGAGAAAAAGTCTTTGCCGAACCTTTCACCGCGCCTGGGCCATTATGTGCGGACGAATTCTGAAGCCTTGCTCGGCTCGCTAGCAAGAAAATCGGATATCAATTATTCGGAAGGTGTTGCGATCTCGTCGATTTACAACTACGACGCGATCACTCGCGTCGAGCCGGTGCGTTACCCTGACGGATCGTCACTGATGCGTTACCTAGCAGCACCGTTAATCGATACTGATGTGTCTGTGCCTATGCGCATATTAAGATTCGTCGGTTGGGCGCTGATTCATCCACTTGATTTTTTAAAGGCTTTGGTACTGCCTAGTTGGGCGCACAATGTAACCATCATCCTTGTAATGCAGCATGCCGACAACCGTATGCGGTTCCGCACGGGACGCAGCTTTTTCACGTTATTTCGTCGCGGCATGCTTGCAGAGCGGGAGCCCGGCTATGAGATCCATGCGCAAGTGACGGGTTCACATGAACTAACTCGAGATTTTGCGAACAGGACGAATGGCATCGCCCTCGGATCATTGGGAGAAAATCTTTTGAACCTGCCTACTACTGCGCATATCCTGGGCGGCGCGCCGATTGGTAAAGATGCTAACAAGGGCGTGGTAGACGAAAATTTCGCAGTCCACAATTACCCTAACTTCTACATCATAGATGGGTCGATCATGCCTGCCAACCCGGGCGTGAACCCGAGTCTGACGATAACAGCCCTTGCGGAATATGCGATGAGCAAGGTAGTAATCAAAACTAAGCCCGAAAGATTCGACTTAATAAACAAGGTAGGCGATCAGATCGGTCGACCGTGAAAATCATTCCTTCTCCGCCTGTTCGGGTATCGGTAATGCTTCGATCAAATCACGAGTGCGGAATTTTTCGATATATTCACGGGTTTCCCAGTACTCCAAGCCCAGTTCATCCACAATATCAAAAACGCTTTGTTTTCCTTCAAACCGCATCATCATCTTTTCGATGGCGCGGTTAAGTTTCCAGTTAACCTGCCAATCAACAAACAAGCCGTTGCCTGATAGAAAGACCGGGCCGCGGAATTTCCGCTTCGGCAGGTAATTGCTGGCATAGATGCGGATGATCTCCTCGATCACGTCTGCGGCTTCCAGCAGTTTGTCTTCGTGAATAATGTCAAGGTTGTCATCCGTGGTGTGATATTCGGGGTACGGGTAACGGCTGATCGATAGGCAAGGTACATTCACTCCCGGGCCGTTAAGCACGCGCTCATCGTTGGCAATAATATCCGCAAAAGCACCCTCACGGAAATCCTGACCGCGCTTCTCGAGCACGTATCGTCCGACATGATCCAACAGATGGTCATGCTGGCGCGTATGCTGCAAACCTATGATATTGTCATTACCCGTCATTTCGATGAAGATCCCACCGCGGAAACGCGCGATCAGGCCTTCATGGTGAGCCAGGTAGGCGATGGTTCCAATGGTCTCGGGTCCGAACCAAAAGCGGATACTCATCGAACCGGCTGGCAGCGGCTTGGCAGCGAGTCGCCGCGTTATCTCGAGAGCGGTCACCACGCCGGCTGCGTCGTCATTCGCCTGGTTCGGATGACAGACGTGGGCCATGATGAACATCTCCCCTGCCACCGGGTTTGCCCCTCCCAGTGGATGTGCAATGGACGTCGCAACTTTAAACCCCTGGGCGGGGTCGGTGATGAATTCACTCTTGATGACCGCATGATATTTTTTATCGCGAGGTAACTTATCGAATTTATCTTTGGCAAGACAGAAACCCCAGTCGCGGTCGTAATACTTAAACTTCCATGGAGTTGCGTGAGGCCGGTCAGCACTGAAATAAAGATGCGGCTCCAATTCGTTCCAGCTTAATAATTTATCAATGGGCAGGGAATAAGAAACTATGTGCAGCGGATTCTCTCTAAAGTCAACGATTCGTTGGCCTTTTTCGGTTTCAAGATATGCTTCGTGTACGACGTATCGTTCAGGTACATACCAGGTCCAGATCTTTTTAAGCGGCTCATAAGTTTCGACGTTATATTCAGCATTCTCAGGCATATAACTACCGATTAAATCGAGGGCCTGATCCATTCCCTCGGAAGCCAGGGTACGGTGCAAAGGTATGATCTCAGCCAGAACTGCCTTCAGACTCATGATGGGTTTCATCCGGGGTATCCAATCCTTGGCTTTACCGGGCGTTTCGATCACATAGGTTAAACCGGGACCCTTCTGTTCTTGCATTGCTTTGACCGCGACTCGAAAAACATCCGTACATTTCATTAAGCGCCCATCTCCGAGGCCGATCTTTTTCATCCTTACCACCTGGCTGTCGAGCAGAGCGCCGATCGGCTCAAAGTCCAACACCACGC
Organism: Anaerolineae bacterium; assembly: GCA_041498515.1. Classification (GTDB taxonomy): domain Bacteria; phylum Chloroflexota; class Anaerolineae; order Anaerolineales; family Villigracilaceae; genus Fen-1038. Next base: position 9,777 of record JBGQIO010000037.1, read on the forward strand.
CGCGGTCCACATCTCTCACGAACATGGTATATGCCCCTTCATGGGGTTTGCCATCGTTATCGATCGCCGTGCCTTTGAACTCCTTTAAGAACCGATAATCAACTTTTGCTGCCTGCTCGCAGTGGTGCAGGAATGTAATGCTCTTACTGTAAGCTAGGCCGATAATTAGGATCTTAGCATCCCAATCACGAAATTTTTTGAAGATGGTGGTTTCACCGAAACAATCATGACTTCGAATGGAAGCGAGTTCTTCTGCATGCCTTCCGATGGCTGCCATAGAATAGATGGGGTGGAACATCCGCTTCGCACGCGGATCCAGACGTACTATCTCGGTCAACACACCCATTTGCGAAGGAGAGCTGCGGATATCCCAAGGAATTCCTTTAAGGAAATCGTAGTTAAAGGTCGGCATAATAAGCGTACCATTTTTTCCAACGACATCGAGAATAGCGTCCACAACCGTCTGGGGTCCGCCCTCAACTCCCCCAGGTGCTCTTCCCAGTGAAGAATACGCACTGTGAACAAAGATCGTGTCACCATCTTCCATTCCGAGAGAACGAAACTCATCCATCAGGAATTGTTTAGTTATCATCTTTTGCCTGCCTTAATTAAGATGAGAAATTGTAACATAACGAAAAATGCGACCACTTGTGCCGCATTTTTCATGAATTCAAGATATTCCTATTCAAATGGCGAATTAGCTACGCGTTCGATCCGCTTATCAAAGCCAAGACTGTTTCGATGAGCAGTGTGAAAACCAACCGATCGACATCCGGTTCAAGAACCGTGACTTCACGTACATTCCACGGTTGATCTAATGGACCGAGTACGTTAATCCATCTCTATTTCTTTCGATTCTGGACATAGACCTTTACAGCCGCGCGCATGAATTCCGCAAGCCGCGGGTCGACCTTCTCAAAATTAGCTTTGAACCGGGAGTCTGCATTGTATAGTTCGGCCAGACCGACCAGCTGCTCATCGTTAGGTATCCAGAAATATTCGATATGACGGCGCCAACGCTCCATGCAGGCCTGTGCTTCAGGGGACGAAGCGCCCTTGGGCATCGAGGCAAGGATGTCTATATAAACCGCATTCCCCTCCTCCCTGATCCGCTTTTTTTCAGCCGCCGTGTAAGCATTCCATTTTTTGGTTGAAGTTCTGACAGTTTGAGGATCATACATCTGCATGGCTTCCTCGGTGTGCAGCTTTTCCTCGTCTTCGGTAAAGCCCTCGAACAAAACTTTCCCATTCATGATTTTATTTCCTTTCAGATGAGTTATCGTATTATCCACTGTCTGGATCAGGCGGTTCAAGCGCCCTACTTGGCTTTTCAATGCATCTTTGTGACTTTGTAAAGCGTCCAGCACATCGAAGTCACGTCTGCCCATGATCTTCTTAATGTCTTCAAGCGGCAAACCCAGCTCACGGTAGAATAGAATTTGCTGTAAACGCAAGAGGGCATCCTCTCCGTAGTAGCGATAGCCGTTCTTGGCTACCTGGGAGGGCTTAAGCAAACCGATCGCATCGTAATGATGGAGAGTACGCGGCGTAATTCCCGCCAAGCTGGAGAGTTGTTTAACGGTGAACATGCGACCATGTTAAACCCTAACGTTACGTTAATGTCAAGGGTTCTTCGTTTCGTTGATACAATGGGAATCGGTAAACAAGCAATGGACTTCGAGACAATTCATTCCGATAATTCAATCCTAGTTGTAAACAAACCTACAGGCCTGCCTGTCCTTCCTGACGGATGGAAAATTGACGCTCCATATTTATTGAAGATACTCGAAGAGAGTTACGGAAAAATTTGGATCGTCCATCGTTTAGATAAAATCACCAGCGGGGTGATGGTCTTCGCACGGACTGCCGAGGCACATCGTGCTCTCAATATACAATTCGAGAAGCACGAGGCCCAAAAGATCTATCACGCGATCATGGTCGGAGTCCCTGAATGGGAGGAGAAGATCGCGAGGCACCCATTGCGAGTCAACGTCGGGCATAAACATCGCACCGCTGTAGATCCCAAGGCAGGCAAAGATTCAGAGACAAGGTTCAAAGTTATTAATAGATATCCATCCCATGTCCTGGTTGAAGCGGTATTGATGACGGGACGCACGCATCAGATCCGAGCCCATGCCTACGCGTTGGGCCATCCACTATTAGGCGATATCCTTTATAGCGCCCCACAAACTGAGCTCATCCAGCGGCCTGCCCTGCACGCATATATATTGAACTTTAACCACCCTGAAAAAGCCGAACGAGTTTCGTTTACCAGTCCTTACCCCAATGATTTTTCAAATGCCTTGGATCGATTAATCCATTAAAGCGTGGACGGTTCAAACCACCTTCTCTATCTTTCGGGCCTCCATATAGAAACGCTTCGCGCGCGCCTCACCCATCGAGAAGGTCTTGCGCGGCAGCGCGCCATCGAGGATGACGGTCTTAAATAGGTCGGACTTCTGCATTCCAGGTAAATAAATCCCTGCGTTACCCGCTTGTGAACCGAGGCGAACCACCACGTCACCACCATGGACATAATCTATCTTTTCCGCTCCGCCGTCCTTAGTAAAAGGATCGAGAAAGGCCTGAACCGTGCCGACGGATATGTTCGAAACGGGATGAGAAATCTCAATCACGCCGAATGACTTGCCAATCCCGCCTCCAACCAGGCCCATTGCTTGCTTTGGACCTTTCGCCGAATCTACGCGCATGATCATATCCTCGGCTGTTAGAACCGGTGAATAATCGAAATTTCCGCCAAAAGCGGACTTCAGCGCGGTGAATAAATCTTTCTTCAAACCAAACAAAACTCGGTGGATCGGCTCAAACTCCAACCCTTCGTCATGGACATTTTCGATCTCGACCAACGCGTACCGGGCGGGGTGTTGCATGCCGACTTGCGGTTTCATCTTTTCCCACACAGCTTTTGCAGTGGCAAGCGAGTGATTGCCATCCCCCATCGCATAAAGCAGAACGGGTTTTTCCGCGTCGATATCATATTTGGCTGCGAATGATCCGGGATTGGCCAATCCGCGCAACGCTGCAACAACCTTCGATTCCAATTCCGCATCTACTACGTAACCGGTTAGATGACCACTTTCGAACATCAGGTCAAAATCATATAATTTTTCAAGTTTGAGCTTAGCTTTGCCCATTGGCTCAATCACCGTTGAATTTGGATCGTCGATCAATACCAGAATGTGTGGTAATTCCAACACGGCCCCTTCGCGTATCTTCATCCGGGGTGGCAAGCGATCCACGATGGTGCCTTCGGTCGCCCGGATCAAACTGTTGGAATTTTTGGTGTAATCATAGAGTTCGAGATCCAGACAGAGAACCAGCCCCTTGCGCGTTTTGCCTGCCACTTTCCGTTCTATGTAAATTAGACCTGTGCGCGGTTGGATGTTACCTTCATCAAGGTATTTACGCATCGTCCCCTGGATACTCCGGATCCGTTCAGCCTTCCCTGGATCTTCGAGATAGATCTCGGGAAAAATCAGGTTTAAGGTAGACGGAGCCTTACCGACGATCTTCTCAACTTCGTGCCAATATTCGGGCTCGGAGGTGAACTGGTCGCAGGCGATCACGGCCCATTTCTTCAAGTCGGTCCCCGGCTTGGGCAACCAGACTTCGGGAATCATCACACCGATATCATCATAGCTCTTCAATGTTTACACCTCTGTATCTATCATTGCAAAGATTAATGCACAGGTCCGCCTGCCGACGAATTCGGATCCTTAAAGTTAGCACCCACGATTTAATAATGCGATTTCTTCAAATGGACCAAGGTGGTATCTAGAGAAAGCCTGGATGCTGTCTGCCTTCTGCCCATAGAGTTCAGCGGGAACGACTCTCAATATTAGAAGATTTAATCAGGCAGGTTGGAAGTTCCTCGCAAACTCGATCAGTTTATCGGCCACTTCCGCGCCAACGCGTCCCTGCGCTTCTTTGGTCGCTGCACCGATATGCGGTGAACCGATCACATTCGGCAGTTTGATGAGTTTCCAGTCCGTGGGTGGTTCCTCGGCAAATACATCCAGCGCTACACCAGCGATCTTACCATTGGCCAATCCCTCATAAAGTGCGACCTCATCGATTATGCCGCCACGTGCGCAGTTGATTATGCGGACGTTGTTTTTCATTTTCGCGATCTGCGGCTTGCCGATCATATTGGCAGATTCTTTGGTTTTTGGCAGGTGCAGGCTGATGAAATCAGAAGTGGCAAGGAGTTCTTCCAGCGAAACTATCTTTACATTCTCTGCTGACTTCACGTAGGGGTCATAAGCGATTACAGTCATGCCCAAGGCTACAGCGCGCCTGGCAACCTCCATGCCGATATTCCCTACACCAATCAGACCGAGGGTCTTACCCCCGATCTCATCCCCTTCGAAAAGTTTTTTATCCCACCGCTCTGCCTTCATTGACAAGCTGGCCTGAAAAAGGGACCTTGCAAGGGCAAACATGTAGGCGATCGTCAGTTCAGCTACTGAAGCAGAGCTGGCCATCGGTGTATTCATAACGGTAATGCCTTTGGACCTGGCATACTCTGCATCGATTGTATCGAGGCCTACACCGCCACGGACAATAACTTTCAGATTCGGACAAACATCAATCAAGGGTTGACGGACTTTGGTACGGGAACGAACTACCATTCCTTCATAAGCAGGTAGAACACCCGGTAATTCCTCGGGGGTAATGTCGTCATGCACGTCCACTTGCAGGCCGGCCGCGCGCATCCGCTCGATAGCTTCTTTTTCAGTCTTGTCGCAAATTAGGATTTTCATTATGATCCTCCTGATCGGGTCTGGAAATTAATAACAGGGATCAGTCCGGCAAACCGGCGGATCCCTGTTTGGATGATGATCATTAACACTAAATTATTCTAACAATTTGAAAAACCTTTGTCAACGACATAAATCAGGGTAGATTCGTGCCAATCGTTCTTGATGATTTGTCTGACAACCAGCTATAATGGTTAGATAGAGATTGCCTGCGAAGCGAATAAAATTCCGCTTTATTTTCTATTTTTTGTCATAAACAGGAGGCTCAAACATGTCAAATTCACCCAGGCGCGTGTATAACTTCAATCCGGGCCCGGCGGCTTTGCCCTTGGAAGTCCTGCAACAGGCTCAGGCTGAAATGCTGGATTTCAAAGGCACCGGCATGTCGGTAATGGAAATCAGCCATCGTTCGAAAGAATTCGAAAGCGTGATCCAAACTGCCGAAGCGGACTTGCGCGAACTACTCGGCATTCCAGCCAACTACAAAGTGATGTTCCTACAAGGCGGCGCCTCCCTGGAATTCGCGATGCTGCCAATGAATCTACGAGCGGCGGGAGCTTCTGCCGATTACATAGTTACCGGCACATGGAGCAAGACAGCTTTCAAGGAAGCCCAGAAACTCGGCACAACCCGCGCAGCAGCTAATACAGAAATCGAAGGTTTTAAGAGTCTGCCTGCCAAGCTCGATCTTGATCCCAAGGCGGCGTATTTACACTTCACTTCCAATGAGACAATTCACGGGGTGGAATTTACCTCGGAACCCGAACCACCGGCCGGTGTCCCACTAGTCTGCGATGCTTCGTCCGATTTCATCAGCCATCCCGTTAACGTATCCAAGTATGCTCTCCTATACGCCGGAGCCCAGAAAAACGCCGGACCGGCGGGTCTCGTCATTGTTATCGCCCGTGACGATATGTTGGAGCGGACACCTGCCAACTTGCCGGTGATGCTCGATTACAAAGCCCTGGCTGCCAGCGGTTCTCTGCACAACACACCGCCTTGTTTTTCAATTTACATCGCAGGTCTGGTCTTCCAATGGGCCAAAAAACTTGGCGGATTAGAGGCAGTTGCCAAACGCAACCATGCCAAAGCAGATCTGGTTTACAAAACCATTGATAACAGCGGCGGTTTTTATCGTGGGCATGCCATACCCGATGCCCGATCTATGATGAATATTCCATTTCGACTACCTGCCGAGGAATTGGAAGAAACCTTCGCCTCCGAATCGAAGAAGAACGACTTGATCGGCTTAAAAGGTCATCGTTCGGTCGGAGGTATGCGCGCCTCTTTATATAATGCACTAGATGTAAAAGCAGCCGAAGAATTGACAAAGTTCATGAGCGAATTTCAACAAAAGCACGGTTAACCACTTAAAGGGTGATTCGCGCGGGGCAAGAAAACTGCAATCCAAATGCCTGGTTTCAGCCGGAACCGGGCATTTTGTATTGGTTATAATAGTGCAATGGATTTTTTCTTCCCGGAAGATAATTTACAACGGGCCACGCCCGAAGAGACTCGCATCACCTCCCTGACCGCCGAACCATACCCGGATGGTGAGCGCGTGCGTGTGGATATTGAGATGACTCCCTTTCAGACACGGCCCTTTCTTGAAGTAGCATTGACCGACGCCAACGGCGTTGAGATCGCGACGGCGAGCATCGTAGAACCAATGTCATGGAAGCTGGAGTTCACAATGCACCTGCGTGGCGCAAATACGAATCCTTTCAAGATTGAAGCAAAGCTATTTTATCCCGGTGGGCCGCAAGCAGAGCCCGTGACAAATACTTTTGCCATTATTCCAGCCAAATGAAAATTTCTAAAAAAACCAAGTCAAACGCGGCGCTGAGCCTGATGCTTATCACACTATTCTCAGGCGTTGCCTTCGCCGGCTGCGTGCAATACACAAGTCCTCAACCCGTAGTCCCTACCCCCTCACCGACGATTAAATCAACCCCCATTCAACTGCCCACCCTTCCCCCGAGGGAACTAAATGATGTAATGATCCTGTCCATCGAAGAGGATGGTAATGCCCATCTATTTGCCTATACACCCGGTAAATTAAGCCTCACCCGTCTCACTTCCGGTGAATGGAGCGATGTCACTCCTTCCTTAAGCCGGGACGGAAAATCCATTGCCTATGCATCCAATCGCGGCGGATATTGGGACATTTATACGCTGGATCTACAGAGCGGGCAGATCTCGCAATTGACGAACACGGCAGAATACGATTCATCCCCCTGCTGGTCACCTGACGGCGCGTTCATAGCCTATGAGACTTACCAGAGCGGGAGTCTTGATATCGCAATCCTTTCCATGGCAGATCCGGGACACAAACCAATTATGTTGACGGAAGGCCCATCCTCCGATCATTCGCCTGCCTGGGCTCCCAATGGAAGACAAATTGCGTTCATTTCGAATCGCAGCGGAGATGCGGACGTGTGGCTTGCAGATTTAAATAAAACCGATAATCGCTTTACGGATTTAAGCAATACTCCGCAAGCGGCGGAGAGCCATCCAGCCTGGAGTCCGGATGGTCATCATCTTGCCTGGGCATCAACACCCTGGAATAATGACTACAACGGCATTTATCTTTGGGATGCCAGCCAGCCCGAACAATCAGCAACCTGGATCGGTGATGGCAGTTGGCCGGCTTGGAATGCGAATAGTGATGAAATTGTCACAGCGTTTGAGGCACCGAACCAGGAACTTATCACTGCTTATACATTGCGTGGCGATCCACTTTTGCTGCCTGCGCCGTTGCCCGGTCAATTACGCGGTTTGCTCTGGCCCAAGCTTACGTTACCAATTCCACTGCCACAAACTTATCAACAAGCAGCTGCCCAAACACCGGATGCACTTTGGTCATTGGGGGTCACGCCTGTTTCCAATGTTCCGTCCCAGCGTTGGTATGTTGTTCCCCTTCAGAAAGTTCAAGCGCCTTACCCTCAACTTCACGCCCTCGTAGCTAGTTCTTTCATGGCTTTGCGTCAACGGATAATCGCAGAAGCAGGCTGGGATGCGCTCGCAAGTCTCGAAAATGCCTATGTGCCGCTTACAACAGCACTTGACCCAGGTCTCGGGGAAGATTGGTTGTATACAGGCCGGGCTTTCGCCATCAATTCATTGATGGTCAACGCGGGCTGGATGGTTGTAATCCGTGAAGACATTGGAGCCCAAACTTATTGGCGCCTGTTCTTACGTGCCCAAACTCAGGATGGTTCGCAAGGGGAACCAATCCAAAACCCTCCGTGGGATTTAAACGCTCGCTATGAATTGAACCCTACTACCTATGAGGCTGGTGGAGGCTATACCTCCATTCCACCTGGTTATTGGATCGACTTTACATCCTTAGCCGCGGCTTATGGCTGGGATCGTTTACCTGCCCTACCCAACTGGCGAAATTATTATGCAGGTGGGCGTTTTACTGAATTCGTCATGACCGATGGTCTCGATTGGAATTCAGCCATGCTCGAGCTCTATCCCGCCGAGGCACTTCTCACTCCGACCCCGCTTTTACCTCCAACTGCTACCCCATCGAGGACTCCTATCCCTTCCAGCACACCTGGGCCTTCACGGACCCCGCGTCCGACACCGACAGCTTCTCTTTCACCGACGCCGCGTCCACCGACAAATACCCCGTTGCCTACACCTACTCCTCCCACGATCATTCCAACATTTCCATGAAACAAATCCAAGGTCGTATGGTAGGTAGTTCATCTTTACCGGGTTATTCAGGGATTCCGAACCAATCTCCGATATCAAATTGTAATTTGACTTCAATCCTTGCATTCGCATTTACTCTCCTTGCCATGCTTAGTGGATGTGGGAGAGTCCCTGCCAAGGCCAGCCCAACACCCGTGGTTGCAGGGTTGACAGAAACTGATACCCAGGTTCAATACGAAACACCGACACCCACAATTGAGCCCTTCCGTTTTGATCTGCCCGCACAAGCTGCGGCTCCTGTCTCTGGGTGGAGACCTCCGTTGTATCCAGTACCATGGGCGGTTTCCCCTTACGATCATTTTTATTTTGCACGTCCAATAGGTGCCGATCAGGTTAATTGGCCGCTCGCAGATTATCGCTATGGAGCGATTTTCGATCCGCCTTTCATCCATACCGGTGTAGATATTGACGCTCCGGAGGGTACACCCATTCTAGCCGCTGGTCCGGGCACCGTTATTTGGGCGGATTGGGGACTCTTACATGAGGCACCCGGCGATCGAACCGACCCCTACGGACAAGCCGTTGTGATTCGTATGGATTTCGGTTACCAGGGTCAACAACTATACAGTGTCTATGCACATATGAGTAAGATCCTGTCTCTTGTAGGACAGCATGTAAATACAGGCGAGGTTATTGGGTTGGTTGGCTCCACAGGACATGTTACCGGCCCGCACGTTCATTTCGAAATACGCCTGGGTCAGAATTCTTTTTATTACACATACAACCCTGAATTATGGATGGCACCACCCGAAGGTTGGGGTGTTTTGGTCGGACGGATCGCTGATACCGGCAACAATACCCTCCAACAACTTGAGGTAACCGTCAGGAACACGACAACCGGTGTAACCCATGTGGTCAAGACCTATGGCCCCGGTCCGGTCAATCATGACCCTGTTTATGATGAAAATACGGTCCTCGGCGATCTACCGGAAGGCTTATATAAAATTACTTTCAATTACAAAGGTAAAGACCAGCAGGTTTGGGTAAACATCAACGGCGGCCAGGTGACATACTTCAACTTTCGCGGTACGCTCGGATTCACGGTTGGTCCCCCACCTACCCCTAGCCTGAATTTTTTGCCGACAACAACTCCTCCCGCACCTTGAAAGAAGGTTTACTTTTAGAAAAGCCAGTGCACAAAAAACCACCCTTGACGTACTGAACATCTGTGCTATACTGAGACAGTAATTACTCACACCTCTGCCCATCTTCACTACGCTCGACTTTCAGCCTGGGGCAGAGGATTCCGTGCAGGAAGAACGTCTGCACCTTCGGAAAATGAACATGAGCGGGGGAAGATCACCCAGCCTATGTTCATTTTTCGGTCAAACCTGCAACAAAGCTGTGAGTAGATACCTGAGCCAAATAAACCCTGACCAGTGAATTTAGCATTCGGAGAGAGAAAATGTCCCCTCGCAAATCATCTGCCGCAAAAAGTGAAGAAACCTCCACTCCCCAGGTGGATAAAGCCAAGCGTGACGTACTGGATAAGGCCGTCGGCGACATCATCAAACGTTACGGTGAAGGATCGATCATGAAACTCGGCGAAGCGCAAAACATGTTGAACACAGATTCCATTTCGACCGGCTCGCTTTCGCTTGATATTGCCCTCGGTGTAGGTGGTGTACCACGAGGACGCATCACTGAAATCTATGGTCCCGAGTCTTCCGGCAAGACCACCATTTGCCAGCATATTGTGGCAGAGTCTCAACGCCGAGGCGGCAACGCTGCCTATATCGATATGGAACACGCCCTGGATCCCGGTTATGCGGCTAAATGCGGTGTGGATATCGACAACCTGCTTGTCTCGCAGCCCGATACCGGTGAACAAGCACTTGAGATCACTGAGACTCTTGTGCGTTCCGGAGGTATAGACGTGGTCGTGATCGACTCAGTCGCGGCGCTTGTCCCGCGGGCGGAGATCGAAGGTGACATGGGCGACCCGACCATGGGTGTACATGCCCGCCTGATGTCCCAAGCGCTCCGCAAACTATCGGGGGCGATCAACCAAACCAAAACGACAGTCGTATTTACCAATCAATTACGGCAGAAGATCGGTGTCATGTTTGGCAACCCTGAAACCACCACCGGTGGACAGGCGCTCAAATTCTATGCCTCCATCCGTCTGGATGTCCGTCGAATCCAAGCCATCAAAGTCGGTGCAGAAATCATCGGCAACCGCACGCGGGTCAAGGTCGTCAAGAACAAAGTTGCACCACCCTTCCGTACGGCCGAGTTCGACATTATGTACAACGAAGGGATATCCAAATCGGGCGATGTACTCGATCTCGCCACCCAGTTCGAGATCGTCCAAAAACGTGGTGCGTTCTACTCTTATGGTGATGCACGCCTCGGCCAGGGACGTGAGAATTCAAAGGAGTATATTCGCCAGAATCCTGAACTGTTGGCCGAACTTGAAAACGTCATTCGCCAAAAGGCGCTTAGCGGCGAGGTGGCTTTGCCGCTCGATATGGGTACCGATGGCGCAGATGAATCCACGGCCAACACTCCTGCTGAAGAATAAGAATCCCGGAAGGGCGGAGTAACGCTCCGCCCTTCAAATATAATTGGGGACATGCTACTCCGTTTCCCTTCAGGTTTCAAACGGCTCGAAGTATTCCTTGCTTTACTATTAACCTTGAACTCTTGCACGCCAGCTTCCACACCGACATTTTTTGTCCCACCCACGCAAGCCGCACAGCTCATCCCGATCACGGCTGTTCCTGTGACGGCTCCCGTTACGGCGATACCAACACTCGTAATCCCGACCCCTACCGCACTTTGCACCAACAACCTAACCTTTATCCAGGATCTGACAATCCCAGATGGAACGACTGTCACACCGGGTGAATCCATTGACAAACAATGGTCGGTCAGCAATAGCGGAACTTGTAATTGGGACTCTCGTTACCGTTTAAAGATGATCAGCGGCGACAATATGGGTGCCCCGAAAGAGCAAGCCCTCTACCCCGCCCGCGCAGGGACAAAAGCAACACTTCGCATTGTTTTTACCGCGCCTCAGAATTCAGGGACTTATCGTAGTGCCTGGCAGGCTTATGCACCGGATGGCTCATTGTTTGGAAGTGAAGTATATATCCAGATCACAGTTGGACCTTAACGACATAAGAATAGCATTATTTATTACTGGATCGATGAAGTAGACGCGTAGATTTTAGCCCTCCGCCAATGTCAAAAGCTGATGAATACCGCCTGAAACTGAAAGGACTCGAAAACTGGGTACCCTTTTTGTTAAAGAATTCCGGCCTCCCAGGTCCACGCGGGAATCTGGAATTGGCGCAGGTGGTAGCTGAAGAAGGAACAAAACAACAGTTTGAACAATTTCTATCTTTTCAAGCCGAAGAAAATACACCCGAAGTATTCCTGGTTTTCTGTGGCGTGGTTGGATTCGGTAGATTGGCTGCCCTTGGCGATCATAAACTCTTTGTTCGCTTGCGCAATTACGCCTCCGATCCACGATGGCGAATCCGGGAGGCTGTGGCGATCGCTTTGCAGTATGTTGGCGATAATGACATGAAAGTGCTGCTAAACGAAATGCGGGGCTGGAGACAGGGAAACTGGTATGAAAAACGGGCGGCTGCGGCGGCGTTGGCTGAGCCACGTCTTCTAACACAGCCAAAGATCGTCAGGCAGGTCTTACAGATATTGAACCAGATAACTCGAGATGTTGCATCTGCGGGACATCTGAATGATGAAGCGTTCAGAGTTCTACGCCAGAGTTTGGGTTATTGTTGGAGCGTAGCAGTCGCTGCGTTGCCGGAAGATGGCAGGCTCATGATGGAAAAATGGTTGGTCAGCAAAAATCCGGATGTCCGCTGGATCATGAAGGAAAACCTTAAAAAGAATAGACTGTTTAAGATGGATCCATATTGGGTTAAAGCCTGGCAGGCGAAATTATGAGAGCCGCCTTGCTGTGCAGCACGTAATCTTCAACCTAGAACGCGGTAAATCGTTAACAGTCATGGACCTGAGTGGAGTAGCATAGTCTACGCTTGCCGATTTGGAACAATGGTTTTGAGATTATTGATTAGGAGAAAGCCGATTGGGCGACAATTCGCTAATAACGTATACGACAGATGAAGTAC
>JBGQIO010000038.1:0-22364 GCA_041498515.1 Anaerolineae bacterium
AGCAGAATTCGGTCTCGAGGACCACACAACTGTTCGGGCGACGGTTTCAAAGGACACGGCGACCCAGCTTCGCGACGGGCTCTCGGCCCTGCATGCCAATTGGTCTGCCGTGTCCACCTTAAATATACTAGCATGCCAGGCTGAAAGTCGCAGATGCCGAGTGTTATTCTCGGCGCGAAGATGGCAAATGATCTAGAAGACCTTGTACCTTTCAGGGCTAGAGATTGCTTCGACGACCCTGTTCTTTATGGCATGGGACGAAATGGTGAGAAAATACGTCCCTTTTTTGGTTAAAATAGGCTTATGTCTAAAACCTTGAAAATTGTCATTCCCATGGCGGGCTGGGGCACACGCATGCGTCCGCATACCTGGAGCAAACCCAAACCGTTGGTCGGTGTGGCGGGTAAGACCGCGCTCGACTATCTCATGGATATGTTCAAGACTGTCTCGGATACGCAAAAGATTGAATACATATTTATCCTCAGCCCTTATCTGGGCGAACTGCAAATCCCGCCTTTTATGGAAGAGCACTATCCCGATATCAAGGCGCATTATGTGGTGCAGGCCGAAATGAAAGGACAGTCTCATGCGCTTTATCTTGCCCGGCAATATCTGGCCGGGCCGATAATTGTGTGTTTTTCAGATACTTTGATCGAAACGGACTTTTCATTTTTGGATCGTGAGAAGAGCGATTCTGTAGCCTGGGTCAAAGCGGTGCCCGACCCGCGCCGGTTTGGCGTTGCGGAAGTCAACAAGGACGGGTGGGTGACGCGTCTCATCGAGAAGCCGCCAACGGTGGAGAATAACCTGGCCCTGGTTGGCTGTTATTACTTTAAGAGCAGTGAAGAACTGATGAGTGCCATCGAAGAACAGATGCAGCGCAGCCTTCAACTTAATAACGAATTCTACCTGGTGGATGCTGTCAACATCATGCTCGAACGGCATGCATTAATACGTATCGAGAAAACAACCACCTGGCTCGACACCGGGACGATCGAGGCGACCCTCGAAACCAATAGATATTTTTTGGAGCGGATGCGGGACGGCAAGCTGGCTGGAGCGCAAGGCTCCAACCTCCAAATTCACCAACGGCCGGATGTTAAGGTAAATTTACCGGTCTACATCCATGAGTCCGCTGAAATAACAGATTCAGAAATTGGGCCGTACGCTTCGATCGGTGCGAATTGCAGGATCGCCGGCAGCCGGATCGAAGACAGTATCATCGAGGCAGATTGCGACATCCGGGATATAGCTTTGAAGGCCTCCATGGTGGGCAGGCAAGCCAGAGTGCAGGGCAGGGGTGGGAAGGAATTCCTGAGCATGAATATCGGCGACGATAGTACGGTCAACCAGGGATAGGGAATTTATGTCACTACCCTTTTTTGATTGAAACCGCTAGAATAAGGTCGTGGAACCACCCCCTACCGTAGGCACCGGTTCACTTCCTGGCAAAGTGGTAGGCGAAAGCCCTACCAAAGTGGTAAGTGAAAGCCCTATCAAGGATTTAGTGGAGTGCCGTTCAGATGCAGAATATGCCGACCGACCGCTGGCCTTGATGTGGCAGGGACGTCGGCTGGAAATTAAAGAGATCCTCGAGCGTTGGCGCAGCCCGGATCAAAAGGGCTTTCGGATCAAGACGACCGAAGGGCAGGCTTTTGAACTGATCTATCGGGAAATTCCCGATGACTGGCAGATCCACCCGATCTAAGAATTCAAAATCCACATTGCTGTGGATGGCACCAGGAACGACTTACAGGAGGCTCAATGCACGAACTGGCAGGCGTACGACGACTTTCCAAGCGCGTAGCCGGACTCAAACCCTCCGGCATTCGTAAGTTCTTCGACATTGCCGCAACCATGAAGGATGTCATCTCGCTCGGCATCGGCGAACCTGATTTCACCACCCCGAGACCCATTCTCGAGGCCGGCCTCCGGTCTCTGCAAAATGGCGAGACGCATTACACCTCCAACCACGGCAAGCTGGAACTTCGCCAGGGAATCTCTGACAATCTGCAGCGTTTGTATGGAGTGAAGTACGACCCTCTCGAAGAGCTGATTGTCACGGTGGGCGTCTCTGAGGCGCTTTATCTGACGATGACCGCTATCCTCGATCCGGGCGACGAAGTCATTATTCCGACACCGTGCTTCGTGGCATATCAGGCCGAGGTGATCATGGCGGGCGGCGTGCCGGTTGAGATCCCGACCCACATGGAGGATAACTTCCAGGTTGACCCGGCGCGCATCAGAGCCGCTCTCACGCCACAGACCAAGGCGATCTTTGTAGGTTACCCCAGCAATCCAACCGGCGCGGTGGCCAGCCGCGAGATCTTAACGGAGATCGCGCAGATTGCCGAAGAAAACGATCTGATCCTGATTTCGGATGAAATTTACGACAGGCTGGTTTACGGCCTCCAGCACGTGTGCGTCCCTGCGCTTACAGAAAGCATCAAACGGCGGACGGTTCTGCTGGGAGGCTTCTCGAAAGATTACGCCATGACCGGCTGGCGTATTGGTTATGCTGCCGGGCCTGCGGATATTATCAAGGGCATGGTCCGCATCCATCAATACAGCATTATGTCTGCGCCGACCACCGCGCAGGACGCGGCCATCGAGGCTCTGGCCGGTGGCGAAAAATATGTCCAGGAGATGCTGGCAGAATATAACCGCCGCCGCAGACTCCTCGTGGATGGGCTGAACAAACTGGGGCTTAAGACCTTCGAACCGCTCGGCGCGTTCTACGCCTTCCCGAACATTTCCGCTTCCGGCATGGACGATGAAACGTTCTGCCAAAAGTTGCTGGAGGAGGAGCACGTAGCGGTTGTGCCGGGCAACTCATTCGGTCCGGGCGGCGAAGGCTTCGTGCGAGCCTGCTATGCCACGGCCTATGAGAAAATTGAGGAAGCCTTGCGGCGCATGGACAAGTTCATGAACAGGTATGGATGAGGCGTCGTAGGGATCGGGGTTTAATGAATTCATCAAATCACGATTCTGTCATTTGTTGCATTTATAAATAGAGCCTGGCGAGAAGTGGACGATCATTGGCGGACCTTGGCGTCCGCCCTTCTAGTTAATAGGTTATTCAGGTTTGTATTAATTGCTTAAGATTACCGGCGCACCTTCCTGGAGCACAACTTGAGCCTGCCTGCCACAAAAGCGATTCAACAAATCATCTTCGGAAGTTGCTAAAAACCTCGCACTACCTTCTGCCTTTCTTCGTTAAAATATGTCTATGAACTTCGCCTGGCGGTTCGAAGAAACGTTGCGTGTATCTCGCATTATGCTGATGATCGTGGCAGCCAATGAGCGGCGTGGTCGGACCGTGGAAAAGAAAATAAAGTTTGGCTCGCACCCGCAGCAGTTCCTCGTCCTGCATTATCCGGCCAAAGCAGCGCCTCAGAAAAAGTCGATGCTTTTTTTCCTTCACGGCGGCGGGTGGGGACATGGCAACCCCGGCATGTTCCGTTTCATCGGCCGTTTTTTTGCGGAAGCCGGTTATCCCGTCATACTGGGCGGATACAGGCTCGCGCCGCGGCACAAATTCCCCGATCAACTCGAAGATGCCTACGCCGGACTCAAAGCCGGTTTGCAGCTCGCTGCCGCATGCGGACTTCGAACGGATTCCGTGATCCTGGCTGGTCAATCCGCGGGCGCGCAGCTCGCCAGCCTGATGCTATTTGACCGCCAGAATCTGCACGGACACGGCTTCACACAAGCGTCCTTTTCCGGTCTGCTCTTGGTCAGCGGGGTCTTGAACTTCGAACATTGCAGGACTTTAAAGGATCGCATTATGTTACAGAATTATCTCGGAAGACCTGCCAATTGGAGCAGAGCCGACCCGATCCGCTTTGTACAAGGAGATGAGACCATCCCCGTTTTATGCATCCATGGCGAACGGGACCTGTTGATAGATAATATCAATTCAACCTCCTTTATCAGCCGCCTGAACGGCACAGGGGAGATCTATCTCGTGCTGGATGCTTATCATACTGACTTGACGCGTATGTTCCTGGAGAATATACCTGCAACAGAGATCATGCTCCAATGGCTGGGACGGTTGGAGGCTTCTGAAAGTCCTCGGAAGATTCCTCGTTCGAAACCGAATTAAGATCAGGTTGGCAAAAAGTACCCATTATGTAGCCTTCATCTGTGTACATCTGCGTGCATCTGTGGTTAAATTCCTCCGATGGACTCTAAACCCCTCTCTACCCTCGAATTGGCAAAATCGAATTCAGGAGACTAACGATGCACATTCTCGGCATTGACGTAGGCGGTTCGGGCATCAAAGGCGCGCCGGTTGAGACCAAGACCGGACAATTGATCGCGGAACGCGTGCGCATCAAGACTCCCGATAAAGCGGAGCCGGAACCGGTGGCTCAGGTCGTCGCACAGATCGCCCAATCCTTCGAATGGAAAGGGCCGGTTGGCATTGGCTTCCCTTCCCCCATCAAGGGAGGCGTGGCAATGATGGCGGCCAATATCTCCGAAAAATGGGTGGGGACGAATGCGGATGATCTCTTTACAAAAATAACGGGCTGCTCCTGTACGATGGTCAATGATGCCGATGCGGCCGGCATGGCCGAGATGGCCTTTGGGGCGGGAAGAGGCCGGGTCGGAACCGTCATTATGGTCACATTAGGGACGGGGATCGGCTCGGCGATTTTCTATCGCGGCAAATTGCTGCCGAACACGGAGTTTGGTCATATTGAGATCAAAGGTCATGAGGCCGAGGCGCGCGCCTCCGACGCAGCCCGTCAGCGCGACGATCTTTCCTGGAAAAAATACGCCAAACGGCTGAACCGTTACCTTATGACCATGGAAAAACTCTTTTGGCCCGACCTGTTCATCGTCGGTGGCGGCATCAGCAAGGAACATGAAAAATTCCTGCCTTTGCTGACGATCGAGATCCCCGTTGTCCCGGCTCTGCTATTAAATGAGGCCGGCATCATCGGAGCTGCTCTGGCCGCCCAAAGAGATAGATAAGCTTCGCGTATCTACTTATAGCCCTATTTCTGGCCTGTCCGGAAAATGAACATGGGCGGGGGAATCCCCGCCCATGTTCATTTTCCGAAGGTGCAGGTGTTCTTCCTGCTCGGAAATCTTCGCCCCAAACTGAAAGCTTGGGGCGAAGATTTGATGCGAAGCAGTATCACCACCAGTAGTCACAATTTCGCAGATTCCATGAGCGCCAATTCAAAACATCAACGCCCCTCAAGATTTCGAGGGGCGCTTTGCATTTGTATTTACTCCCAGCCTCCGTTAGGTACCCGAAACATGACTCACCTCGAATCTCATAATTCCTCGAAAAAATAGGATAGGTCGGCGGAATCGCCGACCTATCTTATTTTCGCGAAGCACCCTGTGGGTTTCGATTTTCTCCCCTCTCCTTATAGGATGCGAAGCAGTGTCTTCACCAGAGGGGCCGGGGGTGAGGTCAAATAGCAATTAAAAAATTGCCTATGATTACCGGGTACTGCGGCAAAATCTTAACCAAAGTTTTGTTTTATACCCTATAAAGGATATAAACAAGTTTACAAGGTGCTGCGGAATAATATCGACAAAGAATTGATTACCGCCTTACGTATTCTGAATTCAACGATTAAGGAAGATACAATAAGCAGTAGAGATTTATGCAATAAGCAGTAAATTCGGGGTTAATCATATTTGCGCTCTACGCTTTTTCCAATGCGAACTTATGTTTACCGATGCGGTAGTTGCCGTTGTGGAGCAGCACCTTATCGACGAACTGTTCGGGGACATCCACAAAAGTGAACTGATCCTCGATGTGGATCTTGCCGATCGTCGAACCGGGGATATCGGCCTGATAGGCGATGGTGCCGACCACGTCGTTCGGACGAACGCCGTGCATCTTTCCTTTGCCCATTCTCAATCGGATCATACCCGCCTCGTGCGACGTGCGGGAATTACGGTGAGCTGACGCCTCGGCTCGAGTAGAACGATCTTTCCTGCCGCCGCGTGTGAATTCACGCTCCGGTCGGAATGAGCGCGTTTCAGCTGCCTCAGCTACGGCCGCGACCGGTCGCTGCTTTTCGCCCTGACGCGCCAGCTTGAGCGCAGCTGCCGCAACTTCCAGAAGCTCATGCCCCTCCGTCACCAATTGTTCTATCATTTCGCGTTCGCGCTGATACCGTCCGCGGCCAAGCCAGATCTTCATCTGTTCGAGCACCTGTGCTTCGCGGAAATGGCGGATGTCTTCGGCGGTCGGCAGTGCCGCAGGCGTGAGCGGTTGTTTGGTCAATCTTTCGATCTCGCGCAGGCGGCCTTTCTCACGGGGTGTAAATAATGTAATGGCAATACCGGTCTTCCCGGCGCGGCCTGTGCGTCCTATGCGATGAACGTACACTTCAGGATCGTCCGGTAATTGATAGTTGATGACGTGCGAGATATCGTCGATATCGAGGCCGCGGGCGGCCACATCGGTGGCGACCAGCACCTTCACCTGGTTCTGGCGGAAACGGCTGAGCGTGCGCTCGCGTGCATTCTGGTCGAGATCGCCGTGAATGGCCTCCGCTGGGAAACCGCGCTGCGACAGTTCGTTGGCGAGCCGCGCCGTCTCGGCCCGCGTGCGGGCGAAGATCAGCACACTGGTCATGTTCTCGACCTCGAGCAGGTTCATGACCGCATGAAGTTTATCGGATTCATTAACGAGATAGTAGCGCTGTTCGGTAGCCAGGACGGTGAGCGTGGCGCGCTTAATGGTCACGGCTTGCGGGTTTCGCATGAAGCGGTCGGCGAGGTGGCGGATGCGCGCTGGCAGCGTGGCGCTGAATAGCGCCGTCTGCCGTTCTGTGGGTGTCGCGGCCAGGATGGCTTCGACGTCTTCGATGAAACCCATGTTGAGCATCTCGTCGGCTTCGTCGAGCACGACCGTTTTCACCTCGCTCAAGTTGAGCACCTTGCGCTCGAGCAGGTCGAGTAAACGGCCGGGCGTGCCAACCACAATGTCAACGCCGCGTTTCAGCTGATTGATCTGCGGGCTGTAAGGCTGGCCGCCATACACGGCCAGTACGCGCACCTTGAGCTGGCTTCCATATTGGCCCAGTGCCTCGGCCACCTGCAGCGCCAGCTCGCGTGTGGGCGCCAGCACGAGGGCTTGCACGTGTCGCCGGTCGGGTTGAAGGTTATGCAAAATGGGGAGCGCGAAGGCCGCGGTTTTGCCCGTGCCGGTCTGCGCCTGGCCGATCACATCCGCGCCCGTCAGCATGACGGGGATGAGGGCGGCCTGGATGGGTGTCGGCTCGGTATAGCCGAGCGTGGTTACGGTCTGCACCAGTTCAGGACGCAGGTTTAAAGAAGTAAATTCGGTTGTCATCTTAATCTTTCCGTCATACGGGCCCGATGGCCCGCAATGACACTATGAAATGTTCTGATGACTCCGTCTAACTTACTTCTTGCCAACCACGGTCCATCTTTTCAGACTGGACCTGCCCAACAAAAAAGCCCGACTGTTTCGCCGGGCCATCATTCGGAATGATCAAAACAATTACCCAAAACGTGTGCTCTCCCTGAACGAAGTCGAAGGACGGAGCCCCGAGAGTATATCACGGATTCGGTTTATAGTTTGTGCCTTCTCGATTTTTGGTCGGTGCATGGGTGGCGAAATTTTATTCTCTGGCCACACTTGCCATTTCTCCTTCAAATAAATGGTCCGCTTCGGTTCCCGGTAATGGCTTGGCCAATCGCATCGCACGGACAACCAAATCGGTCAGCGCCGTAATTCTCACATTCAACTTATAGTGGTCGTTTAAGTCGCCGATCTGCAAACGACAATTCTCGCAAGCCGCGACCACCACGCGCGCGCCGGTCTTCTTGATCTGGTCCGCTTTGGGCTTGCCCGCCGCGAGTCGGCGTTCGGTGTATTCGGCGAGAGCGACCAGCCCGCCCCCACCGCCGCAGCAAATCGCTTCCTCTTTGTTGGGAGTCATCTCACGGAAATCGGTCGTGATCTTGCCCAACACGTAGCGCGGTTCCTGGATGAGCCCGCCGTTGCGGGCCAGGTTGCATGAGTCGTGATATGTCACACTCTCAGGAATGGCAGTGGGATCGACTTTGATCTTGCCTTCCTGAATGTACTCGGCCAGCACTTCGATTATCGAACGGACTTTGAAATTGAATTGACCCGCGAACCAGTTTGGCACATCCCAGCGGTAGGATGCGTACGCGTGTCCGCACTCGGCGATCACGATTTCCTTAACACCCAAACGGTTGGCTTCGTCTACAATTCTTTTTGCGACCGCTTTTGCGCGGCTCACGTCCGCCAGGAACACGCCGTAATTCGAAGCTTCGAAGATCGAGAGAGTCCAATCTTCGTGCGCGGAGTTGAACACAACGGCAGGCGGTAAGATCGTGTGTGCGCCCGCCAGCGGGACATATAAGATTTTCGCGCCCTGCTTCTCCACGGGGATGGTTGCATTTTTATCGCCGGTGATGTCGCGCAGCTGCTCTTCCATCTCCTTGATCTGCTCGAGGAACATATCTTTATAGAAGGACGGGTCTTTGCCCTTTTCGATGGCGGCATCCGCCAGCATGACCAAAATCTCCGGTGCGGTCCCTGCCGCCGTGGCCATCGCCCGGATCGCGCGCATCATCAAAGGTGTATCCACGCCGAGAGGGCAATTCACCGTGCAGCGTCTGCAAAGCGTGCACTGGCTGAAAGCCATCTCTGAGAGATTCGCGAGCGTGATCTCGTCAAGTTTCTTCGCGCCCGTCCAGGCGGGGAACACGCGGCTTAGGAAATCATGCTCATAGCGATAGACGCTTCGCAATTGTTCGGAACGATAAGCGGGGATATGTTCGACTTTGGGCTCGGCGCGATAGTAATGGCAAGCCTCGGCGCACAGCCCGCAGCGCGCACAGGCTTCCAATGCCGTTTCAAGCGGTTGATTGAGCTGCGATTCAAGCGTTTTCAGAGCGAGTTCAATGGTCTCAGTCATGGCACTCTCATTTCACCGCTTCGGCATGCGGGAACACCGCCCGTCGCCCGAAGAACTTTCCAAAAAACGTGCGCGAGAAAAAGAAATATAGACAGTGGCGTATCTTTCCGAGCGGGACGTACGCCAGCGTGATCGCAGATAAAATATAGAACGCGGCCAGGAACGCTTCATTCCAGACTGCAAGTGCACACATCGCCATCCAAACCGTTACCAACCAGACGGCAAAATGGTCGTCGGGAATGGACAGACCGCGCAAATTATGTTCTACGAGCCGCATGGCCCCGCCCGCCGCGCCGAGCAAGGTCCCGCTTCCGAGCACGATCATCATCAAGACCGTCAACGTTCCGGGCAGGCGGCCCCAAAACGGACTGATGATCAGCGCGCCAAGGGCGGTAAAGATCCCAATGTGGAAGCCGATGCCGCGCAAATAGGCGATCATGTGAAGCCGCGTCGACTCTTTGGCCCAGGGCATCATGCCGAGCGTGAACGCATAAGTAATGCCGTCCTGCGGATTCCCTTTGAGCGGAGATTTGTCCGCCGGCAGAGCGCGGCGTTTAGTCTCGGCGTAGCGGCGGGTAATTCCGTAGATGCCCGCCAACAGTCCCGCGAAAGCCAGAAGTTGTGAGAACATGAGGATGTTCATAGTTGGATACTCGTATATTCGGTAAATTTTTTTTGCCCGTCCTCTTCAAGAGGACGGGCAGCGCATCTATTTCATCCGCCGGACTACAAAACGGAATTCCTTTTCGCGCTTCTCCAATGCAACGAGTTCATTGCCGCTCGTGCGGGCCCAGGCAGGGATATCGGCCGTCACACCGGGATCGGTAGCCACCGCTTCAACCAATTGACCTACCTGCACCTGCTTCATGGCCTGAGCGATCTTGACGACCGGCATCGGGCACAGCAAACCTTTGAAGTTCAAGGAAAGAACGGGTTGTTCAGTCATTTTTTGTTCCTTTAAATTCCATCTCAACTTGTGATATAGGTACTAGATAAAATATTGGATGCTTGACTCGCCGGCGTGCTCGAGCATCGTCGCAACGCCGACCGGCTCAAGGGCTTCGGGGATGAGGTCGTCACAGGTGATCTCCATCACGTCCATGCTCATCTGGCAGGGAAGGAGCTTGACCCCGAGCGAGATCGCCGCCTCGCGCAGCTCATTGAGCGGAGTGACGCCGTGTTTCTTCATCATGAGTTTGAACATCCAGCGCCCCATGCCGCCCATGTTCAAACGCGAGGGACCGATCGCATCCAGTCCGCCGCGGTTCATCGCACCCAGCACTTTTCCGAAAACGCTATTGCCCGTCAGGTTGCCCTTCTGGATCGCTTTGATGCCCCAGAAAGTGAAGAACATGACGACTTCCATGCCCGAGGCTGCAGCGCCGTTGGCCATGATGTAAGCCGCCATTACTTTATCCATGTCGCCGCTCAGGACGACCATTGTCATTTTGTTCTTTTTCTCGATCATTTCTGCCTCCTTAAATTAGGTCTTGCTTTTGCGCGTTATAAGATTGCTTCAACCAGTTCGGCGCGCTTTGCCATCATGTCGTGCATGGCGGCGCGCAGTAGATCCAAAGCCTGCACCAGGCGTATATCGGCCAGGCTGTAAACAACCACGGTCCCATTCCGTTTACTCGTGACCATGCCGCGCTCGCGCAAAACTTTCAGGTGGCGCGAGACCAGCGGTTGGGGCATGTCCAGTTCGTTGGATAACTCGGTCACGTTGTGCGGGTTTTGAGAGAGCGTATACAGGATCATGATCCGGTTCGGGTCCGCCAGCCCCCCGCAGATCTCGGCGTGTAATTGGTTCACTTCGGCTTCAAGCGTTTTGTTCATAGCGACACCCTTCTAGATACATATGCGGATATATGAATATTATTGTGAAAATAATAACAATCAATCTTTGATTCTTATAGTGTCCCTTGTCATAAAGAAGGGGAGTAGGAAGTAATTAGTAAGAAATAATTCACATTTAATTTGTACACACTGTATTTTTTTATTGGACAGAAGGAGCTTTCGTCTTATGCTGGCATTGTCCGGTCATTCCCCCTTATTACGATAAAACACCCTCATCTCTACTTCGCGAAGCATATAATCCCCGCACTTGCTCTCAGGGGATAACATCCCCGTTCTTGATCTTAGGGGACCCCCGGAGCGCAGTCGAAGATGCCAAGTGCTCTTCTTGGCGCTGAGATTGCAACGAAGAACTTGTTCTATAAGACCGGACAATCTCGTATTTTCAATTGTCATTGCCGAAGGTCCTGTGTTCTTCAGGGCGAGCCGGTGGTTGAGTTGGTGGTCGAGTAGACGGTGCTTTCCCGTCGTATCGAGACCCGGGGTTCTTCCAGCGTAAGGTGGTAGGTTCTCGCCCTACCATCGAAACCAGGCGAAGTCGAAGATGGCAAGCGATCTTCTTGCCGCGAAGATCCTTGTGTTTTTCACGGGCAATCCCCTCATTTACAAAGTGAGTCCATATAACCCGCCACTGCTTCCTCCCTTGCCAATTCAAATGATCCACTAAGGGATGGCAGGGGAGGAAATTATTTCCAAAATTCAGCTCAGGGGGCCTGTAAACTATGAGGCCGTCGCGTATGCAGAACTCGGAAGGTCTTCTCTGGTATTTATCTATGGTCTTTCAATGTTGATTGTTCTGAGCAAGAGCAGGCGACCAAACCAGATCGCCCAGATGGGATAACAGACCACGGCGATCAAACCGCCTGCTGCGGTAATTGGAGATTGTTGCCCGCCCAGGATCAGCCCCGCTATAACCAATACATAGCCCGCGCCTGCAATCATGCCCAACCAGGCCAGTTTGCGAGAGAGAGACCCACTGGCCCGGGCGAGGGTGTTATAGACCATTAGCGTCGCGCCGAATACTGCAAAGGCTCCCGGTACGACAAGCGCGGTTTGTTCGTAGGCAAAGACGCGGAAGACGAGCAGGGTCTGGAACGCCGCCGCGACGAGCATGGCAAGCAAACCTAGGACAAATGTGGCGAGACTCAAAATCGGAGCGTCGCGGCGATGCAATCGGTGGAGTACTAACAATACAGGTAGGATTGAAAGCGCCAGGAGTATGCTCGTAAGGTCATTGATTGTGCCCCAGGGTTGGCCTAGGGTAAAGAACATGATCAACGTCACCAGGCCTAGGATTGTGGCGATGGCGCTTGCGAATGCCGACCAACCTGCATAACGGGATAGTTCAGCACTTGTCATACGGTTCTCTTTTCTTGATTTGATACCACGGGTTTGTGCTTTGCTTGATTGGACTATACAGAGCGGATCGGAATTAACGTTAAAACGGCTTGAATCTCATCAACCATAGGATGATCGCCAGTCCTACGATCCCGACTACGGATACGACCATCGCATTCGGAGCATTGCGGGCCTTGTCGAACACTTCCATTGCGGCAGGCACGTTCACATTGGTCTTCCTGGCTTCGACCGCGCGCCTCGCAGCTCCCTCGATGATGTTATAGTAACCTGCCCCATACTGGAACATTACGAACGAAATGATCACGAAAACCACCACCGAGGCCCATACCCACCCCTTCTGCCACCAGCCCGCCAGGGCAACGGCGGCGAAGGCCGGGAAGCCCAGCAGGACGGTTAAAACTCTGATCAGCATTGGGGTCGGCACGATGTTGAAAAAGGTGAGACTGCGCTCCGGGTCGGGTTCGCCGCGGAATTCCAGCATGGCCGCCGCGTGGACGCCGTGTGCCAGCATAAAGAGAAAGGCGAATAATATATGCAGGAATACCAGCCAGTTGTACATATATGACTCCTTGCCCTGTAAGGATTCTCAGCTTACGTCTTGTAACCCCGGAGACATGATTGTGGTTCGTATTCAGGTAAAGGGGAGGGAACAAGCTTCCGCTCTATTTGGATGCGCAGCTCGCGAAGCGGAATCACCACCATGCGAAGCGGTATCACCACCCGTGTCCCACCAGAAGATGACCGCACCCCAGGGAGTGAGGTCTTATCTTGCACACAACACGGTAATGGCGACCGATTGTCCTAATAGCATCGATGTTCCCTCCTGGCAAGCGGGTGTAAGTACGCCTCCGCGCGGAGCATCTATTTAAACTGGATTAACTCCTACCGGAGAACCCATGTCAAAGGATAAACGCAAGAGTCGGAAACAAATTCATCGGGAGAACCAGCGTTCGCAAAAAGCCATACGTCAGTGGATCGGATTCGGCGCGCTAGCGCTGATTTTGCTGGTCGCCGTTTATTTCTTATCATCGCGTCCAAAAGCCGGGCTACTGAGCGAGGCGCGCCTCGCTTCCAACCCGACCCTTGGGCCTGATTCCGCCAAAGTCACCATTGTCGAATACGGAGATTTTGGTTGTCCCACCTGCCTGGCCTGGTACAAGGCAGGAATTTTGGAACAGGTGCGCGCAGCTTACCCCGATAACGTTCAATTCGTGTGGAAGGATTTTCCTGTTATTACTGCGCAGTCGCCCAAAGCCGCCGAAGCGGGTCAGTGCGCGTTTGACCAGGGCAAATTTTGGGAGTATCACGATTTGCTCTTTGCAAAAGCGCCTGTGCTTAGCGTGAGCGATTTGAAGGGTTACGCCGCACAAGTTGGACTGGATATAACAAAGTTCAATCAATGCCTGGACTCTGGCCGGAACCGTGCAAAGGTTGAACAAAGCCTGAATGAGGCACAACGTCAATATGCATTTCCTGGAACACCTTCGTTTTTAATCAATGGAAGGAAGTTGGTTGGTCCTCCATCATTTGAGACTTTGAAATCCATCATCGATCCAATTTTGGCGGGAGGGTAGGGGTATCGCGCAGCATAAATGGCGGATCCTGGTTCTGCTGTCCGTTGCAGAATTGCCCGACATATCCCTCTGGTTCTCGGCTTCTTCGGTCGTCCCTGCGTTGGTAGTCTCGGAGATTCCAGGTACTTTCAAATCCTGGCGTGAAACATAATATTTATGCTCACTCAACGTTGCATATGCAAAGCATGGCAGCTGACATCATGGATGAAATTGTGAATCCAAGTTCGGTGAGTATTCTCTCCTTTGCATTAACTCCTTCGCCAGGTCACATCACCGGCTCGAAAAGGATGGCAAGGGAGGAAATTATTTCCAAAATCAGCATGTGGGCTTGTAAACGATGAGGCCGTCACGGACGCATAATTCTATTTTGAGGAATTGCGCAGGTTGGACGAAGAAATAACCCGTCGTTTTGAAGCTTGTTCCATTGTGCGTTCCCCATGCGTACGCGAACCAGTACCCCGCGGGAAGTCCCACCGTGATGCTGTCATTCTTGGTCACACCTGCGTATGAAATGGCGCCGCATTCGCCGAACTCATTCGGCTTGTACAAGTTCAGTGAGATATTGATGGTTCCGCTGCTCTCATTTTTTATGAGGGTGTCATGTTTTTTCCCGGCCGCGCCCATGTCCAGAGGCTTCACGCAATTAGTCGTGCTGCCCTGGGAGGTGGACGTGGGTGATCCCGAGAGGTCCAGGGTGGGCAGCGTCGACTGGTCGAACGGCGGGGTCGGGGTGTCCAACGGCGTTGGACTGGCTTCCGGCGTGGGGGTAACGGTTGGCATGGCGACCTGCGTGAGCGCCACGATGGTGTTGGCCTGAGCCACGGCGGAGGCCTGCACCTGGGCGGGATCCACGGTTGGGACCGGTTGAGCCCCGCAAGCGCTTAACAGGAAGGCGCATAACACGGCCACGAACATGAAGTATTTCATTCTTTTCTTTCTCCAATCCTTGTAACAGGGTACTGCGTAATTACAAGGTACTGCGTTCTATCAGTATTTATACCAGGGTGTCGGTTTTTACTCTATGAATAATAAAAATAAGTTCAGATATTAATGTAAGAAGCAGTATGAATCGAGCACATTCTATATCCGCCTGCTTAAGCAGGTATGAGATTAGCGGAGCTCCGGATTAAGCAGAGTTCGGTAAATTAGGTGATTAGGTATTGGGAAGGAGAAAGTGCGGAGTGCGGGATTATGTTCTTGTTCGTGGAAGATGCGGATCAGGTGATTGGGGAGGAAGATCGGCTCCCTTCCCACGAGTGGTAGGCGTTTGCCCTACTATCTAAAACCGTATATCGTCCGTGATTCTTTTCGTGCTTTTGTGCAGGATATAAGAAATCAATTCGATAAAAAAAAGCGGGGCTCTGTCGGATTGACAGAGTCCCGCAGCCAGGAAAACTTAATTTTGAGACTAGCCAGTGCTGTTGAGGCTGGCGTTGATCGTGCTGAACGTGTTGCCGATGATCGGGCCGAGAATCATTAAAGCCGCGATAACCACAATGGCAACTAATACAAGAATGAGAGCATATTCAACTAAACCTTGGCCTTTTTCCTTCGGAGCAAATAACATTTTAGTATATTCTCCTTTCGTTTGAATTTCTCTCCGGATTTCAGAGATTGAATATATTATAGATTTTATTTTTGATTTAGCAATAGATTTGCCATACACTTATGTAAGGATAACGAATTTGCAATCATGAAGAAATTAAAGGTGGGGTCTGGATATAAATCGAATCCAATTGCACCCCATGATAAGAGTCAAGAACAAGTAACCCCCATATATAGCTCATTTAGGCAAAAGTTAGCACAGGAACGGTATTCGCTGTGATCGACTAGGGATATGTCGAAGATGCCAAGTGTACTTCTTGGCGCGAAGATCCTGTTCTTTAGGCCGGGGCGCAGCATAGCGAAGCGTATGGACGCACAGCGCCGACCCGCGCCCTGAATGACCCCAAGGTCTCGTCTGCCGATGAGTATTCCCCAATCATGGGATGATAAGCCGTTATCTCTCTTCCTTCCTGATCCCTAATTATCTAATACCTGATCACCTATTTACGACGTATGGTAGGTTCTCTTCCTGCCATACTCTGTAAGCCCTGATATGCCATGGACTCTCCTTTGCTTGTCACTAGAATTTTGTTCGGCGTTGTATGTACTAGATATTCACATCCTGCATATCCATCGTTTCCTCGGTTACTTCCTCGTCTATGTTCCAAACACGATATGCTTTGGCGGTTGGTCGCGAGCATATGGCACGGAACGGTTGCCCATCGACAAAATGAATCGCAGCACTATCCTCAACTGCAAAGCCGGGAAGGATCTGGCCCTTTTTCAATAATCGATGTAGTGTCGGGCGGCGGTCGGGTTCGCCATCATAGTGGGGACTAAAGCTGCCCTCTAAGAAACCCATACAGGCTAGCACGCGTAATTCTCCCGGAATAGAATCAGTAGTAGATTGTTCAAACCAGCAGTTGGCACCTGCGCTGATGCCAGCAAGTACAATACCGGCATCATAAGCTTTCCTTAGGATACGATCCAACTCCCAGTCACGCCATAGCGCGAGCATGCTCCGGGTATTGCCCCCACCCACATATATCACCTCCTTGTCAAGAACGAAACTTTCCAAATCGGCCGTTGGAAGACGAAATAATGATAGATATGAGAATTGGCATTCTAGCTGGCTAAACGCCTCGTAGAATCTCAATACGTAATTCTCTGCGTCTCCGCTTGCGGTCGGGACAAAACAGACTTTTGGCTTGCGCTTGTGAGCTTGTTTCACGATGTATCGGTCAAGAGACAGATTGTCAGGTTCCATCGTGAAGCCCCCTCCACCCATTGCTATTATCTGGCGCATGTCAGGTACTCAATGGGTTCGTTCACACGAAAGGACTCCGTAAAAGGCACTGCATTCTAGGAAAGAGGAGAAGCGTACTCCTGGAATCACGCAACAGCGGAAACATATTTAAGCCAAGATGTCCGGTATGCCCCAAGAGCCGCTAACGACATTTTTGCTTTGCACTAGCGCAACATTTGCCACTCATTCACCTGGCCGTAGTGCATCGGTCAGGCCATCCCCAAGCAAGCTAAACGCGATTCCGGTAATTAGGATCGATACCCCTGGGTATATTGTCAGCCCCGGATTAGTCAACATGAATCCTCGGCCTTCTGCAATCATGGTCCCCCATTCGGCCGTTGGAGGCTGGATTCCCAGACCAAGATAGCCAAGTGATGCTGCAAATAGGATATTCTGGACTGCATCCGAGGCCGCGTAAACGATTGCAGGGGAGATTGCATTAGGTATTAGATGACGCCAGATTATCTGCCAGCTTCCTGCGCCTAAGGCCCGTGCAGCGACAACGAATTCCTTGTTGTTAAGAACTAGTATTTCACCGCGAACAATGCGTGCGTAAGCGTACCAACTGACTATGGCGATCGTAAGATACATGTTGAATAGGCCTGTTCCCAGCATTGAGACAATCGCAATTACTAGCACCAATTTTGGAAACGCAACAACGATGTCAACTAGTCGCATTAGTATTGTGTCAGGCCAGCCTTGGTAGAAGCCTGCAATTGCCCCAACTGCAGACCCAAGGACAAAAGTAATCAATGTGGAAATGACAGCAAATTGGATATCCAGGCGGCCAGCATAGAGGATTCTCGAGAATATATCTCGACCAAAGTTATCTGTCCCAAGTATATGCTTGCCTCCGGGGGATAATAAACGCGCTCTAGTGTCTTGCACAATAGGGTCGATGTGCAAAAAGGTTGGGCCAGCCCAAGCGACTAAAGTTATCAATACCAGCATGGATACACCAAACACCATATATCGGTACTTCTTCGGGATTTTACACGTTGCCATAGCTAGCCGATTGACCGTCTAGGGAAAGACTGAGAGCGGTAGTATCCGCCGTTGGAATTAGGCATGGCGAACCCGGGGATCCAAAATAGGGTAGATTAAGTCCACGAGCAGGTTGATCGTAACCACAAATAAAGCGTAGATAAGTATATTGTTTTGCACCAGATCATAGTCACGATTCAGTATCGAACTGATCAATAATGAGCCGATACCTGGAATTCCGAATACTTGTTCGATGATGACCGTGCCACCGATCACCCAAGCCAGATTTATCCCTAATAGTGTGACGTACGAGATCAGAGCATTTCTCAATACGTGCCGTAGGACGACCAGGTTCCAACTCAATCCCTTCGCCCTTGCGGTACGTACGTAATCTGATTGAAGGATCTCGAGAATGCTGTTACGCAACGTACGAGCCAGCACAGTCGACATCGTGAGAGCTATTGTCAGAGCCGGCAAGAACAAGTACAGGAGATGCTCCGCGAAGGTGCTGCCAAAGCCTCCGAACGGAAATATAGGCAGGCGAACGCTGAAGAAAAGGATCAGCAACAGACCAATCCAAAACGCCGGCATGGAAAGGCTGATAGTGGTCAGAATACGGATGATGCTTTCAATTATTCCTCCCCTATTGAGGGCAGCGATAATTCCCAAAGGGGTCGAAATCAAAATAGATATGATGATTGAGTACAGCGCCAGGAAAACAGTCGCAGGTACCCGCTCGAGAAAGACCTCCATGGCGGGGCGCCTATAATATAGAGATCTTCCCAAATCGCCGCGGAGGACCCTGCTGACGTAGGCTCCGTATTGTATCCATACCGGCTTATTGAATCCCTGATCTGTCTTACATTTCTCTATTGTCTCCGGACGCACATATTGGCCTAGCATCACCGCACAGGGTGTGCCCGGGATCAATCTCAGGATAAAAAACACGATGATAGTTACACCGATAACCACGATGATCATCTGGAGCAACCGTCTGACGAGATAGCTCATTCAATAACTCGAGAATCAATTCCAGTGTCTAAAGTGAGGGGAGCCTAAAGCTCCCACCACTCTAGAATAAGCCGCCTGACTATTTGTCCCGCCATACTTCCCATAGGCGGAAATTGCCGGTCGGTAGTACCTGAAAGTCCTTCACATAGTCCCATTGGGCCGAGATGCTTGGAATGTAGAGCAAAGGAATCCAGTAGGCATTGTCATTGGCAATCTGCTGCATTTCGAAGAAGGCGGCTTTTCGGACCGCTGGATCCGTCATCCCGCTTGAATCCAGATACAGCTGATTCAGTTTCTGATCACAGAAACCCTGCCTCGCTTGTGTTCGTTTACAGCCGAAGAAGGACGAGGTTTCTGCCGGATCGATAACATCACTGCTGCTCCAGAAGCCCGTAGGCATTTGGAGTAGGCCGCTACTGAATTGCTCAGAAACCACTGATGGATCCAATGGCTGTAGCTTCAAATCAATACCGATTTTTGACCATTGTTGCTGCAACAGGATTGCGATTTGCTCATCGGTCGTATTGCCGGCCTCATACGTCGCAGTCAATTCAAAGCCGTTAGGCACCGAAGATTTCGCTATGAACTGCTTTGCTTTTTGGAGGTCATAAGGGAATCCTGGCAGATTGTCATTCCACCATCCAGGTATTTTGATAAGAGGTGTAGTCGCAGCTTCCCCATATCCAAATAGCACGGTATCTACGACGGACTGGCGATCGGTCGCGTACTCTAGGGCCATACGGACGTTGATATCAGACAGGGGTTTATAAGTCAAGTTCGGATATAGTCGAAGAGCCCCAAGCAGCGGCGAAGCACCCGCTGAGGCACCATCAATACTGTCCAGGGTCTTGACTTGGTTGTAAGGTACTTCGAGGAGCACATCGAGTTGTTTTGCTTGGAACTTCAAAACGCGCGTATTGTCGTCAGATCCAGGGCGAAGCTCAACCTCGTCCAAGTAGGGTTTCCCTTCTTCCCAATAATAGGGGTTGCGGGACAGTGTAATATGATCGCCCTTTACCCATTCCTTCACCATAAATGGGCCCGTGCCGATCGGTTTTTCCCAGAAAGAATCGCCTTGGGCCTCAACCTGTTTCTTCGGCACGATAGATGACCAAAATCCAGCCAGGTTGTTTATTAATGGTGCGTACGGCTGCTTCAGCACCATCTTGAAGGCGTTGTCACCCGCCGCTTCGATGGTCACTCCGTTTTCCGGGAACAGGAATCCCCAGTTGTCGCTTACCAGCATGCGTTGCAGCGAGAATATCACGTCATCGACTGTTACTGGGCTGCCATCGGAAAATTTCAAGTCCTTCCTGAGGTTGAAAGTGTAGGTTAGGTTGTCAGCGCTAACCGTATAGTCCGTAACCGCATCCGGTTCAACGGATTTCGCATCCTTGCTAACACGGAAGAGCTGGTCGTAGATATTCAGGATCGTCCAGATTGAGGAATTGTCATCGGGGACCACGGGATCCAGGCTGCTGATATCAGCATACTCAAGCGTCATGGTCAAGTGACCACCCTTCTTGGGTCCTGCGGGCGCAGTCGTGACCGCGGGAGTAGCTGGCGCTGTCGCATTCGATATTGCGACCGGGGGCGGTGTAGCGACCGTTCCTTGACATGCAGCCAGGAAGAGCATCATCATAAGCGTTGCGGAACATATTCGAGACGGTCTTAACATTTCATCCTCCTATAAGTGTGAAGATTAAAAAAGATTGGCGCTAAGGGCAAGGGGTTGTCGTTGATCTCAGGACACCTCCTTGGCTCCTATGTTGGAACTTCCCGTGGCAATATTGACCACGGCGAACGCCAAGGTCTGTGTGGCATCGACGATTGGACGCACAAAATCATGCTGTGATATTGCTAAGGGCAGATCCGTACAGCCCAAAATGATTGCATCGGCCCCTCTTGTGAACAGTCCGTTTCCTACCTCAATAGCGGATTGCCTGCCGGATTCTGTGATACGTCCGGCTTTTATCGCCTGGATGAAGGCTGAAATCGCGACTATTTCTTCTTTTTGAGGAACCAGGGGAGAGAAGCCGGCTTTTTCCAATTCCGATTGATAGAGACCAAATGCAAGCACCTCATGCCACGCCATAATGCCTACTTTTAAGATCGACCCGCGCTGCCGGGTAATCGAATCGACGGCCTCATGGATCATGTTGGCAACAGGAATATGCACCGCTGCCTGGATTGCCTCGAAATGTACGTGGGCAGCATTGCATGGAATAGCGATCATATCCACCCCTAATTGCTCGAGCCTTAGGGCGCGCGCACATAGGGATTGTCTGCCGGCACTAGGGACCGGATTGCAGTCAATCTGGATGTTTAGGTGTTCCTCATCGCGTTGTGCGGGTGTTGCTTCAATGATCTTCTTAAACAAGTCCAAAGTGGCCGCAGGGCCCATTCCTCCGAGAATCCCCACGGTCAATTTGTTGCTAGACGTCATTTGGGTTCCTGATTAGATCCGGTCTGTGGAGACTATTCGACAAGCCTGCTGTGGGTCCTGCCTTCAAGCAGCGAAACATACCGTTCCCTTATCCTGGTAGTTATGGCTCCGGGTCTTCCTTCCCCGATCCTTCTTCCATCGAGCTCCACCACCGCAAAGATTCCACCCGCCGTGCTGGAAAGAAAGACCTCGTCGGCATTATAGAGATCAAACGGCTGGATCCTTGCTTCTTTCGCTGGCAATTGCAGCATCGCAGCCAATTCAAGTACCGTTTGGCGGGTAATGCCAACTAGAATATTGTCGCTCGGCGTGTAAATTTCCCCGTTCTTCACAATGAAAACGTTGTATCCGGGCGCCTCACAAACGTAACCTTCCAAGTCCAGTTCGATCGCATCATCCGCGCCTGCTTCGTTGGCTTCAAGGCGCATCAAGATATGGTTGAGGTAATTGCAGGACTTGATCTTCGTGCTTATGCATTCATTTGGAATTCGCCGCAGTGACGAAACGATCATCTTGATGCCCGTTTCTTCGTGACCGCCGGAGACCAGAGAAACATAGGGCACGGCAAATATGATCAGTCCGGGTTTGCAGTCATACGGGCTCATCAATGGTTGCGCGCCTACTCCCCTAGTTGCTACAACCTTTACATAGGCGTTTGCCAGGTGATTCCGTCGCACTGTCTCGATTACGATCGCTTTCAATTCTTCTTTGCTCACGGGTATGTTCAACTTGACGGCGTGAGCCGATTCATAAAGACGATCGATATGCTCATCCAGTTTGAAAATGGCATGGTTCCAGGCACACATCGTGTCGTACACCCCGTCGCCATAGAGGATCACATGGTCGAACACAGAAATCTTTGCATCGCTCCTGGGAACAAATGCGCCATTCACGTAGAGAATAGGCTCTTGAACAGGGTCAGTGCTCTTCATTTTTGAGTGTCCATATCTAGCCGATTCGGTTTATTTGAGACCTCAGTCGCCATTCCCAAGGGTCATTCACACGTTGCTTGTTGCCAGCTTTATTAAGACGAGAAAGGCCCTGAAGGCGACAAGCATGTCTGGCGCATTGTAAGCAACCCTTGTTGAATTGACTCTCCGGGCTTGTGGCAGTAACTCGGCAAAATCCGCTTGTGTGGACTTGGGAAAATCGATTTCCAGTTCTATTGGCGTCCTCAGCCTTAGAGGAGCTATCCTCTCTATCAAGCTGACTGCTTGTTTTGCTCCCGCCAAAATCATTTTGCGAGCTTCGAATGGATGTAAATGTATCGCAGCAGTTTCGCTTATTCCAGTTTTAACAGCGACACCAACAACAGGATCTCCCAGCAAATTCCT
>JBGQIO010000039.1:0-22124 GCA_041498515.1 Anaerolineae bacterium
GCTGTCACTCCATGTTGAAAGTGTATAGGTGACGTGGATTACGGCAAAGGCACCACCACCTCCACCTCCCACTTTGATCTGTACATAGAAGTGCGCAAAGATTACTCCGGCTGCATTGCGAAGCCCCCAGTTCCCCGTATGCGTGCCATTGCTCGACGGTGCAATGAGCGCCGCGGAGATGTCTACTGTTTGGCCAGGGTTTACATTTCCGGATAGAGCCTGTACGGATGGTCCACCCATGGATTCACCGCTCACGAACACCAGGGCATAAGAGGGGGTCCAGGAGCAGGTCCCGATATTCCTGAAGCGCCATGTTTTGGTAAAACTATCGCCACCGGTGACCACCGTGTTGTCCGGGAAAGTTACATCCGTTATAAAATTCGCATTATCGCAATTTACTGTAGGAGTGGCTGCAGGCGGCAGCGTTGGACCCGGGGTCGCAGAGGGCGGCGCGGTAGGGAAGGGAACCGAGGTAAAAGTAGCGGTCGATGACGATGCCGGCAGAATGGTAGGCGTTAGCACCGCCCGCACGGTCAAAGCCGCGGCTGTCATCACAGCGGCTGGGTCTTGTTGGTTGGTTTGCAAATTGCAGGCCAGCAGGGAGGCGACGATTGCGATTCCCGCCAGTGCGCTTCGAAATTTATGCATGATTTCCTCCGATCAAGTTAGTGTCGGAATTCTAATGCAAAGTGTGAAATTGCATACCCCCGTTTAATCCTAGCGGCATCTGATATCTACAGAAATACAAAAGGAGCCGGAAATCCGGCTCCTCATCCAGAATGCTGTCTCGTTTTATTGTTTTCGTGAGGTTTGCCATCGGCAGCCGAGGGCGTAGCCCGGCCGAGGTTTCTCATCCGTCCGCTTTAAGTGTCTCGGATGATTTAATTCCCGCCATCAGCAGACCCAAGGATTCTTTATTGGCTTTGTTTGCATCGACGATATCCATGATCTGCCCTTGATATTCCACAGCGATGCGATCAGAAAGAGACATGATCTCGTCCAACTCAGCGGAGATCAGTAACACACCAACACCCCGGTCTCGCATGGCTACGATCTGTTTGTGAATATATTCAATCGAGCCTACATCCAGGCCACGGGTCGGTTGTGAAGCAAGAAGTAATTTAACTGGACGGCTTAGTTCACGGGCTACAATGACCTTCTGCTGGTTGCCACCAGATAACTTTGTTGCCGGTACATACGGGGATGGTGTTCGCACGTCATAGTCTTCGATGAGTTTACGGGCATTTGAATCCACCGCCTCTTGCTGGATAATTGTCCAATGTGCAAAAGGCTCAAGGTAGTAACTGCATAGCACCATATTATCTGCTACCGTATAGGAAAGCACCAGTCCATACCGCTGTCGATCTTCCGGGATATGACCCATGCCATCTTCTGTGATAGGACGCGGCGGTTTACCGGTCACATCGATACCGGCCAGGACAATTTTTCCGCTTTTGATTGAGCGAAGACCGGTCAGTGCTTCAGCCAGTTCAGTCTGACCGTTGCCCTGTACTCCGGCGATGCCGAGAATTTCCCCAGCCCGCACATTAAACGTTATCCCCCGGACTGCATCCAATCCGCGATCGTCTTGAACGTGCAGATTCTCAACTTGAAGTACCTCCTCCTTTGGCTTGGCAGCTTCTTTTCTAACCGTCAGGATAACCTCTCGGCCGACCATCATGGAAGCAAGTTTGGCCTCGTTCGTTTCCTTCGGCGTTGTAGATCCAACTACATGGCCAGCTCGCATAACGGTGATACGGTCAGCGATAGCCAACACTTCTTTCAACTTATGGGTAATGAAGATGATGGAGACCCCGCGTTTGGTAAGGTCTCGCATAATGCGAAACAAGTCATCAGCTTCTTGAGGTGTCAATACCGCTGTTGGTTCGTCCAGGATAAGGATCTGGGCATCTCGGTATAAAGTCTTGACAATTTCGACACGTTGTTGCATACCAACTGACAATTGACCGAGTTGTGCTTGCGGATCCACATCCAACCCGTACTGGTGGGATAGAGCTTTCACTTTTGCTGCGACCGTTTTTCGATCCAGAATGCCATATTGTACGGTCTCATCACCAAGCATGACGTTCTCTGCCACGCTGAAAACCGGGATGAGCATAAAATGTTGATGAACCATCCCGATACCCAAAGTAATGGAATCTTTGGGGGAGTGGATAATGGCTTCTGTTCCGCCTACAAGGATTTCGCCCGAATCTGGACGATATAAGCCATACAAAATGTTCATGAGTGTGGTTTTACCGGCACCGTTTTCACCGAGCAGGGCATGAATTTCTCCCTTACGCAGGTCAAAGTTCACGTGGTCATTGGCAAGTACGCCGGGGAACTGCTTGGAAATGTTTCTAGCTTCAAGAACAATATCGTTGTCTGCCATAGGGTTATTCTATTTCTCGTAAGCCTTCCCATCGGCTGCGGGCGGGATGGTTTTACCAATCAAACCGGTGAGAATAAGCATTGTCAGAATATAGGGTGCGAGGCCGACTACGTAGGCGTTTTGAAGAAACGCCAATTGAGGCGGAATTGATGTTCGGAAGAACTGCAGATTGATTTGCAAGGCTTGTGCAGCGCCAAAAACAAGCGCGGCTGCCCAAGCCCCGAATGGAGTCCAGTTCCCAAAGATCATGGCTGCCAGAGCGATGAAACCGCGCCCGTTGGTCATTAATGGCTCGAAGGAGGAAATGGATTCGAGCGTGAAATACGCGCCGCCTAAACCTGCCATGAAACCGCCTATGATCACATTCATATAACGCATGCGGATAACATTAATACCAACCGTATCTGCTGCTCTTGGGTGCTCGCCTACTGCGCGTGTCCGCAGGCCCCAGCGGGTATAAAAGATAATAAAATGGGTGATGACAACTAGAGCCAGTGCAGCCAGAGCAATGGGTTGCTGCTCGAAAATACGACCGAAAATTGGGATATCCGCCAGTAATGGGATATGAATCCTTGGCAGGACACCCGGAGAATGCGGTACCTGACCGCCAAAAACGCTTCCCGCTCCGAAGAACATCTGGCGGTTGAGGAATCCCGTGATGCCAATTGCCAGGATGTTGATCACCGTGCCGCCAATGATCTGGTCCACTTTGAAAGTGATGGATAGAACTGCGTGAAGCAAAGCAAACAGACCGCCGGTCAATATCGCCATAATCACTCCGACGGTTATACTGACCAAGGCCGGAAAGTGGAAAATGCTGTTCATGTAAATCGAGGCTAGCCAGCCGAAGAAGGCGGCTCCTAGCATCATGCCTTCAATGCCTATATTAACTACCCCCGCCCGTTCACAGTAAATGCCGGAGAGCGCGCCGAGCGTAAGGGGAGTGGCTACCGCAATGGTGGTGGCTAGCATGCTGGTGATGATTACAAGTGCCGAATCCTTCGAGATACCTACTAATACAACGGTACCAAACATGATGACGATCACTAACCCGATGATGCCAAAACGACGCCAGTCCATGCTTCCTCCTACCCGCCCCAGCCGCGCGTCAAAACGACACGTTCTTCGCGGGCGCGTATCCGATAGATGAAACGAATAATGGCATCTGCCGCCACGAATAACAG
Organism: Anaerolineae bacterium; assembly: GCA_041498515.1. Taxonomy (GTDB): domain Bacteria; phylum Chloroflexota; class Anaerolineae; order Anaerolineales; family Villigracilaceae; genus Fen-1038. Next base: position 3,577 of record JBGQIO010000039.1, read on the forward strand.
GATCAAAGCCTGGATCACTGAGATAATATCTACCGGGATCTGCGTCAGGAATTGCATGCGGGTAGCGCCGTTGCGCATGGCCCCGAACAAAACGGCTGCTAATACCACACCGAACGGGTTTGTTTTACCTAACAAGGCGATGGCGATGGCATCGAAGCCGTAGCCAACGGAGAACCCGAGTTCATGACGATAATTAAGTGCAGTGACTTCGATCGCACCCGCCAAACCGGCTAGCGCGCCCGAGATCGCCATTGTGATGATGATCGTCCGTTTGACATTGATGCCGGCATATTTGGCTGCATCCGGGTTAGCACCTACCGTGCGGATTTCGAATCCCAGCGTGGTCTTCCAGAGAAGCCACCAGATAATGAATGCGACAATTAACGCAAGTACGAACCCCCAATGGACGCGCAGACCGGGTAGGTTGAAGATCGGCGGAATGCGCGCGCTCGCTGCGATCTGCGGCGTGCGGGCCGAGAGGTTCAAAGGATCGGGATCTCGCATGGGTCCGTTAAGCAGATAAGATGTAATGTTAAGAGCGATATAGTTCATCATGATGGTATTGATGACTTCATGCCCCCCGGTGTATGCTTTGAGCGCGCCTGGGATGGCTGCCCACAGGGCTCCAGCCAGCATCCCTAATCCAACTGCAAGTGGAATATGAATGTAAGCAGGAAGGTCGGTGTGAAGCCAGGTTGGCAGGGCATATCCGATCAAAGCGGCAGTGACTGCACCAAATGCCAGTTGTCCCTCCGCGCCGATATTAAATAACCCGCCTTTGAAAGCTACGGCCACTGCCAACCCTGCAAAGATATAAGGCGTGGCCCACACGGCAGTTTCACTTAATGCTTTGGGTGAGCCGAAAGCACCTTGCAAGAGTCCCCGATATGCAGCAACGGGATCTCCACCAACTACTTTGATAATAAGTCCACCGAGAATAACGGCAGTCAAGATGGCTAGCAAAGGTACAAGAAAGGGATCCGCCCGTCGTTTCAAGTTCCTGGCGAATCCCTGTTCATCAGTTTTTTGCATGAGGCGGCTCCCTTACAAAAAAAAGATTTACCTATAAATAACCACCAAGGGGAGAGAGCTTCGCTCTCTCCCCTTGGGATAGATGGATCGAGAAATTACTGGGCCGGTTTGACCGGAGGTACATTGGTCTTGATCGAGCCGTCGGTCAGACCTTTGAGCAGCGCCTGCATCTCCGTATCAACATTCGCCGGGATCTGGCTGGCAACATCATGATATGGAGCATAGCCCGATGTACCGGTATAGAGTCCGGCCGTCGGGAACTGGCCAGCTTTCGCCAATTTGATCAGGTCAGCCAGAGGGCCGGGGATCGGCTTCATCGCGCTGGTGAGCAGATACGCATCTGCTTCGGGCAGGGTAAAGAATTGATCGGTGTCCACACCGATGGCGAGTACTTTCCGTTGAGCGGCCGCGTCCACGGCGCCGTTGCCGGTCTTGCCGCCGCCGCCGAAGATCACATCCGCGCCCTTGTCGATCATGGAGTTGGCCGTATCGGCACCCCAGGTCGGATCCGTGAACGTTTTGTCAAAGCCGACATCGCTGTGATATACGTTAGTGACCGTTGTCTTGGTCCCGTTCTTGGTATCCTCATAGGCTGCTCCGGCTCTGTAACCTTCGCCATAGCGCCAGACGGGCGGGACTGCATCGGTACCGAACACACCGCCAATATCATGCGATTTGGACATCATGGCGGCTAGAGCGCCGACCAGGAAACCCGACTGGTCTTCGTTGTATACCAGGCCGACCAAGTTAGCCAGCGGCCAGGTAGGATGGTTAGCGTCTTTGGACAGGAACTGATCCACACCGATGAAGAGGGTCTTCGGATATTGTTGGGCGGCTGCATAAGTTGGATCAGTCAGATTGAAACCGACGGTCACGATCACTTTGTAGCCGGCGTCTCCAAAGGTTGAAATATTCTTGCCGTAATCCTTGGAATCGGTTGTTTCGATGTATTGGACCCAATCAGCATTACCATCGGTTTTGGATTTTTGCACGCCTTCCCAGGCAGACTGGTTGAAGGATTTATCATCCACTTTACCCACATCGGTGACCAGACCGACACAGAATACAGTGGCTTGAGTACAATCCGGTGCTGTCCCGGCAGCGGGTGCGGAAGTTGCGGCCGGCATTGCCGTAGCGGCTGGGGCTTGTGTAGCAGCCGGAGCCGGTGCCTGGGTGGCCGTGGCAGGCGCGCCGCAAGCTGTCAAGAGCAGGGAGGCCGACAAAACAGCGGCCATAAGGATGTAAAGCTTTTTCATTTATTCTTCTCCTGTTAGGTTTGAAAAAGTTGAGTGGAATTTATATCCAAGATTAAATAAAAATATATCTGACCGTCTCACCTCCTCATAGCAGGTTTCCTCTGATTGGTTTTGATTGTACACCGTCGTTGTCCGATAAGTATACATTGGGCGACTCTTTTGTGCAAGATTGTGCAATTTAAGGAATTTGATTAAGCGGTTCGTTCTCTGACCAGGGGATTCCGGTTAAGACCGAGCCGTCTGTGAGTCCCTTTTCAATCAGCATCAAGCGGTCCCGGGTGCTCTGTGGGATTTGACTTTCCCATTCATGGAACGGCGCGAGCAGGGTCTGGCCAAAAAAATTCCCCGATGGGAATGGACCATTCCGTGTGAGCTGCATCGATTCATTGACACCGTTGCGGACGTCGTCTATCGCACTGGTTACCAACATGGGCCGAACATCGATCAACCGCATATAGGGATCCGTTTCGGCTCCGATGACGTACGCGCCCTGTTGAGCAGCGGCATCGAGCGCGGCGTCGGCAGTTCCCCCTCCGGCTGCGAACAAAACATCCACGCCCTCGTTTACAACTCTTAACGCCTGCGTGCGTCCCCAATCAGGATCGTTGAATAACTTTTCCTGTGATCCTTCCCGATAAGACACGGTCACATTCACGTTGGGATTAATATACTTCGCGCCGGCCTGAAAGCCATCGCAATACCTTCGCATGCTGTCAATGAACTTTGCTTCGCAGAGCGCGGCAATTCGATTTGTCTGTGTGGTCAGGGCAGCCAGCGCGCCGGCTAGAAAACCGCTGCGGTCTTCGTGGAAGACTAAACCGCTTAAGTTGGGGAGTTTTAAGGACTGAGGTTGTTCCACACCGATAAACAATATGTTTGGATATTTTTGGGCCGCGGCCGTGGTCTCATCTGAGATGGATGCGCCTACTGTAATGATGGCATCATAGCCGTCGTCGGCAAAAGTTGAAATGTTCTTGGCGCGGTCTCGGACGTCGACCGTCTCAATGGCATCAATTCGCTCGACCAGGCCTTCGGTTTTTGCTTCCAGCAATCCCTGCCATGCTTCTTGATTGATCCCCTCGTCAATAGGGCCGAAATCCGTGACCAGCCCTGCGCAAAACACGTCTGCCCTGGCGCAATCCTGCGGACGCGCTGCACAAGCGGAAAGCATCAGGGCAGGGAGGAAGATGATGGACAGCAGCCGGTGGAGGGTCACGAAGAAAGCGATTCGACCTCGTCGCCGACGTGTATAAGTCCTGACTTCACGATCTGGGCGCGCAATCCGCCGCGGTGAATGAGTCCTTTACGGACCCGCTTACCGCTGACCTCTTCGAGGTGGGTGCAGGGTTCGCACAGACGGATACCGCGAAAGACTGCCTCACCCACTTTAAACTCTTTCCCGACCAGATGGTTGAGGGGCACACCGCCTGTGGAGATGTTCCGGCGGCTTTCAGCACCTTTTAGTTCAATTTGGTAGTCGCTGGCCAAAGCTTCCAGGGCTTCTGATTCGATGAAGGTGGCCTCGCGGGACTCGTCGTGTTTATCCGAGTACGTACCTGTGCGGTTATAGTAACGGTCGCCCTCCAGGCCTTTGCCTTCCACAGCTCTGATCTGTTCAAGGTTCTTGAGTGTGTCCGTTGCGTTTGGAGCGATTTGAATGGATACGACTTCGCCGAGTTTCATGAATCTCCTCTTATGTTGAATGGTGTTTCGCCTTGAAACCTTTAAGCCTCCACATCGAAACCATGATCCCTTAAAAATAGGATATCTTCTTTACTAAGCAATGCTTTGCCGAGCATGTCTGGCCTGCGCTCCAATGTTCTCGCCAAGGACTGTTCCCGCCTCCATTTCGCGATTTTGGCATGATCGCCCGATAACAAGACCTCAGGCACCCCCTCGCCTCGGAACTCAGGCGGGCGCGTGTAGTGTGGATATTCGAGTAAGCCCGAAGCATGCGAGTCATCTTCAGCGCCGTCCGGGTCGCCGAGCACGCCGCGCAGCAGTCGGGCAACAGCATCGATCACGATCAACGCAGGCAGTTCGCCGCCGGTCAGGACGTAATCACCGATGGAAATCTCATCCGTCACCAGGTGTTCCCGGATGCGTTCGTCCACCCCCTCGTAGCGACCGCAGATCAAGGCGATTATTTCGTGCCGGGTCAATTCCTGAGCAATTGCTTGATTGAACACGCGCCCCTGGGGGGTCAGCAATATGACAGGAACGTCACCGGTGTCTCCGCTCCTGGTACCTTCTTGCCCTGCTGGAAGCACGCTGTGTGTCTCAGGTCGCGCAGATCCCAGGACTGATTCGACGGCCTCGAACACCGGGTCGGGTTTCATTACCATACCGCCCCCGCCGCCGTAAGGTACATCATCGGTCGTGTGATGCTTGTCGTGAGCATAGGCGCGAATATTATGAACGCGCACCTCTATCAGACCGCGCTGCCGGGCGCGCTGGAGGATACTGCTTTCCAGGTATGGAGGAAATATTTCGGGTAAAAGTGTGAATACTTCGAACTGCATAACGTGATTCTACTGCTTCTTATGATATTTCAGTAAATCGCGATTTCAGGGAATTTCCTGGTTTAAGGGTTGTATTAAAAAGGATCGCAATGACCTTGCTTGTGATATGGATCCAGAAGCGAAGTGGGGGCTACCTTTCGGGACAGGATATAAGTCCGCTAGCCGCGTATAAGGATAACCTTAGAAGGCCTGCTTGACGCTGGTTTGTTTCGGATGGTAAGATGATTGATAATAAACCATACTACAAGAGAGCCTGATTAAAGGGTTGGCAGAGGTTCGCACGCTTATCCCCTAATTCCGCGCCTTTTTTGAATGTGGTTTTGTGAAGGACAATTGCATGTATTTGAAAGGCAGCAAGTGGAGTATGAATCGGCGGCGCCAGCATTTCAACTGGTTCCGCGTTGTTTTCCTGATTTTATTGATCGCAGGTGGCTTGTACCTTGATAGATATGTGATCCCTGCCACGCCTTCCCCCTTCGAAGCCACCCCTACGGCGACGCGCCCGGCGGAGGCTTATCTGACCGAAGCGCAGACCCTCTTCGACCAGGGCAAGCTGTTACAGGCCATCCAGGCTTATCGCGATACCCTCACCATCAAGCCTAACGATCCAACCGTGTACGTTGCGCTCGCCCGCGTGCAGGTTTTTGCAGGTGATTATAAGGACGCGCAGGCTAGCGCAGAAAATGCTTTGCTTCTCGACCCTAATAATTCGATGGCGCATGCGGTGCGCGCTTGGGCTTTGGACTTTCAAGGCAATTATCTGCAGGCAGAGGCGTCCATTAAAAGCGCCCTGGAGCTGGACCCCAACAATGCAGTGGCGCACGCTTATTACGCCGAAATCCTGGTGGACGAAGGGCCCGATACGATCCAAAAAGCGATCACAGAGTCTCAAACGGCGCAGACCCTGGCGCCCAACACGCTCGAAACACATCGCGCCCGCGGCTATGTCCTTGAAGCGACTGCTAATTATGAGGACGCCATTCGCGAATATCAGGCAGCGATCGCCATCAATAAAAACATTTCCGACCTTCACCTTCAGGTTGGTATCAACTACACCGCTCTCGGTATTTATGACCAGGCGGTCCAGGAATTCGCAAATGCAAACGCGCTCAACCCTTCTGACCCTATGGCCCCGTATTTGATCTCGCGTACTTATTCCACCGTCGGCCAATTTTCCAAAGCACTGCAGTTTGCACAGACCGCCATGAATGACGAACCGACCAGCCCAAGGTACCATGGAAACCTGGGTGTGATGTATTATCACAATGCCTTGTTTGCTAACGCGGTTAAAGAATTGGAACTCGCAGTCAAAGGTGGCACGACGGAGGTGGGCAATACGGTCCTACCCATTCAACTGGTCCCTGGCTCGCCGCGCATTGCCGAGATCTATTTCACCTATGCGCTGGCCCTTGCTAAAGTGGGACGCTGCGGTGAAACTTTACAGGTGGCACAGCAGGTTCAAAGCACCATTCCTACCGACGACATTTCCGTGACTAACGTCAACCAGGCGATCAAGACTTGTCAGCAGAATCTCACCTCCTCCTCGACTCTGATCCCTTCGGGTCTTTCGGTCGGGACGCCCTCCCTGAAAGCGCCAACTCTTAATCCGCCTGAGGTTACTCCTACCCCATGAATCTTTCCCCGCACCGTCCTATTTTCAATCACCGGGCAGAGTCCAGTATTTATCGGATATTCTTTTTGGCCATCCTGTCTCTTGGCGGGATCTGGCTGATCATCCAGATGAGGCAGGGACAGATCACATCTCCTTTTGCGGCCGCTCCCACACCCACACGGAATTCCAATTCTTATGCTTTGGAAGGCGATGCACAATTCACTGCCGGCAGCCTGGATAAAGCGATCGCCGCGTATCGTGAAGCCGTGCGCGTGGACCCGAACAATGCCCAAGCATGGGCCGAATTAGCTCGTATTCAGGCTTATTCAACCTCGCTGCTGACCACGGATGCAGAGACCAAAGCGCGTTTGAGTGAAGCGCTTACCTCTGCGCAGAAGGCAGCCAAACTTGCCCCGGATGACAGCACGGTGCACGCCGTCCTGGCCTTTACGCTCGATTGGAACGCCAATCCCAGCCTGCTTGATGACACACAGGTCCAGGCTCTTTTAACCCAGGCCGATCTGGAAGCCATCCGTGCCTTGCAGTTGGACAGCACCAACACGCTTGCCATGGCTTACTACGCTGAGATCCTGGTGGATGAGCAAAAGTGGACCCAGGCCGAGCAGTATATCAAGCAAGCCGTGGACCGTGATCCTTCCTTGATGGACGTACACCGAGTCTATGCCTATGTGCTCGAGGCCGAGGGCGAATACAACCTTGCCATTCAGGAATATGATAAAGCGATTGCGATTACACCCAAGCTGACGTTTCTATATCTACGGGCCGGCGCGAACTATCGCCAGCTTGGTTTCAAAAGCCTTAACGCAGATACGCAGAAGCAGTTATTCGACAGCTCTCTGGAGTATTTTGCCAAGGCCGCCAGCATCAATAACGAGCTGCAGGTCAAGGATCCCGTCCCTTATCTTTCGATTGCGAAGACATACTCGCAGGAAGGTGAATACTTCATCGCGGCTCGCAATGTTCAGAAGGCGTTGAGTTTTCAGCCCGCCAATGCGGATATTTACGGACAGTTGGGGATCATCTACTTCAAATCACGCAACTATGAAGGTTCCATCCCTGCCCTGCAATGTGCGGTCCAGGGTTGCAATGGCGAAGACTCTTGCCAGGGGCGTGGCCTGACCGGTTGCGACGACCAGGATCTCCCCGTCCAGGTAACCGGCCTGCCTCTCTCTTTGAGCACGGTGGATTACTATCAAGTATATTTCTCCGTCCTGGCCGCTTTAGGTCCCAGAGATCCAACGTATTGCCCCTTTGCTTTGAATACCATCGCGAAAGTCAGAGCCAGCGGATATGAAAGCAACCGGCCTGATATTACCGCCAACATTACCGCGGCTGAATTGGAGTGTTCCTTCTCCCCCGCAGGAGGATCCACCTCTGCGACTGCCACGCCGGTCTCAACTCCCAAATATCTTTCCACCTCCACGCCTTATCCTACAGCTACTCACATTCCGACCTCAACCCCATGATTTTGAGCATATCGGGGTTGCAGTGAACCGCAATGGGCAAGGTTAACCGCGGATTTCTTGATGGGGAGATCAGTGCAAAATCCTTGCATCTATTCGCGTAATTTGCATTTAAATCATCCGTTTGCTCAATTCACCTCACGAAGCGCGGGATCGTCGTCGCAGCATTTAGGCGATTACCACTATCAGATTTGCATAAGAGACCTGCAATCTCCCCTTGACGGACGCTTGTGAATTCGGTATCATACTATTAGCACTCAATTGAGAGAGTGCTAATTCTGTGCTTATTCCACAAATAACCAAATTTTTTAGGAGGCCTAAAGATGGCAATCAAACTCAAGCTCAAACCTCTGGGCGGTCGTGTGATCGTCGAACCGATCGAACAGGAAGAAATGACGCCCGGTGGCATCATTCTTCCCGAAACCGCCAAAGAGAAACCGCAGGAAGGCAAAGTCCTGGCCGCGGGTCCCGGTGAACGCAACGAGAAAGGCGAACGCGTCCCGATGGAACTCAAAGCCGGCGATAAAGTCTTGTTCGCCAAGTATTCCGGCACCGATATCAAGATGGATGGCAAGAAATTGCTCATCATGCGCGAAAGCGACATTTTGGCCATCGTTGAAGGCTAATTCTGGAGGTATTTAAACATGGCTGCTAAACAACTTGTTTTTGCTGAAGATGCACGCCGTAAGCTTAAGAACGGCATGAATGTCGTCGCCAATGCGGTCGGTGCGACCCTTGGTCCGAAAGGCCGCAACGTGTCCGTGGACCGCAAGTTCGGCTCCCCCACCATTACTCATGACGGTGTTTCCGTCGCTAAAGAGATCGAACTCGAAGACCCGTTCGAAAACATGGGTGCCCAGCTTCTCAAGGAAGCCGCGACCAAAACCAACGACATCGCCGGTGATGGCACGACTACCTCGACCGTCCTCGCACACGCCATCGTGAACGAAGGCCTCAAATCACTCGAAGCCGGCTACAACCCGATGCTTGTCAAGCATGGTATCGAGCAGGCCACCGAGGCTGTCGTCGAAGAACTGCGCAAGATGGCGGTCAAGATCGATACCAAGGAAGAGATCGCCTCGGTCGCGACCAACTCGGCCGCGGAGCCTCATATCGGCGAACTGATCGCAGACGTAATGGACAAGGTCGGTAAGGACGGCGTCATTACTGTCGAAGAGTCCAAGTCTATGGCCGATGAGACCGAATTTGTCGAAGGTATGCAGTTCGATCGAGGCTATCTTTCGGCTTACTTCATCACCAATGCCGATCAGATGGAAGCCATCATCGCCGACGCTTATATTCTGATCAATGAAAAGAAGATCTCTGCCGCTCAGGACATCGTCCCGCTGTTAGAGAAGCTCGTCCAGGTCGGCAAGCGTGAACTCGTTATCATCGCGGAAGATGTGGACGGGGAAGCCCTCGCCACTCTCGTACTGAACAAACTGCGTGGCATGCTCAACGTTCTGGCCGTTAAAGCCCCGGGTTTCGGCGATCGCCGCAAAGCTATGTTGCAGGATATCGCTGTCCTGACCGGCGGCACTGTGATCTCCGAGGAACTCGGCCGCAAGCTCGAGACAGCCACTATTCAAGACCTCGGCCGCGCCGATAAAGTTTCCTCCGACAAGGAGAACACCACGATTATCGGTGGCAAAGGCAAGAAGAGCGAGATCGAAGGCCGCATCAAGGAGATCCGCGCCGAGATCGACAAGAGCACCAGCGATTACGACAAGGAAAAACTCCAGGAACGGCTTGCCAAGCTTAGCGGCGGCGTCGCCATTATCAAAGTTGGCGCGGCGACCGAGACCGAAATGAAGGAAAAGAAGCATCGTGTTGAAGATGCGCTCTCTGCAGCCCGCGCGGCTGTCGAAGAAGGCATCGTCCCCGGCGGCGAAATTTCCCTCATCAACGCTGCCCACAAACTCGATAAGATGGCAAAGACCACTGAAGACGAAGAAATCCGCGTCGGCATCAACATCGTCAGGAAGGCGCTCGAAGCCCCCATTCGTAAACTTGCTTCCAACGCCGGCCAGGATGGCTCGGTGATCATTGATACCGTCCGTCGGAAGGCCGTGTAACAGAAGAACAAGAACATCGGCTTTAACGTTCTCACCAACGAATACACCGACATGATCACCGCCGGCATCATTGACCCGGTCAAGGTCGTCCGCGGTGCACTTGAGAACGCGGCTTCCATCGCAGCGATGATCCTGACCACAGATGTCCTGATCACCGACATGCCTGAGAAGGATAAACCCTCACCCATGCCTCCGGGTGGCGGTATGGGTGGAATGGATTACTAAACCATTCGCCATAGAGTCGATCATAGCAGGGTCGGGCAGTTGCCCGACCCTGCTGCATTTTTTTATTACAGTAAATCACGATTTCGAGGAATTTCCGATTTTTGAGTTGTGCGGCGCCCTCCTCACTGTTCGGTGATTTACTGAAATTGGTATAATCTGGGCGATGATTTTCCCCCCATATAGTCTAAACAAGATTAAGGCTATCTTTCATAAGATAGTTTTGCAAGAAGGACCGAAGATCAGCCTCCGGGGTCTCATCCTGCTGGTCGCGCTTGGCCTCGGCTCCTGTAGTCCTCTATTTGGTACGCGAGCCACGCCCACACCGGTTGGTCCTACCGCTACTGCCATACCGGCCACTGCCACACCCGAACCGGCTGTGGCAAAGGTCAACGGCGAGAGCCTGACGGTCGCAGAATTTCAAGCACAGGTTGCTGAATATAAATCCTCCCAAACTGCCCTGGGAAAAACTTTGGACAACCAGGCTGCCACTAAAGCCGTGCTTGAAGATTTAATCGCACAAATGCTGTTGTCACAGGCCGCCCGGGCCGCGGGATACGATCTGACGGACTCCGCCTTCCAGTCCAGGATGGCCGCGCTGGCAACTCAACTGGGTGGGGCGGATAAATTGTCAGCCTGGGAATCAGGTCACGGTTATACCGACGCCACCTTTCGTGTCGCCTTGAAACGTTCCATGGAAGCAGCCTGGATGCGTGACAAAATCATTACCGCTGTCCCTAAGACTGCAGATCAGGTACATGTCCGGCAAATTTTGCTCTATAATGCAGATGACGCTCAAGCAGTGCTCGCTCAGCTGCAGGGCGGCGCCGATTTCGACAGCCTGGCGGCGCAATACGACTCCAATACGCGCGGCGAGCTGGGCTGGTTCCCGAAAGGGTATTTGCTTGAGCCGAAGATCGAAGAGGCTGCATTTAGTTTACAGGTCGGTCAATATAGCAGTGTGATTCAAACCGAGGCAGGCTTCCATATAATAAAAGTGTTGGAACGGGATGCGAACCATCCTCTATCGCCCGGCGCCTATCTGGCTATGCAGGAACTCGCTTTGAAGGATTGGATTTCGCAGCAGCGTGGTGAGGCAGCCGTCGTCCTGGCTCCTTAATTTGTGTGGGTAGATTAATGATTACTTCGCTATCACCGAACAGGATGGTTTATTTCCAGGTTTCCCCGCGCTGTGGAGAAGCAATCTCTCCCATCGTTGTGAAAAGTGAATGGTCGGAAGGAACACGGCTCGCGAGGACACGACCGATTGATTTTGCATCCAGGCCCTAGTTTTGGAGTGACGCAATGGATAATTTTGATTTCGAAGATAAGCCGGTCAAACGCCCGAGTCTCAAATTAAATATTTGGGACTTGTTGACCGTTCTTGTACTGCTTGCCACGCTGGGGATTGCCGCATATTTTGTGTTCGTTTTTGTAAACCCTGCTACGGCTCTAAACCCGTTGCCGCCCAAGATTCCCACCCCGTTTCTATTCCCCACCGGGACGATCACCCCCATTCAGCTCGCCCCTACCTGGACGCCGACTTTCATCGACATAACCGACACACCTACGCTTGCCCCGACCATCACTTTACAGCCCTCGCCCACAGGCTTCTCCTTGGTCCCGCCGTCTAAGACACCGCAGCCGACCAGCACCCCTAAGGCGCCTTTTGCCTCCTCTCCCCCGCAGGCAATTCAGAGCACAATAATCGGACACTTGGCTGATCTGGGTTGTAGCTGGCTGGGAGTGGGCGGGACGGTGGATGACGCCAGTGGCAGTCCGATCATAGGCATGGTGGTCCGTCTGACGGGCACCTTGGCTGGCAACCCAATTAATTTAACAACGGTGAGCGGCGTCAGTCCGGATTATGGCAAATCCGGCTTTGAGTTCAAGCTTCGCGACGTCCCAGTGGCTTCGATCGAACCTCTTACCTTGCAGTTGCTCGACCAGGGGGGCCTCCCTTTAGCCAATAACGTTTATATAACCACTTACAATGATTGCAAAAAGAATTTGATCCTGGTGCGCTTTAAAAAGAATCAATAGAACCTGACATCAGGTTATCTGAAAACTCCACGGGGGTCTAAAAAATGACAATAGCCCGTAACAATCAAAAGTGACGGGCTGGTCTTACTATCCAGCCTTACACTTCCACATTCCAGTGCTCGTACTTTGGATTCCTGGCCCGGATCACATCGTCATACATGCCGCGTATCTTCGTTGTGATCGGTCCCATCACCCCCACGCCGACGGGACGGCTATCGATCTTCGTGACCGCGGTTATTTCCGCGGCAGTGCCGGTCATAAAGAACTCTTCGCAGACAAAGACTTCGGTGCGGTCGATCGAACGTTCGGCCACTTGCAGCCCCAATTCATTGCGCGCCAATTCGATGACGGTCCTGCGCGTGATCCCTTCCAGGATATTATCGGTAACGGGGGGCGTGATCATCACGCCGTCGCGCACCATGAAAATATTCATCGCCGAGCCTTCTGAGACGTGCCCGTTCTGGTCGAGCACCAGCGCCTCATCGAATCCGGCACGGTTGGCGTCGGTCTTGATCAAAGCCGAGTTAGCGTACGCACCTGCCACTTTTCCCCGGGCCGGGATCATGTTATCGTCAATGCGCCGCCAGGATGATACCGTCACATGGGCGTTGGTATCGTTGTTTACATATTTCTCAAAAGCCATCGTGAATAGACAAAACTCGTCTTTTAGATCGTGCAGACGCACTCCGATTCCCATATCGGACTTATAGAACGTTGGCCGCATATAGACATCCTGCCGCCAGTTATCCATCCGCAGTACATCCAATGTTAACTGGATCAGGCTTTCCTCGTCATAACTTGTCTGCATCGCCATCATGCGCGTAGAATGCAGCAGCCGTCGAAAATGGTCATATGGACGAAAAACGAAGAGACCTTTCTTCTCTTCGTTCCAATAAGCCCGCATGCCTGCGAATACGGCGGTGCCATATAGAAACCCGTGGGTCGCAATATTGATTTTTGCGTCCGCCAACGGGACGATTTTTCCCTCAAAGAACGCATGCTTCGAGAGATCCACAAGACACCTCCAAAAGAAATGAACTGGGACCAACTCTTACTCGTAAATTATAACCGAATCAGTTTGGTTCATTTTCGACCCTCAAAAACGGGGTCCTCTCACCGGTTGTCTGTATTTACTCGTGACCTCGTTAATATATCAAAAATAAAATCGATATGTGCAAACCGTGGGGAATGGTGTGTTGCAAAGTATAGCGAACCGTGCGGATAAGCGAAGCCGTATCACTACCACGCGAAGCGGTGTCGCTATCCGTAGATCAGGTCGCAGCGCACAGCCGACCCTCTTGACAAACCTCGATTCCCTGCTAAAATTCAATTCGATAAATATCAAATTAGTTTTATGGAAATATGAAATGAACAAAACCCCGGAGTTGCTCGATTTTGTCAAAGCCGCCTCTGACGCCAACCGGCTGCGGATCATTGGCGTGCTGGCTCAACGACCTGCAACGATTAAAGAAATCGCTCAGGAATTGGATCTCCCGTACCGTCTAGCCTTTAATCATCTTGCCTATCTTGAACGTGTAGGTGTGGTCTATAGAAAGGGAGATGTTTTCAACTTGGATGACAGTGCCGTGGAATCTTTATCCAGGACCCAGTTTGCGGGCAAACGCGAAACCTATAGTCCCGCGCCCGACCTTGACCCGAAATCGCGCAAGGTGCTCGTAGCCCATCTCAACGCCGACGGGACGATCAGGCAGATCCCCTTCCAATCCTCGAAATTACACGTGGTCTTGAATTATCTAATTTCTGCTTTCGCACTTGGCGTCGATTATTCGGAGAAGGAAGTCAATACGATCCTGCGCCGCTTTCATGAGGATACAGCCGGATTGCGCCGCGACCTGGTGGATGCCGGGTTGCTCGCCCGTGAAAGTGACGGTTCTCGTTATTGGCGTCACCCCGAGCAGGTCGAAGGGAGGCCGTCATGAGCGAAGAATTGGTCCTTTTTTATAAGGCTTTGGCGGATGCCAATCGTTTGAAGATCGTGGGGCTCCTCGCCCGACGCTCCTACAGCGTGGAAGAACTCGCTGCCTTGTTGAACCTTAAACCTTCGACCGTTTCACATCATCTTTCAAAACTGGCGCAGGTCGGCCTCGTCGGCGCTCAGGCCGAAAGTTACTATAACGTCTACCATCTCAAGGAAAAAGCCCTCGAGGAGAAGACGCGCCGCCTGCTCTCGCGCCAGGATTTCACAACTGCCGCCGCGGAGGTGGACCTCGACACCTATGACCGCAAAGTGATTACCGATTTTTCACGCCGGGATGGTAGTTTGAAAACGATCCCGGCCCAGCGTAAGAAATTGGAAGCGGTCCTGCGATACATCGTCAAAGCCTTTGAGCCGGGCAAACGTTACAGCGAGAAACAGGTCAACAAGATCCTGTCAGGCTTTCATGAAGATACAGCCGGCCTGCGGCGCGAGCTGATCGGGTACGGTTTTATGGAACGGGAAGGTGGAGCCGGAGAATATTGGCGGTTGGAACGGCGGGTTGAAAGCCAGGTGGAAAGTTGAAGGCTTTACAACGTCACCTTCCTACCTTCCACATTCTTTCCGGTTTTCTTAAACATGTGCTTAATTTCGCACACCGCACTCCGCACCTCGCACTTTCCCTCCCCCAATCTACCACTCTTCCCCAGCGCTAACGCTTCTTGATCCGCAGTGTCTCAGTCCCGCTTAATGCAGACGATAAGGGGGCAGCTTCCAGCACCATCACTTTACTGTTGGCAAAGAAACCAAAATCGAAAGTGGTTGGTTCGCCGGCCTTCTTGCCCGGGATGGGCATCAACCGCGCGGTGAGCGGTTTATCCAACCGCAGTGAGAGCGCGCAGAGATCCATTAAGAGAGGCATGATCTGTTCAGCCCGTGTATCTCCCGGCAATGGGACGGTGTCCAATCCTGTGCCGCACACCGCCGAATAAAGCAGCACATCTTTGACGGTGAGCGTTCCCTCGGCCGCGCGTTGGGCAAGCGTGGCGTCTTCGAGGATGGGCATCATCAATCCGCTGAAGCCTGCGCGTGGAAAGCTTGCGCGTTCGATGGATTCGGTCAGGATGGCGGCCGCGGTCAGCGAGCCGTGCAGCCCGATCTTCGGTATTCCCATCCGCTCGAAAGCTGTCCCGATGGATTGAGCTTCTTCGGGGAAGGGGGAGAGCGAGAAGTCGATACCGCCAAACCGAAGATCGGACCTTCGACGGCTCGATATTTTGACGATCTTTTTAGCGATACGTGCTATTGCTTTTCCATGTTTTTCAATTTCGGCAACCAAAGCCTTTCGTCCTTCGTCCAGGGTCTTCGATCCGGTAAAAGCTTCAACCGCCAAATTCGCGGCCTCGGTTGCAATGGCAAACGCCGGTCGATTCCCCTTATGATAGGCAGCGGGAAAGAAGGGTGAGCCCGCTTTGACGTTTGCCAGCGCTGCGAAACGCAGATTGGCGAATCCGTTCGGGTCAAGCGGTGCTGACTTGACCATCACCTCTGCGCAGGCGCGCACGGCTTTCGGATGGATTTTGGAGTCCGGAGGCTTGCCGTCGGCCATCACCCCGCCGAAGAAGATGTTTTTTGTGGCCGCGATAGCCTCCGGGATCATTTCATAACTGCGCGGGCTATCCGGAAGGGCCGGGCCAAGCGATGCGAGCCCTATACCCACCTGTTGAAGAAGTTTCTCAAGCTTTTCTGCCAGCCTCGGCGTTTGATCTAATGATTTCGTGGCGGCTGCACTTAACAACTTTGGAAAAGGCACTGTTGCGAGTCGCACCGTCTGGACTTCATAACCTCCGGCTTCGAATGCCGACTTGGCTTGGACAAGACATTCACCCGCCGTTTGGATCACTTTCTCATCCAACGGCCAGCGCGGATTGCAGAAGTAGGTTATAGATCTGATTTTCATTTGATTCAATTCCATCGATCTGTAATACGTGATTCGGGTTACACCTGTTCCATATTATGGAACACGCATCCCGCTTCGTTGTCTCATCACCTCAAACATCAGCACCGATCCGGCGACGGCTGCATTCAGTGATTCTGTTTTGCCGATCATCGGAATGCTGACCTTATGGTCTGCCAATTTCTGCGCCTGCTCGCTTGCCCCTCCGGCCTCGCCGCCGACGATCAACGCAAGCGGTGATTTGAAGTCCGCTTCCCAGCAGGAAAGCGTCCCTTCGGCGTCAGCGAGAAAGGTAGTCATGCCATGCACGCGGGCTTCGATTTCAACCCAACTCAACGAATGGATTGGCAATCGAAAATGTGCGCCCATTCCTGCCCGGACGACCTTCGGTGCGAAGGGTTCCGTTATTTCCGGTGGGAGCAGGACTGCTTGCACTCCAGCCGCCTCCGCGGTCCGGATTAAAGTACCCAGGTTTCCAGGCTCGCGGAGGGAATCGGGGATGAGGACGAAGTTCAGTGGTTGGGGAATCGGTAAAGAAGAAAAGTTTAGGACGGCGAGAATGCCTTGCGAGTTCTCTGTTTTGCTGAGCGATTGCAATAATCCGTTTTCTACTTTATCAACTTCCAACTTTTTGTCTTCTAGTCTCTTGACTAATTCGATCCCCCGCTCGCTCAATTCATCTGAATACAATACATAACGAAACGGCCAATTCGCATGGAACGCTTCTTCTAAAAGTCGCACGCCTTCGGCCAGGAAAGCACCCGCTTCCCGGCGTTCTTTCGAGCGGCTGGTCAGCGCCCGGACTAATTTGATTTTTGGATTTTGAGACGATGAGATCATGATGGCTTGTTGGAATCCTTGGTGGTGTTCAAATTACCTGCTGTTAATTTACTTATAATTTTGATTCTCTGAGATGTTCATCTCCATGAATATCCAGTGGTTTTGAAACTCTTTTGGAATTTCACTACCTTCATAAGCCTCGATCTCATGGAACCCCGTTGTTTTATATAACTGATGGGCTTCCTTCATGAATCCAGCACTATCCAGTCGAATTAATGTATATCCGACCCGTTTTGCCTCTTCCAATAACCGGCTGATAAGCCCCCGGCCTAATCCTTTACCGCGATGTTCAGGACAGACATACATCCGTTTGATTTCTCCAATTTCGGGTGTCAGTTCCTTCAGGCAGCCAATTCCCGCGAGTTGGTCCTCATTGTAGCCGAGCAGCAACCGCCCTTTTGGCGGCATGAACTTGTTCAGATGCCCCATATCATCTTCCAGCATTGTAGCAATGTCAAAGTTTACCTTGAACTCTTCATTGGTTCGCGAGTTTGCCCATTGCAAATATTCCCAAAATAAATCCCTGATTTGTGGCGTATGTTGATCCTGGCTGGCAACGACTATATTGATCATTTTTCCGCTCATTTACCCATTATGTGCTTAGCGACTGATGGGGTTATGGATTTGATCTCTCAGCCCATACTGACGTAAACGAACGGATGGTTGACTCGTCGAATAAAACCAATCGAATCAATTCGATTTCAGATGTATGCTGGGAAAAATATTGTTCAATGACAGAGAACATTATGCCCGCTGCGCGTTCCTTTGGAAAGCCGAAGATACCCGTGGATAGAGCCGGAAATGAAATGGAAGTTAGCTTAAGTGCCTCTGCTGTTTCAAGCGACCCGTGAATTGCTGCTGATAATTTTGCATCTTCATCGCCATTACCCCAAACCGGCCCGACGGCGTGGATCACGTATTTCGCGGGTAGGAGTCCGCCCGAAGTCCACGCCGGCTGCGAGTGCGATACCCTTCCGTGCTTGCGGACCCACTCCTCCGATTCTTGTTGAATGACTTGTCCTCCGCCTCGTAGGATCGCGCCTGCCACGCCCGCGCCGTGCTGCAGAGATTCATTGGCCGCGTTTACGATGGCCTCCGTCATCTCCACGGTGATGTCGCCCTGCACGATTTGGATGGTTTGGCCGGTGGAAAGAACGCGTTCAGCGAGAACGGTGTTCATGCGATTATTTTACCCGTTAAACAAACAGGGACGACCGACCGGTCGTCCCTGTTTGTTGATGTGCGATTTCTATTTGGCTTGCGCCACTACCGCTGCGAAGGCTTTTGGATCGCGCACGGCGATATCGGCCAGCATCTTGCGGTTGAGGGTGACATTCGCTTTCTTCAGCGCTGCCACCAGCCGGCTGTAGGTGGTGCCGTTTAGCCGGGCAGCCGCATTGATGCGGGCTATCCACAACTTGCGCAGGTCACGCTTGCGGACACGGCGGTCACGCGTCGCATACCACAGGCTCTTCAGCATGGCCTCATTGGCGCGCTTGAAGAGCAAGTGCTTTGCGCCGCGCTGTCCTTTCGTGATCTTTAAAACCTTTTTATGGCGACGGTGACCGA